>JAFDDB010000212.1 GCA_019311115.1 Deltaproteobacteria bacterium
GCGAGGCGCACGACCGTGCGCGACTCGCGTCCCGACAGGCTGAACCCGCGCGCCAACACGCCGCGCTCGAGCTGGGGCATGTGAGCCGCGCCCCAGGGCACGACCACGTGGCGGAACTCCTCGAGCGACGCGTCGATACGGCCGAGCAGGTGGCGGTTCCGCATGCCGATCACCTCGTCGGCCGCGCGCTCGACCATGCCGGGCTCACGCACTCGCGCGTTGACGCGTGCCCATGCCTCCGCGCGCTGCTCGGGATCCTCCGCGACCAGGAACAGCGCCGCTGCGTCGATCAGGTCGATGGTCTCGGGCGACAGGGCGCTGATGTCGAGGTCCGCGTTCTCCACGTAGTGCGCGTCGGCGGGCTCGAGCGCGTCCTCTTGCGCCTGCAGCCCGAGCGCACGCGCCACACCCCTGTACGACAGGTCGCCGCTCAGCGATCCGGACTCGTCGCTCATGCCCTCGGCCAGGATGATCGAGTCCTCGACCGGCACCGACGAGAGCACGTCGCGGTAGAAGCTGCCCTCGGCCACGTGCACCATCGGGATCAGGTACACGGTGCGGTCGCCGCGCTCGTAGCGGCGCTCCTCGGCGACCAGGCCCTCGCCCTCGAGGCGCACGAAGCCGCCGGTGAAGTGGTCGAGCGCCATCGACAGGCTGCCCGATACGTACAGCAGCAGGGCCAGGGGCACGGCGACGACGCAGACCGCCACGAACTCGACGGCGCTTCGCCGGGTGACGAGCGGCCCGGGGTCTTCGGAGTGCGTGAGCAGCAAGCTTCCGCCGCGCTGCTGCACGCGCACGATCGCCACCAGGAACAAGCTGATCTGCACGAGCGAGAGCGCGAGCGTCAGCCTGGAGAAGGGGATCCAGAGCGGGAGCGGCATGCCGCCGAGCGTCGAGAACGGGACGAAGAGCAGCAGGGGCAGGAAGATCCCCTTGGGCAGGCGCGTCGTGATCAGCGCCGCGTAGATGATCGGCGAGCCGAGCACGACGGCGCCGAACGACGAGCCGCGCAAGCCCGCGAGCACTGGCCCTGCCGGGCTCGACGCGAACACGCCGTCGAGCAGCGCGAACACCGCCGAAACCAGGAAGGCGATCAGCCAGGCGTTGGCCAGGACCGTCAAACGGCGCCCTCGTCAGTCCGCGGATGCGCCGCGCCGAGAATGCCGATCCGCAGCATCAACCCGAGGCGTCCCGGTTCACGTTGTCGGGCGAGAACGCGGGTAGGCAGACCGCGACGTAGACCGCGCCCTCGGGCCCCGGCGTCGAGTAGCGCACCCACTCGCCGCGGTGCGCGATCACGGCCTGGCCGGCGCGCACGTCGAGCGCGCCGTCGCGGTGCTCGACGTGGAGCACACCCCCGAGCACCAGGGTGAACTCGTCGAACTCGGGCGTCTGGCCTGGCTCGACCCAGCCGGACGGGCTGGTCATGCGAGCGACGCTGAGTGACGCCGTGTTCGAGTTGACGTGGCCGACGAACTCGTCGATCTGCTTCGGCTTGTTCCCGGCGGCCTCGATGCGCGTGGGCTCTTCGATCAGGGTCGGCATGTCGCGAGGATCGCATGCCGCGTCCCGGGGATCGAGTCCGCCGGACGCGGCTGGCCTCGCCCGCATACCTGTGGGATCATCCTCACGATGCCCGGCCGCACTGACGACACGACGCGGAGCGTCCCCGAGGTCGAGGTCCGCCCGCCCCACGACGAGTCCGTGGCGCACGCACCCGGGGCGCTCGAGGACGACGACTTCGAGGACGTCGAGCCGCAGTCGTTCTTCGCGTTCATGAGCGGCGTCAAGCGCCAGGGCCGCTGGGAGCCCGCCGAGCACATCGACGTGACCTCGATCATGGGCGAGGTGACGCTGGACTTCGAGCAGGCGTGGCTGCCCGCGAGCGGGGTGATCGAGATCCGCGCGACCGCGATCATGGGATCCATCACGATCGTCGCGCCGGCCGGCGCCGACATCGAGATGGAGGGCCTGCCGCTGCTGGGGAGCTTCGAGCAGAAGTCTAAACGGCGCGCCCGCGACGTGCTTCGCGACTGGGTGACCGGCGGCCCGGAGGAGCCTTCGCCGGACGAGGAGCCCCCGCTGATCCGCGTGACCGGCTTCGCGCTGTGCGGCAGCGTAGACGTGCAGACGAGGTGACCGCGGAGGACGACAAGATCCTGCGCATGCTGCGCGAGTCGCGCGTCATCGCAGTCGTCGGCGCCAGCCCGGACCCCGCGCGCGACAGCCACGGCGTCATGGCGTACCTGCAGCGTCACGGCTACCGCACCATCCCCGTGAACCCCGCCTGCCGCGAGCCCGAGATCCTGGGCGAGAAGGTGTGGCCGCGGCTCTCCGACGTCCCGGAACGGATCGACCTGGTCGACGTGTTCCGGCGCTCCGAGCACGCGGGCGCGGTCGTCGACGAGGCCGTCGAGGCGGGTGCGCGGTTCGTCTGGCTGCAGCTCGGCGTGATCGACGAGTCCGCCGCGGTGCGCGCCGAAGCCGCGGGCGTGCCGGTGGTGATGAACCGCTGCCCCAGGATCGAGATCCCCCGGCTGCTCGAGCCGCAGGCGATCGATCAGCCGGCGCCGGGCCCCGCGGACTGAGCCCGCTCGACGGCGGCCGAGATGGCGCGCTCGAGCGCCTTTCCGATCAGCTCGATCTCCGCGCGCTCGATGATGAAGGGCGGCCCGAGCACGACGCAGTCCTGCGCCGGCGCCGAGCCTCCGGGGTAGAAGAAGACGCCCTCGGCGAGCCCGGCGCCGACCACGTGCTGCGTGACGCGCGCCTCGGGCGGGAACGCCTCGAGCGTGTCGCGGTCGCTCGACGCCGAGCAGGAGTCCACGGCCGCGGATGTCGCCCACGTTCGGGTGGCCGCCCAGCCGCTCCTCCAGGTGTGCGCGCAGCTCCGCGCCGACCTCGGCGCAGCGCTCGACCAGCTTCTCGCGCTCCAGGATGTCGAGCACCGCAAGCGACGCGGCGCACGAGGCCGGGTGCGCGGCGTACGTGTAGAACATGAGGTCGTCGCCGCGCTCCGCGATGGGAGCGACGACCGCGTCGGTCGCCGCGATCGCACCCATCGGCGCGTAGCCGCCCGAGAGCCCCTTGCCGCCGACCAGGATGTCCGGACACACGCCCCAGTGGTCGACGGCGAAGCGCCGGCCCGTACGCCCGTAGCCCGTCATCACCTCGTCGGCGATCAGCAGCACGCCGTGCTTGCGGCAGATGTCGGCGAGGCGTGGCCAGTAGTCGTCGGGCGGCTCGATCGCGCCCGCGGTCGAGCCGACGATCGGCTCCGCGATGAAGGCGGCCACCGTGTCGGGACCCTCGCGCTCGATGATCCGTTCGACCTCGTCGGCGCAGGCCATGTTGCAGGACCGCGGCTCGAGACCGAGCGGACAGCGCAGGCAGTAGCACGCCGGCGCGCGCGGCGAGTCGAAAAGGTACGGCTCGAAGCCGGCCTTGCGCTTCGTGTTGCCCCCGATCGCGAGCGTCGCCAGCGTGGTCCCGTGGTAGGAGAGGTCGCGGCCGATCACCTTCCAGCGCCCGGTGCGCCCGGCCGACACGTGGTGCTGCCGCGCCAGCCGGATGGCGGCGTCGACCGACTCGGACCCGCCGCTCGTGAATACGACGCGCGTGAGCCCGCCTCCCGTTCCGCCGGGGAGCCAGTCCTCGAGCAGCCGGTCGATCAGTGCGGCGCGGCTCGAGGTGCGGAAGGGCGGCACCACGTAGCTCACCTCTTCGAGGCCGCGCGCATAGGCCTCGGCGACCTCGCGGCGCCCGTGGCCGATGTTCGCCACGATGGCGCCGCCCGCGGCGTCGAGGATGCGGCGTCCATCCCCCGTATACAGCCACGCCCCCTCGGCGCGGTCGACCTGGAGGGGAGCACGTCCCGTCGGGATGAAGCTGTAGCGATCGGCCGGCGCGCTCACGCGGCCATGCTGCTTCCGTGCGGCGCGTCGTGTCAAGATGAGGCATGAGCGAGTCACTACAGGTGCGCCGCGCGACGCGGGAAGACGCCGATTCCCTGGTCGAGTTCAACGCCGCCATGGCGGCGGAGACCGAGGACCGCGCCCTCGACTCCGCGACGCTGCGAGCGGGTGTCGACGCGGTCTTCGACGACGAGGCGCGCGGCTTCTACCTGGTCGCCGAAGACGGGGGCCGCCCCGCCGGCGCCCTGATGGTCACGTTCGAGTGGAGCGAGTGGCGCAACGCGCCCTTCTGGTGGATCCAGTCGGTCTACGTGGCGCCCGACGCGCGGGGCCGCGGCGTGTACCGCGCGCTACACGCCCGGGTCGAGAGCGAAGCACGGAGCGCAGGGGCCTGCGGACTCCGCCTCTACGTCGAGAAGGAGAACGACCGCGCGCGCCGCGTCTACGAGTTCCTGGGCATGCGCAAGACCGTCTACGACATGCTCGAGGTCGAGTTCTAGCGCCGGTTCCGGATACAGTGCAGGGTCTGCTCCGCGATCTCGAGCTCTTCGTTCGTGGGTACGACGAGCACCGGCACCGCGCCGCCCTCGACGTGAATCGCGCGGGCCGCGTGCCCGGCCGCGCGGTTGCGTACGGGGTCGATCTCGATGCCGAGCCCGCCGAGGCGGCGACAGGCGCGTTCCCGGACCTCGGGAGAGTTCTCGCCCACTCCCGCCGTGAACACGACCGCGTCCACGTGGCCCAGCGCCGCCACGTAGGCCCCGATGTATTTCCGGATCCGATACGTGTAGACCTCGACGGCGAGCCGCGCGCGCTCGTCTCCTGCTTCTTCGCGCGCGAGTACGTCTCGCATGTCGCCCACGCCGCACAGGCCCTGGAGGCCGCTGCGCCCGCTCAACGCTGCGTCGAGGTCGTCGAGCGACTGCCCGCTCTCGCGCGCAACGTGGAAGATCAGCGCGGGGTCGAGGTCGCCGCTGCGTGTCCCCATGACGAGGCCCTCGAGGGGGGTCAGGCCCATGGAGGTGTCGACGCTTCGGCCGGCCTCGATCGCGGCCGCGCTCGCCCCGTTTCCCAGGTGCAGCACGATCAGGTTCAGCTCCACCAGGGGGCGCCCCAGGAAGACCGCGGCTTGCCTGGACACGTACGCGTGTGACGTCCCGTGGAAGCCGTAACGCCGCACGCGATGCGACTCGTACCACTCGTGCGGAATCGCGTAGCGGTGGGCGTGCGGCGGGATCGTCTGGTGGAAGGCCGTGTCGAAGACCGCCACCTGCGGCAGGTCGGGTCGCCGCTCCAGGGCGACCTCGATGCCCTGCAGGTTCGCGGGATTGTGAAGTGGGGCGAGGCTCGACAGGTCACGGATCGCGGACACCACGCGGTCGTCGATCAGGGTCGGCTCGCGAAAGGTCTCTCCCCCGTGGACGACGCGATGCCCGATGCCCGAGAGAGCCTCCTCGTCGGCTCCGACGCCCGACTCGCCCAGGAGCCTGGCGATGCGGTCGATCGCCTCCCCGTGGTCGAGGATCGGCGCGCCGGCGTCGACTTGCTCGGCCCCGCTGCCGTCGCGGTGAACCAGACGGCTCCCGGCCCCTCCGATCCGCTCTGCGGCGCCGCCCGCGACCTCGCTGCGGTCGCGCATGTCGAAGAGCTTGTACTTGATCGAAGAGCTCCCCGAGTTGAGCACCAGGATCCTCAATCGTCGCTCTCTTCGGAGATGGCCTCGTAGATGTTGTCGCCGGTGCCGACATGGACGTTCGTCGCCATGGCCACCCTCCCGCTCCGGAGCTGATTCGTCAGGATACCCGCTCCGACCGGGCGTGTTCCGGGGTAGCGCCAGGCGGTGCGGACGCTGGACGGCTGATGTCGGCGGCTACTCTGCGCGCGCGTGTCGGGCGAAGAACTCCCAGGGCCTCGAAGCGATGAGCCTCGACGAGGTCTTCGACATCGAGCCGACCGAAGCGGAGCATCGACTTGGATTCAGCCAGTGGGTGGCTGGCACGGCGTGCCGCTCGCTGGCGAAAACCGGCACAATGCCCGGTACCCTGCGGGACGGTCGCGCCGTGACAGGGGCCACGCAGCAGCCCGCCGGGAGTGCAGGAGGTGCCCGTGGATCAGCAGGAAGTCGCGTTCTGTCTCAACGACCCGGCGCCGACCGCCCGGATGAGCGCGGTGAAGGTCGCGATCGCCAAGCTCGTCATCATGGAGACCTACCGCGACCAACTCGCGCGGGAGAGTCGGTTCCAGCGGGAGCGCATCCGCGAGATGGAAAAGGCGCTCGCTCAGGCAAAGACTGCGCACCAGACGGAGTACAAGCAGTTTCAGAAGGACACGAAACAGGGCCTTCCCGGCAAGTCGAACGCCGCGCGACGCAAGGATATCTACAACGAGGCGCGCCCCGGCATCGTGCACCACCATATCGACCCCGTCGTGAAGCAGTACGAAAAGGCCGCCTACTACGGCACGATCAGCCTCGGCAGCCTGCTCAGCCAGGTCGGCATGGCCCTCCGCAGCAACGGACTGGTCATGGGGAGCATCGTCGAAGGCAATCGCACGCGCGTGTCCGTCGGCAACGAGATGGGATTGGGCGCGGTGCACGTGGCGACCTACTACAAGCTCGCCGAGCGTTTCGAGCGCGTCCACACGGGGCGGCAGGAGCGGCCGGACGTCTTCCAACATCGCACGATCCTGAGCGAGTTCGTGCGGGATCGGTACGATACGCTCATCCCGCGCTACGTGATCCGCAACCTCTCGAAGCGCGACGTCGTTCCCTTGGCTCGTCCGAGCGAGCAGGGCGACCTCGGCATGTCATCGCGCGACGGCACGGTCCCGGCGCATGCGAACTTCGACACCGCAGTGCTGCGCCATCTGCGCGCAGCCGAGCAGGGTTCGAGCTTCTTCGTTTCGACCACACATCTGGAAGTCCCCATTTTCGGCGCCACGGGCAAGGACTTCTACAACCGCGATTCCGGACCGCCCACTTCCCGAGCCTAGCGCCCGCGGATCTTTCGCATCGTGCGCCGGTCGCGCTTGGTCGGGCGGCCCGCGCCGCGCGTGATCGCAGGCGCGCCCTCGTCGCGCGGGTCGCG
>JAFDDB010000213.1 GCA_019311115.1 Deltaproteobacteria bacterium
TGACGAAGACGATCGCGGCCATGTAGGTCAGGTTCGCGGCGAACCCGACCAGCGTGCCGGCGATTTCGGCCCGGGTCATCATGCGGCGGACCAGGCGCGAGGCGAGGCTCGCCACCCACCAGCCGAGGATCAGGATGACCGCTGCACCCAGCAGGTCCGGTCCGTAGTCGGCCGCCGTTTCGACCAGTTGCTCGCTGAGTTCGTTCATGGCATCTCCTTCCTGGAGTTTCGCTGTGGCTCAGAACTCGTAGCCGACGCTGATGATGTACTCGACGTCCTGCGTCTTGGCGTCGTCGGCCGGAATTCCGTCGTACTCCCAGATCACCTTGGTCTCGAGGATGAACTGCTGCGTCAGGTTGGTGCGGATTCCCGTCTCGGTCAGGAACAGGTGATCGTTCTTGTCTTCGAAGCTCGGGGTCCAGCTTCCCTCGTGAAAGAAGCGGACTCCGGGGGCGATCCGCCGCATGATGTCCCAGGCCACGCGGCCGGCGTAGCCTTCCTCGGAGCGCGTTCCGTCGCGGAAGGTCCGGCGCACCCAGTTCACGCCCGCTTCGGTCGAGAGCCGAATGGCGTCCGAGTCGAACCACTGCACGCCGATGCCGTGGCCGTACTCGAAGCGCAGCTTCAGGTCTGCCACGCGGTCGTTCTCGCCGAAGACGCGCGTGTAGAAGTAGCGCCGCTCACGGTAGAAGTGGTCCCACTTGACCGTGCTGCGGAAGCGGCGCTTCGCCGTGTTGCCGTCGTCACGCTCGGACTCGGCCCGTCCGCGGAAGTTGATGCGATCGTCCTCGAGCCGGTACGTCGTATTGAGCGACAGGTCTGCGGTGTCGGTGACCGTGTTCCCACGTTCGAAGTTGACGCCGGCCGTCACCCGCCCCGACCACGGCTTGGGCTTGGGCGGGTTGATCGACGTGATCTCGTCGAGGTTCAGGGTGCGCGGGTCGTCCTCTCCCTCGACGAAGACCGTGATCGTCTGGCCGTCGCTCTCGTTGATGTTCGCCTGCAGGACGCTGCCGTCTCGCGCGTGGATCTCGATCGCCTCGCGGGTCGAGAAGGTGCGCACGCGCTTGGCGTCGAGCCGCATGCGCCCGGCGACCTCCGACGCGAAGACGAACTCGTCCTCGGCCAGCGACAGGATGGTGCCCCTCAGCCGATCGCCGTTGTGGAAGACGATCCGGTCGGCACGGGCTTCGTGCGCGGCGAGTGACAAGAGCAGGGCGATGATCCACGACCCGGTCGCACCTCGGCCCATCTCGAACTCCTTCTTCAGCGTGACGCCCGTCTGCGTACGGACGCATGGACGCACGGCGGTGCGCAGGCGCGCGCCATGGACGGGGCTCGCCCCGTGTCTGATCGAACCTGAACGCTCCCGCAACCCCCCGGTGCCGAAGCCGCGCCTCAATCCGACTCGAGCCAGTCGTTGAAGCGCGGCTCGCGCTTCTCGCGAAAGGCGAGGACGCCCTCGCGCGCGTCGGCGTGATGATCGGTGATCGCGGTCTTCGCGGCGATCTCGTCCAGAGCCTGGTCGAAGCCCAGTTCGGCGGCGTTGTAGATCGAGCGCTTGAGCAGCCGCATCGACACCTGCGGCCCGTTCGCCAGCTCGTCCGCGAGCTCCATCGCGCGCTTCTGCAGGTCGCCGTCGTCCGTCACCTCGTGGACGAGGCCGAGCTCGAGCGCCGTGTCGGCGTCTACGATGCGCTTGCGCATCATGAAGTCGATGGCGCGCGCCACGCCCAGGTGCTGCACCAGCAGGTACTGTCCGCCCTCGTCGGGGAGGAGCCCGAAGCGCAGCGTCGCGCTGCCCATCCGGGCGGAGCGAGCGGCCAGCCTGAAGTCACACGCCAGCGCCAGCGAGAACCCGGTCTGGATCGCGACCCCGTTGATGGCGGCGATCGACAGCTTGTCGAGCGCGCGAACCGCCCGGTTCACCGGCTGCGAGATGCCCCGCAGCCCGTCGTAGGTGCCGATGGCGGTGTCGTGACCGGGCGGGATGGGAGGAACGAGTCCGTCCTGCGCTCCGGACTTCGCATAGCCCTTCAGGTCGTCGCCGGCGCAGAAGGCGCGGCCCGTGCCCGTAAAGACGACCACCCGCACCGCGTTGTCGAGCTGAGCCTGGAGGAGGATCTCGACCAGGTCGCGCTTCATGGGCGCGCTCATGCCGTTCAGGCGCTCCGGCTGGTTGAAGAGGATCCTCAATATGCCCGGCTCGAAGACCTCGACCTCGAAACCCGTGTAGCTCCCGGCGTCCATGCTTCTCCTCCGCTTATGGGGCGCATCGTAGCGCGGGGGCGCCGTCGCCGGGTGGCACCTCTCCCGTTTCCCTCGGCCTGTCTATAATCCGTACATGGCAGAAGCGAAAGACACGAAGATTCGGGCGGAGAATACGAATCCCCTGACCGCCCCCTCGTTCGTCGGGACGATCGCCAAGGGCGTGCACGTCGTCGGCGGGATGGGCAACGCCCTGTCCGTCGAGACGGACGCCGGAGTGGTCCAGGTCGACACCGGCAACTCCCGCGGCAAGGCTCGCGAGATGATCGCCTCGCTTCGCGAGCTGACCGACGCGCCCGTCCACGCCATCGTCTACAGCCACGGCCACATGGGCTACAACGACGGCGTCACCGCCTGGCTCGAGGATGCCGAGCGCCGCGGAGACCCGGCGCCGCGGATCATCGCCCACGAGAACCTGGTGCGGCGCTGGCGCCGCTACCGCGAGACCGAACCGCTTCAGAAGCTCTTCATCGAGCTCCAGTTCCGCGCCCCGATCGGGTCGGTCGAGCAGCCGCTGAAGATGACCCTCCCCACCGAGACGTTCCGCGAGTCGATGACGCTGGCGACGTGCGACCGGCGGATCGAGATCCTGTGGGCGCCCTCCGAGACCGACGACGCCGTCGCCCTGTGGCTGCCGGGCGAGCGGATCCTCTACGGCAGCGCCGCCGTCACGCCGAGCATTCCGAACGTGGGCACGCCGCTGCGTTCGCTACGCGACCCGGTGCGCTGGGCCGATACGCTCGACCGACTTGCCTCGCTCGAGCCCGAGGTCCTCGTCATGGAGTTCGGGCCGTCGCTCGAGGGGCGAGAGCGGATCCAGGGCGTACTGCGCGCCACCTCGGCGGCGCTGCGCTGGCTGCGGCAGCAGGTCGTCGAACGCATGAACCGGGGCCTCGGCGTGGTCGAGATCCTGCACGACCTGGACTACCCGCCCGAGCTCTTCGACCAGCCGTGGATGCGCCCGCTCTACGGTCACGCGGACTACATCGTGCGCGACATCTTTCGCGCCGAGAACGGCTGGTGGGATCGCAACCCGACCCACCTGCACCCGGCCCACCCCGACGCGGCGGCGGCCGCGGTCGCGCAGGCGATCACCGACCGTGGCGCGGTTCTCGCTCGCGTGCGAGAGCTTAGGGACGCCGGTCAGGTCCAGCTGGCGCTCCACGTCGTCGACGTACTGGCGCTCGCACCGGGCGACGAACCGGACCTGGTCGAAGCCCGCGCGCTCAAGGCCGAGCTCTGCCGCGTGCTCGCCGAGGATTCGCCGAGCTTCGTCTCGCAGAGCCTGTACCTTTCTGCGGCGCGCGTCATCGCTGACGGAGCCCCGAAGCCCACCGGTGTGCGCTGAGTCCCCGTCTGGCGAGCAAGCAGGGGGGTGGGGAGCCCGAGCGAGAAGAGGAGAAGCCATGAGGATGCCGACCCGCGAAGAGGCCCTGCCGGGCCGAAGCGCCTCGATGCCCGTGCCCGAGCGGCACTACGTCTCCGGCGCCGCCATGGCCGGACCCTTCGAGGGCATGGAGATCGCGCTCTTCGGGATGGGATGCTTCTGGGGCGCCGAGCGGATGTTCTGGGAGGCGCCGGGCGTGTACAGCACGGCCGTCGGCTACGCCGCCGGCTACACGCCGAATCCGAGCTACGAAGAGGTCTGCTCGGGTCTCACCGGGCACAACGAGGTCGTGCGCGTCGTCTTCGACCCGGAGCGCACCGACTATGCGGCCATGCTGACGTTGTTCTGGGAAGGCCACGACCCGACGCAGGGCATGCGGCAGGGCAACGACATGGGAACGCAGTACCGCTCCGGGGCGTACACCGCGTCCGACGCGCAGAGCCAAGCCGCCACGGCGAGCGCCGAGATCTTCCAGAAGGCGCTCGATGAGGCCGGACGCGGGCGCATCACCACCGAGTTCGCGGACTCGCCCGAGTTCTTCTTCGCCGAGGAGTACCACCAGCAGTACCTGGCCAAGAACCCGGCCGGCTACTGCGGACTCGGCGGTACGGGCGTGCGGCTTCCCGATCCCCGCTAGCGCTTCTGCGTGAAGTAGG
>JAFDDB010000007.1 GCA_019311115.1 Deltaproteobacteria bacterium
GACAACGTCGACCAGCTGCAGAACCTGCAGATCTGGAGCCGCGTCGCGCAGCAGATGATCCCGCTGCAGCAGGTCACCCTGGGCGAAGAGACCCTCTACGAGGACGAGATCATCTACCGGCGGGACCGCAGGCGCACGCTCACGGTACTGGCGGACCCGAAGACGATCCCCGCGACGGTGCTCTTCGACCGCCTGCGTCCACAGATCGAGGCGCTCGACTATCCGCCCGGCTACCGGGTGGAGTGGGGTGGCGACTACGAGGACACCAAGAACGCGCAGGAGCCGCTCCTGGCCAGCATCCCGTACTTCATCGCGGCCATGTTCCTGATCACGGTCCTGCTCTTCAACTCGCTGAGGCAGCCGGCGGTGATCTGGCTCTGTGTCCCGCTCGCGGTCATCGGCGTGACGGCCGGCCTGCTGGCGACGGGCCAACCGTTCGGCTTCATGGCGCTGCTCGGGTTCCTGAGCCTGATGGGCATGCTGATCAAGAATGCGGTCGTGCTGGTGGACCAGATCAACCTCGAGATCCACGAGGGCCGCGAGCTTCTGCCCGCCATCATCGAGGCCGGTGTGAGCCGTCTGCGCCCGGTGTCGATGGCCGCCGCGACGACGGCGCTGGGCATGATCCCGCTGATCTTCGATGCCTTCTTCATCGCCATGGCGGTCACGATCATCGGCGGCCTGGTCTTCGCGACCGTGCTCACGATGGTCGTCGTCCCGACGCTCTACGCGCTGTTCTTCGGCGCCCCCTCCGAGTAGCCGCCTCGCGCCGAAACGAACCCACGCCACTCGAACGCTTGGCGATCGGCGCGGAGCGCGCGGCCCATGGCCTCGAAGACGGGCAAGGTGTGCGCGTAGAAGAGCTTGTAGCCCTCGCACAGGTGGTTGAGGCCGGGCTCACCCGCCGCCGTGCGGTCGGTCCGGTCGGCCGGACAGCCGCCGTGGCAGTAGCGGCGGTAGCGGCACTCCCGGCAGTCGCGGGGCAGCGTTTCCGACTTTGCGGCTCCGAAGCGAAGCGCCTGCTCCGAGTCGGCGAGTTCCGCCAGCGTCGTCTGCATCAGGTTTCCGATCCGGTGCTCCGGGGTCACGAAGTGATCGCACGAGAACACGTCGCCGTTGTGCTCCATGGCGAGGCTCCGGCCGCACTCCGCGCTGTGCACGCAGAGCGATGAGGGCATGCCGAGGACGAGGCCGAGCATCATGTCGAAGTGCTGAACGAACACGTGGCCGACGTCGCGCTCGAGCCAGCGGTCGAAGATCGCGTTCATGAAGCCCCCGAACTGGAGGCCACTGACGCTGCGTGGCGAGACCCCGGCCCCGTCGACCCGCTCCACGACGGGAATGAACTGCATGTACCGCGAGCCGAGGGACTTCAGGTAGTCGAAGATCCGCTCCCCACTGTCTCCGTTGTGCGCCTGGATGCAGGTCAGCGTGTTGAACTCGACGCCGTTGCGGACCAGCGCTTCGAGCCCCCGGAGCGCCGGCTGGTGGGAGCCCTTTCCGCGCTCGTCGACGCGATAGCGGTCGTGCAGGTCGGGAGGCCCGTCGATGCTGATCCCGACCAGGAAGCCCTCGTCGCGCAAGAAGCGCGCCCACTCGTCGTCGAGCCGCGTTCCGTTGGTCTGCAGGGCGTTGTGGATCTCGACTCCGTGCGGCGCGAAACGCCGCTGCAGGTCGAGCGCGCGGCGGAAGAAGTCGAGCCCCATCAGCGTGGGCTCGCCCCCCTGCCAGGCGAACTCCACTTGGCGCGCGCCCGCCGGCCGGCTCTCGATCCGCTCGCGCACGTAGCGCTCGAGCACGGGGTCCGGCATGCGGAAGTTCTCGTCGCGCGGGTAGAGCGACACCTTGTCCAGGTAGAAGCAGTACTCGCAGCGCAGGTTGCAGAGCGGGCCGATCGGCTTCGCCAAGACGTGGAAGGGCCGGCGCGCGTGTGCGCTGGGCTGGCCAGGGGCGGCGGCCTCGGGACTCCCTCGGGTCGTGTCCGCGTCCATGTCAGCCGCAGTGGAGACGAGACGGACGTCCCGGTCAAGCTCCGTCAGCAGCGCCAGCGGCGACGCCGCCGGGTCAAGTTGCCGCCCGGCTTCGGCCGATGAACCACGCGATGAGCGTCGAGAACATCATGACCGCGAAGGTGGTTTCGATCGAGCCGGGCTGCCCGCTCGTCGAGGTCGTGAAGAAGCTCTACGCATACGGCGTCTCGTGCGTGCTGGTCTGCGAGGACGAGCTTCCGGTGGGCATCATCAGCGAGCGCGACATCATCGGCTACGCGCTGAACCTGGCCACTGGAAAGGCCGAGCCGCGCGAGACGGCCACCGACCTGATGACCTCTCCGCTGACGACGGTGCGATCCGATGCGCCGGTCGACGACGCCGTCGCGATCGTCACCGAGCACCGCATCCGGCACCTGCCGGTGGTCGACGCCGACGGCAAGCTCGTCGGGCTGCTCACCCAGAGCAACCTGCTGCACGCCCTGTCGGACTAGGAGCTCCGCCCGGCTAGCTCTTCTCGCGCCTCTTCTTCATCAGCGCGATGATCGGAGACGGCTCGGCCGGGTGCCACTTCGTCTCCTTGGGCTCCTCGTGCCAGGTGAACGGCAGGTGCTCCACGTGTCCGGGCGCCTTCGCGCTATCGAACACGGCCAGGGCGGCGCGAAGAACCGCCATCTGCGTCTCCGCGTCACCGACGTCCCCGTAGGGACGGCCGAACGGGTGCTCGATGGCGGCGACGCGCGGCATTCCGACCAGCTTCTGGAACGGCCAGATCATGTTGAGCGTGACCGTCGGGATTCCCGCCTCTTCGATCTTGCGTGCGACCAGTCCGACCGACCGGCAGCAGTCGGGTCAGACGGGTGCGAGCAGCACCAGGTCGACCTGCTCGGCGACCATGGACCGGGCGATCTCGGGCGCGCTCTCGTTCTCGAGCACGCTCGAGTCAGCGCCCTGGAACCCCATGATCGAGTAGTGGGTGTCGGCCATGGACCCGACCTCGCCGGAGCCGACAAGCTCGCGAAGCCGGTCGAGCGGCAGCGCCACATTGAGGTCGCGCTCGATGTAGCCCGTGTCGATGTGCAGGTGGTTCGACTCGATGGTGGCGCAGGTCGCGTCGCTGCGCAGGGCGCGCCAGCTCGGGTCTCCCCAGGTGGGGCGCTTGCGTTCGCCTTCCATGTCGAACGGCTTGTCGCCCTTCATCGAGATGCCCGCCGTCGAGAGCAGCGCCAGCTTCGACTCCGAGAGCGGCTTCTGCACCGGCGTCCACGGGATCTCGGCGTACGCCGGTTCGTCGGGAATGCTCCCCGAGAGCACGTTCTCGAGGAACCGGCCCGCGAAGCGCCAGGGGTCCACCTGCCGTGTCGTCATCGTCTGTCTCCACTCCTTCCGATCAGGAGTCCAGGGGGATTCAAGGTTCGAGCACGACCTTCAGCACGCCGTCGGCGTGCGACGCGAAGAGCTCGTAGGCCGCCGCGCCTTCGGCGAGCGGCATGCGGTGCGTGATCAGCTCGGACGGATCGAGCCGTCCGCCCTGGATCAGCGCCAGGAGCTGCGCGGCGTACTGCTGAGGGTTCACCAGCCCGCCGCGGAGCGTCAGGTTCTTGAGCAGGAAGAGCGCCCACGGAAGGTCCACGTTGGCGACGATCACGCCGGCCACCGAGATCACGCCACCCGCGCGCAGCAGCAGCGCGGCCTGCGAAACCAGCTCCGCCCGGCCGACGGCCTCGATCACGCTGTCGGCGCCCTCGCCTCCGGTCAGCTCGAGGACGCGCTGCAGCACGTTCTCCTTCTCGGGGTGAATCACGTCGCAGCCGCGCTTGCCGGCGAGCGCGAGACGCCCCTCGTCGGGGTCGATCGCGATCACTCGCGCGGCCCCCCGAACCTGCGCGCAGCGCTGCGCGAGAGCCCCGACCGGACCACACCCGAACACGACCACGTGAGAGCCGGCCTCGACGCGCGCGAAGTCCGCAGCCATGTACGCGGTCGGCAGGATGTCGGTCAAGAAGAGCGCCTGCTCGTCCGTCACGTCATCGGGAATCGCGAACACGTTGACGTCGGCGAACGGCACGCGAATGCGCTCGGCCTGTCCACCGGGGTACGCCGACCCGAAGCCCAGCACGTTGCTGCGCGTGCCTCCGGCCGTCGTCACGGCGCACGCGCTGTAGAGGCCGCGCCGGCAGCGCGGGCAGCTGCCACAGCCGAGCACGGCCGAGACGAACACGCGGTCGCCGGTCGCGAGCGTGTGCACGGCGCTGCCGACCTCTTCGACGACGCCTACCAACTCATGCCCGACGGTGAAGCCGGTCTCGGGCGACGGCATGGCCCCGTGCCACAGGTGGAGATCCGAGCCGCAGATCGTGCTGCGCGTGACGCGCAGGACCACGTCGGTCGCCGCCTCGACCTCGGGAGCGGGAACGTCCTGGAGCCGCATGTCCCGCGCGCCGTGGTAGGTGATCGCCTGCATGCGCCGATGATACCCGGTTCAGACCACGAACATGAGCGCCCGCAGGATCTCGAAGTAGCTGTCGTGCTCGATGCGGATCGTGTGCGGGTCTACCTGCTTCGCGCCGGGATACTGCGAAGCGGCGTAGGCGAGCGTGTGCGACTTGTAGGCGATCTCGAGCCGCGTGTGGCCGGGCGGCTCGATGCGCGCGCGTTCAAGGTCGCCCGAGAGCGCGCGGCCCACGCCGTCGCGAATGGCCTCGACAGCTTCGGCAGGATGAACGCTCTCCTGGGACGGCCCCTCTCCCCACTTGGTCGCGAACGTGACCGTCGCCGGGTTGAAGGCCATGACTTCGGCGCAGAGGGTGCGGTCGCCTGAGACGAAGACGACCGGCACGCCGGAGAGCGCGGCCGCCAGCGCGTGGATGCGGTACTCCGAGGCGGGCTCTCCGTTGAGCCGGATCTCCGCCACCTTCATCGACGACATGGTGTGCGCCAGCGGGTTGCCGCCGGCGCCCGCCCGCGCGTGGTAGCCCACGAAGAGCGCGGCGTCGAAGTCGTCCTCGAGCCCCTGGACCATGCCGTAGGGGTGGCCGCTCCAGCCCCGGATCAGGCGCACACCGCGCGGAAGCTCACCGGCGCTCAGGTTGTTGGCGCCGGCGTGTGCGTCCTTGACGAGCACCTCGGTAGCGCCCGCGGCCTGCGCACCCTCGCACGCCGCCGCGACCTCGGCGGTCATCTGCCGCTGGAACGGATGGTAGACGGGGTTGGACTTGCGGGCCTCCTCCCAGCTGGTGATGCCGGTGACGCCCTCGATGTCCGCGCTGATGAAGACCTTCACGCCCTCAGGATAGCCTACGCCGTCCGACGGGTGACGGAAGACGTCGAGGGGCGCTGAGCTCAGGCGGAGACCAACTCCACGGCCAGTCGCTTGGGCCCGCGCAGGATGAAGCTAGGCGTGCGCTCGATCGGCTCGTCGTCGGTGCGCTCGAAGCTCTTGGTGCGCTTCAACAGCTCGTCCAGGGCCACGCGCGCCTCGAGGCGCGCCAGGTGCGAGCCCATGCAGTAGTGCACGCCGAACCCGAAGCTCAGGTGGTGGTTCGGGTCGCGCGTGACGTCGAAGCGGTCGGGATTCTCGAACACGGACTCGTCGCGGTTCGCGGAGCCTAGCCACGTGAGAACCGACTCGCCCTCGGCGATCTTCTCGGACCCGATCTGCGTCGGCCGGGTCGCGATGCGCACGGTGGACTGAACCGACGAGTCGAAACGCAGGACCTCGTTGATCGCGGTCGGGACGAGCCCCGGGTCGGCGCGCAGGCGCGCGAGCTCGCCCGGGTGCGCCAGCAGCTGGACGACGATGTTCCCGATCAGGTTGCGGGTCGTCTCGTTGCCGGCGATCAGCAGCACGCTCAGCATCGTCAGCATCTCGGCGCGCGTCAGGCGGTCGCCATCGCGCTCGGCCGACACCAGCTGCGTCAGCAGGTCCTCTCGCGGCTCACGGGTGCGCGCGTCGAGCAGGTGCGAGAAGTAGGCGTCCATCTCGCGCGACACCTCGGCTCGCTCGCGCGCCGCCACGGGGTCGATCGACATGCCGCCGAGTCCTTCGCCCAGGTTCTCGGCGATCTTGTCGGACCACTCCTTGAACTGGCGACGGTCCGCGGTCGGCACGCCGATCAGCTCGGCGATCACGATGACCGGCAGCGGGTAGCAGAACGCCTCGACGAAGTCGACGCGGCCCTGCGCCAGCGCGTCGTCGAGCAGCTCTGCGGCGATCTCGCGCAGGCGTCCCTCGAGCCCGCGGATCCTGCGCGGAGTGAAGCCACGGTTGACGAAGCCGCGCAGGCGGTCGTGCTCGGGGGGATCCTGCCCGAGCATGCTCTGCGCCCGCTCGCCGTCGATCCCGAGCTCCTCGGCGTTGGGCGGCTGCGGGAAGCGCGACGACCACAGGTCGGCGTCGCTCAGGACCGCCATGATGTCCGCGTGGCGGAACAGCGAGAGCATCGGCAAGCCGGCGTGGCGGTGGACCGGGCTCTCTGCGCGGCCGCGCGCGTAGATCGGGAACGGGTCGTCGACGAAGGCGGGGTCCGCCGGATTGAAGTCGAATGGGCCGGCCACGTCAGCTCTCCCTGTTTGCGCCGTGCCCCGTGCCGGCAGCACCTTCTGGGCAGCGTATCTGGCCGGCCGGGATCTCCCGTATGACCGCGATCATGCGCGACCATCGGTCAGGGGTTCAGACATCGCGCGCGAGTACCGAGCGGAGTCCAGCAGCGGTGCAGCCCACGAGATGCGGAAGCGGGCGGGCGGCCCGCTTCCGCGGAGGACGGCGCAGAGTGCAGGTGCATGAGTGCACTCCGGGCGAACGCGACGCGAGGACCAAACAGGCCGGGCGCAATCGCGGTCACGCCCAGGCCGATGGGTCAACTCGAGTCTTGCGCCATCCCCAATCCCGAGTGAAGTCTTCTCGAACCAGACCCACGATAGGAGACGCGCGTCGCCGGCAGGTATGACTCGCGTCATATCTGCGCGCACCTCTCCGGGCGAAGGGCCGGGCACTCCGAAGAAAACACCCAGTCGGGAAAAATCCGGGCCGGACATGACCACCGTCATACTCGGCCACCCCGCCTCGGTCTAGCCTGCATCTACTCCTGCGCGGGCAGGGAACGCAGGAGCAAGTGCTCCCCTGTGAGTGACAGATCGGTGTTGTTCACAGGGGAGCCAACTCCTCGCCCCGAGTCGCCACGGCGATTCGTCACGACGGCTCGTCTCCGGAGTAGACGCGCACCAGCAAGCAGATCCCCGTCCCCGCCAGCCCGAGCGTGCACATGCCGGAGCCGGGAACCGCGAGCCAGATGAGCGCGTCCTTTGCGGCGGCCGTGCTTCCGATGCCCGGCGCGAGCAGCCCGGCGGCCAGCCAGAAGAAGCCGTACACCAGCGCTCCCGCGCCGAACAGCAAGCCCGAGCCCCGCGCAAGCCGACTCGGCGGACCGAGCAGCGCGAGCAGCAGCGACGCGGCCAGCGCGGCCGTCCCCAGGGCGTTCGCGTGCAGGTGCGCGCGCTTGAAGTAGGTCCACGACTTGCGCACGACGGCCGCCGCAGCGTCGGTGTCCCCGTCGTAGGTGTCCTCGAGGACGGCCTGAGCCGAGTCCTCCAGGTAGCCCTTCATCAGACCTTCGGCGACTCCGAATGCGCCACCTAGCGTGAACCCGAACATGATCGCCGCAAGCGCGAGCAGGATTCCCGGTGCCAGGGGTCGAAGCCGTTCCCGTGCGAAGTCGTTCATGCGCTGCGTCCTCCTCTCGTGTCCTGTCTTGTCTAGCGGGCAGCCTGCCCTTCCGGCGCGAAATCGACCAGTACCCCCGCATCACTCTCAGGACGTTCGAGTAGGTTGAGTGCAGCTTCGATCACGGCGTGCTGTCGATCCGGCTCGTCGGCGGCGTCGAGCGGAAAGCCGTGCGCGAACGGAACCCAGAGAGCGCGCGGAGGCCTCACCCTCTCCGCCACGTACCGCAGCAGCTGCACGGTCACCGTCGAGATGCCCTGCCGCTCGAGCTCCGCCGCGACCAGGCCGACCGCCTGGTTGCACATGGGTCAGACCGGGGCGAGCAGCGCGACGTCGACGCCGTCGTCGACGAGAGCGCGCGCGGCGGCGGGCGCGGTGTCGCGCACGAGCCGGCCAGGCGCCGTGATGCTCCCCATGAAGCTCAGGTGCCGGCGGTTCACGGAGCCGACCCGCCCCCGCGCTACCAGCTCGCGAATGCGGTCGAGCGGAAAGGCCAGGTTCGGATCCCGGCTCATCGCGGTGTGGTCGAAGGCCTCGCTGCGGTGCGTGTCGACGAGCACGTGAGCCTCGGTCTCCGACGGGATGTCGCGGAACGACGGATCTCCTCCCCGCCTGGACTCGTCGAACGGATCCTGGCCGGGGAGCACGAAGCCCGCGCTGGAGACGAGCGCCAGCCGGCTCTGCGAGAGTGGGCGGCGCAACGGCGTCCAGGGAATCGGATCGATCCGGCGCCAGCGGTACGTCCTCAGGAACGCGCGCAGGCCGAACGAGAACTCCGAGAGATCACCCACGTCGACCGGCTCAGTCCCCCGGGGTCGCCTTCTTCCCGCGGTAGTGCTCGGCGTCGGCCCCGGTCGCCGGAGCGTGACGGACGTCGTCGGGCGTCAGGTCGCGCGTCCAGGCGGCGAACTCGAGCAGGATGCCGTCGGGATCGGCGAAGTAGATCGAGCGCACGAAGGTCGTGTCGTTGACGTCGTCGCTGACCTGGGACGTGGTGTCGTCGTGGTTCACGACGCGAGTCACGCGAATGCCCCTCGCCTTCAGCCGCTCCCGATACTCCTCGATCTTCTCGGGCGCGACGTCGAACGCCACGTGGTTCATCGAGCCGTGCGCCGACACGCCGTCGCCCTGCGCGACGCGCGGCGCCGCGATGCCCGGCGCCGCCTGCGGCGCGTCCGGAAACCAGAAGAACGCCAGCGAATCACCGTTCCCGATGTCGAAGAAGAAGTGCTGACCGGATCCGTTCGGCAGGTCGATCGTCTTGGTGAGCGGCATGCCGAGCACGTTCGTGTAGAAGTCGACCGTGCGCGCCATGTCCTTGCAGACCAACGCCAGGTGGTTCACCCCGCGAAGCTCGAACTCCTTGTTGCCGCCCGGTGCCATCACGCGCCTCCTCGCCGGCGGATCGCCGGAAACCCGGGGGGCGGTTCGGGACCACCCCCGGCGCCCCAGTATGACAGGGCCCGGACGGGGCTGCCCTGCGCGTCCGCGTATGAGCGCGGTCATACCCGGGTCTGGCTCGCTGACAGTAGCGTCAGTGACCCGGTTGGAGGCAATTCCTTGCGCCAGTTCAGCGTCGACGAATCCCTGTGCATCGGCTGCGGGCTGTGCCACGAGCGCGCGCCGGACAACGTCGAGATCCCCCCGGGGGCGGCCGCCGCGCGCGTGACGCTGCAGCCTCGGACCGACGAGGAAGAGGAGGCCTGCGAGGAGGCCGCCGACTACTGCCCGACGGGCGGCATCCACGAGGTCTCCGGCGACATGTCCGCGTCCACGCCCGATGACGAGAAGAGTTTGGCCGAGAACCTGGACGCGGCCGCATCCTAGAAGCGACCGCCCTGCGCCCTACCCCTTCCGAACCACTCCGAGGGAGCACGAAATGGCGACGATCGAGGAGGTTCTCACCCCCGTCCGAACGCTCTGGAAGTTCGACTACGGGACCCACAACAAGGCGCTGCGCGACCTGTACGAGGTCGCGAAGAAGGAGCAGTGGAACGCGGCGACCGACGTGCCGTGGGACCGCGAGATCGACACGAGCGGCGACATCCTGGACCCGCGCCAGGACATGTTCCAGGACTTCGACTTCGTCAAGGCCCTGCCCGACGACCAGCGCACCGAGCTTTCGGTACGGCGCGCGGCCTGGACCCTGTCGCAGTTCCTGCACGGTGAGCAGGGAGCGCTGCTCTGCTGCGGCCAGTTGGTCGAGGTGGTGCCCGACATCGACGGCAAGCTCTACGCCGCCACGCAGGTGGTCGACGAGGCACGGCACGTCGAGGTCTTCTACCGCTACATCCAGCGGCTCGACCGGGTCTACCCGATCGACCCCAATCTGCAGGCCGTGATCAACGCGATCCTGCAGGCGGATCTCTGGCAGATGAAGTGCGTCGGCATGCAGGTCATCGTCGAAGGGCTGGCGATGGGCTCCTTCAAGATCATGAAGGAGGGCACGCGCGACGAGCTGCTCAGGAAGATCGTGGAGCTGACGGCGATGGACGAGGCGCGGCACGTCTCGTACGGCCTGATCTACATGAAGGACGAGCTGCCGCGTATGCCCGACCCGGACCGCGAGCGCGTCGAGGACTTCGCGCTCATGGCCGTTCAGACGATGGTGAACAGTGGGCGTGGCAGCGGCGGCCAGAGCTCGCAGGCGGCGCTCTTCGCGGACCTCGACATCGACATGGCGGCCGCCGTGACCGAGGTCCAGGAGAAGATGGCCGACCCGGAGTTCCGGGCGCAGCGCCCCAACGCGTTCCGCGACTACGTGATTCCCCAGTTGCTCCGGCTCGGCATCATCAGCGACCGGACCGCCCCGCAGTACCGCGAGATGGGCTTCGAGGTCTGACCCTCCCCGGCGTGGCTCCAGCCTGTGGCGAGGCGTCGCAGTCGGGGCGTCAGCGTGCGTCTCCCCGCGCCACGAGCGGTACACTGCTTGCAATCTGCCCCGGTGGGGAGAAACGCAGAGGAGACCGCGCCATGCGCGTACAGGACGTGATGCAGAAGGGAATCATCTCGGTCAGCCCAGAGCTCGCGCTGAAGGACTTCGAAGAGCTGCTCACCGGCGAGGACATCAGCGGCGCGCCCGTCACGGGCTCCGACGGCAAGCTCGTGGGCGTCGCGTCCAAGACCGACATCGTCCGCGCCTTGGCCGAGGACGCCAGCCAGCGCGACATCCTCGCGCCCGAACTCTCGGTCGAGGACATCATGACGACCGACGTCATCACGGTGGCGCCCGACGCCGAGCTGCGCGCCGTGGCCCGCATGATGATCGACGGGAACCTGCACCGAGTGATCGTCACCGACGGCGACGACGTGCTGGGGATCGTGACGACCTTCGACCTGCTCTCGGCCGTCTACTGAAGCGGGATCACTCCGGCTCGACCGACGTCGTGACCACGTCCTCGCTGAGGACGCGCGGGTTGAGCGAGATGCGCTCCTCTTCGGCCATGTCCTCGCGCAGCATGCGCACGAAGCCCCACGCGATCAGCGCGAACACCAGGATGTTCGGCGAGCCGCCGCTGCCCCTGTTCCACATCTCGGTCATGATCTCGCGCTGGCGCGCGTGCTCTTCGTGCATGCGCTCGACGCGCTCGGGACCCCACGCGTCCGCGTCGAGCAGGGCCGGGACCAGCACGCGTTCTTCCCGGTCCAGGTGCTGGTTGAAGCGGTTTCCGAGCTCGCGGACCTGCTCCTTCAGCTCGTCCGACGCGGCGTACCTTCCCTGCAGGACGCTGCGGGACAGCACTTCGACGCGGAGCAGCATGCTGCGGAGGACTTCGTGCTCGGCGAGCACCTCTTCGAGCACCTCGATCGGGCCCAGCTTCTCCATGGATCCTCTTCCCACCAGTGCGACTCAGTACGAGACGGTGGCCTCGAGCCGCCCGCCCTCGCCCTCGATCACGATCAGCCGCGACATGCAGGGCATGCAGTAGACGCGGTCGCCCGGCCGCAGCTCTCGCGTCGAGCGGATCACTACCTTGCAGACGGGACAGACTACCTCGTTCGGGGCCAGCGGGTCGGGCGGTCCGCCCCAGCGCCGGTAGAAGCGACGGTACTTGACGGGCACCTCGTCGAAGCCGGTGTCTTCCAGGATGAAGCGCTGGCGCGGCGCGGCCTTCTCTGCCTGCTCGAGCAGCGGATCAGTCATTCGTGAACCCCAGGCGCTCGACGGCGGCCAGGTAGAGGCGGCCCAGGTCGGTCTGCTCCGAGCGCTCGATTCCCAGGTCCGCGACGCTCTCCGAGAAGGTCTCGAGCACCAGGTAGTCGAGCTCCTTCTTCACCTCGCCGAGCCGCGAACGGACGTGCGGGGCGCGCGCCAGGCAGCGGCCGATCTCGTTCTCGCCGAAGCCCATGTGCCGCCGCTCGTCCTTGATGATCCCCTCGAGCACCTCGCGCGTCACGGGATCGGTGCGGCGCGCGTGCGTCTGGAAGGCGGCGAACTCCATCGCCTCGAGAATCACGTTCTGCGCGAACAGCGCGGCTTCCCAGTCTTTGCTCGCGACCAGCTCGAGCAGCCGGCGCTTGAAGAGCTTGAGCGGATGGGCGGCGCGGCGCTCGATCTCGCCCTCGGGGTCGCTCACCCCGATCGCCTGCAGGCGGTGGTAGAGGACTTCGAGGTGCCTCGCCTCGTCGACGACCTGCGTTGCCAGGAAGATCTTGGCCTCGCGGTTCGGCGCGAACAGGATCAGGCCACTGGCACCCTCGAGCGCCGCGAGTTCGCCGACGCAGTAGTTGCAGAGCGTCGTGATGAGCCGGTCGCGCTGCGCTTCGTCGATCTCCGGCTCCTCCATCTCGTGGTGCCCATAGGGACGACCCGACAGGTAGCCCTCGACGGACTGGAACCAGAACTCGAAGGAGTGGACCTCTTCTAGGAACTCACTCGGCTCGAGCGCGTGAACCTCCTGGGTCGAGTCCGGCACTACGGCGTCGCCGGCGTCTGGATCGAGTACGCGGCCAGGGAATCGGACATCTCGCTTCCTCCGCTGGGAGACCGACCCCCATGGAGCAATCGGCGTGCCGCCCGCGCCGCAGCCGGGCAGCCGCGTGACGCCTCGACTGCCGCGTAATGTCCTATTTCTCCCCTAGAGATGGGCCATCCTGTCACGCATCTAGCCTCAGAGGAGCTCGGCGGCGGCGGTCACGGGCGCGGGCATCTCGAGCGAGGAGACGACCCGCAGCTCCCCGCGGCCGGCCAGAACGCGAGCCGCCAGCGCGTCGAGCACGTCGCCATCGCGGTCTTCCGCCGAGACGACCCGCCCCGTCTCGGGGTCGAGGCGTCCCCGGACCGAGGCGCTGGCCAGGACCCACAGCACCCGGACGCGCCCGCGGCGCGCGGCTTCGAGGATGCGGTCGAGGCCGACGATCACCGCCGCGCTGTCGGGCGGAGCCGGCTTGTCGGTCTGGAGCAGCGCCAGCTGGCGCGCCAGCTCGCGCAGCGCGAACCCGTCCGCCACGTACACCCGTTCTCGCGGCGGGACCCTCAGCCGGTACGCGCGGACGCCGCGGCGATCGAGAAAGACCGCCAGCCCGCGGAACGACTCGGGCGCGTCGCGCAGGTCGTGGTCGAGCTCGGTCAGGCGGTCGGCCCACGCGGGCACGTCCGCCGCGGGCACGCCCTCGGCCTCGAGCCGGTCCGCCGCGTGGGCCACGGCCTGGCCGTAGCGCAGCGCGTTCTGCATCCGCTCGGGGAATGCCGCCGGCATGGGCAGGTAGATCGTGACGCACGGGTGCGGCTCGCAGCCCGCGAGGGCTGCGAGATCCTCGAGCGCCGGCTCGCGAAGTTCGGTGGGGGACGAGGCCCGAACGAGTGTCACGGCCGGACCGCGCGGATGGGTAGGCTGTGCGGCACGGTCCGCTCCGAAAGAGCAAGCTGCGGGCCAGCCCTGGAAGCCGCTGCAGCGAGCCGCCCGGGCGGACGTGCGGCGCGGCGTCTCGGAGTGCACCCTTCCCGGGGCGTGCCGCCACACGCGCGCTGGCACCGACGTTGCAGCTCCGCCTGGCGGGTCCGGCGGAAAAGGAGAGGTGATGAAGCACGTGAAGGACATCATGGTCCGGGAAGTGGCTACGTTGAAGCGCAACGACGAGCTCAGCCTCGCCGACGACGTGATGCGGCTCGGACGCATCCGGCACCTGCCGGTGGTGGACGAGGACACGGGCCAGCTCGTCGGCATCGTGAGCCAGCGCGACCTGTTCCGCGGGGCGCTGGTCCGCGCCTTCGGCTACGGCGAGAACGCCCAGCGCCGGGTCATGAAGACGATCCCCGTCAAGGAGGTGATGACGACCGAGCCCGTCACCACCACTCCCGACACCGCGCTCCGTGACGCCGCCCGCCTGATGCTGGACAAGAAGATCGGGTGTCTTCCGGTGTTGGAAGGCGACAAGCTCGCCGGCATCCTGACCGAGGCGGACTTCGTGGCGCTCTCCGCTCACGACAAGGGCGCGTAGCCGGCAGCGGCCTACACCGGGAGACGTCGGGCTCGCGACACGCGTGCTCGACACAGCTTGACACGAGACGCGACGTCCAAAGGGTTCTCTCACGAGAGATGAGCGGGCCGGGAGGCGAAGACTCCGCCGACCCCACTGAGACGAGTGCGAGCCCGATCCGGGTCTCGCTCAACTGGAGAGAGAAGATGACACGAGAAGAGCCCAAGTCAGTCAGCCGCTGGACGCCGTTCGCGGACGAGTTCTTCCAGCCCGAGGGTCTGTTTCGTGAGCTCGGCGCGCCGTTCGGACGGCTGGTCCGTCACCTCGGTGATCCGGCCGCGGTTCGGAGCGGGGCGCGCGCGGGGTTCTTGGCGCCCGCGCTCGACGTGACCGAGAGCGCCGACGGCTACGTCGTGACGGTCGAGCTTCCGGGCGTCAACAAGGACGACGTCAGCGTCGAGATCCACGACAACGTCCTGACCGTGCGCGGCGAGAAGCGCAGCGAGCACGAAGAGGACAAGGACAAGAAGCACTGGGTGGAGCGCACGTACGGTGCGTTCAGCCGGTCGATCCGCCTGCCCGAGGGCGTGGGAGAGAAGGACCTGAAGGCGTCGTTCAAGGACGGCGTGCTCCAGATCGAGATCCCCAAGGCCGAGGAGACCAAGCCGCGAACCGTCTCGATCAAGTAGCGGCGCCCGGTTGACGCCCGCGCGCGGCCGCATGCCACGCATCCGGCCGTGCCGCGGGTTATCCTGAGCGGGCATGACGATCTTCCTGCTCGCCCTGCTCGGAATCGTGGTCGCGCTCGCGGCCTGGGACGTGTTCCAGCGCAAGCACTCGATCCTGCGCAACTTCCCGATCATCGGGCACTTCCGCTACTGGCTCGAGTGGATCGGTCCCGAGGTCCGGCAATACCTCGTCACCGGCAACGACGCGGAGCGGCCGTTCAGCCGCGACCATCGCCGCTGGGTCTACGCCTCGGCGAAGCGCGAGAACCGCTACTTCGGCTTCGGAACCGACAACGACTTGGAGACATCGCCGAGCTACCTGATCATCAAGCACGAGACGCTCGGCTATCCCGGCCCGCCGCTCGAGGCGCACGCCGGCGCACCGCCCGCGCTCCCCTGCGCCAAGGTGCTGGGCGCGCACCGCGAACGGGCGCAGTCGTTCCGTCCGGCCTCGCTCGTCAACGTGTCGGGCATGAGCTTCGGCTCGCTCGGCGGCCACGCGATCGAGGCGCTCAACCGGGGGGCGAAGCTCGCGGGCTGCCTGCAGGTGACCGGGGAGGGCGGACTGTCACCCCACCACTGCCACGGAGGAGACCTCGTCTTCCAGGTGGGAACCGGCTACTTCGGCTGCCGCGACGAACACGGCCACTTCGACCTGGAGCGGCTCGCCGCCGTCTGCGACGAGAACCCCGTCCGGGCCATCGAGATCAAGCTGAGCCAGGGCGCCAAGCCCGGGCTCGGCGGCTACCTGCCCGCGGCCAAGGTGACGCCCGAGATCGCGGCGGCTCGGGGCGTCCCGGTCGGCCGCGCCTGCGCCAGTCCGCCGCGCCACTCGGCGTTTGGCGACCCCGACGAGATGCTCGACTTCGTCGAGCGCGTGGCCGAGCGCACCGGATTGCCGGTGGGCGTCAAGTCCGCGGTCGGCGAAGTGGACTCCTGGCTCGAGATCGCGCGGCTGATGGCGACCACGGAGCGCGGCCTGGACTTCATCACCATCGACGGGGGCGAGGGCGGAACCGGCGCGGCGCCGCTGGTCTCGAGCGACCACGTCGCGCTGCCGTTCAAGCTCGCGTTCAGCCGCGTCTACCGCATCTTCGCGGAGCGCGGGCTGCACGAGAAGATCGTCTTCGCCGGCTCCGGAAGGCTCGGCTTTCCCGAGGAGGCGCTCCTCGCACTAGCGCTCGGCTGCGACCTGGTGCACGTGGGACGCGAGGCGATGCTCGCGCTGGGCTGCATCCAGGCGCAGCGCTGCCACACCGGCCGCTGCCCTGCGGGCGTCGCGACGCAGAACGCATGGCTTCAGCGCGGGCTCGATCCCGCGGACAAGGCCCAACGAGTCGCCAACTACGTGTCGACGCTTCGCTTCGAGCTGATCCAGCTGGCACAGAGCTGCGGCGTGGCGCACCCCGCACTGGTCCCGACGGATCGCCTGGAGTTCGTCGACGACCGCTTCGGGTCGCGAACCGCGCGCGAGGTCTTCGACTACCGCGAGAGCTGGGGACTGCCGGCGGCGGCCGACCGCGAGCGGATCGAGAAGCTCATGGAGCACCCCGCGAGCTGACGAGCCGCGTCAGCCGGCCAGCATGTCGGCGCGGAACAGGCCCGGCAGGACCTCGAAGGCGATCACGCCCGCGTTCACGAGTTCGAGCGCGCTCTCGCGCATCGGCTGCAGGCCGGCGCCCTGCGCGACGGCGCGCAGCTCGTCGAGCGCCGCGTGGCGCGAGACCGCCAGCCGGAGCTCGCGCGACGAGGGAAGCAGCTCACCCACGGCGGTGCGGCCGAAGTGGCCGAGCCCACGGCAGCGCTCACAGCCCTCTCCGCGAAACGTCCGGAAGCCCTCGGGGGCTCCCCGGGGGAAGACCTCGGACAGCAGCTCCGCGTCCGGCTCGCACTCCGCGCGGCAGCCCTCGCAGATCCGGCGCGCCAGGCGCTGCGCGAACACGGCCAACAGCTCGCCGGCGATCGAGTTCGGATGCATGCCCAGGTCGTAGAGCCGCTGCACGGCGTCCACGGAGTCGTTCGCGTGCACGGTGGAGAGCACCAGGTGGCCCGTCTGCGCGGCGCGCAGGGCCTCGAGCGCGGTCTCGGGATCGCGGATCTCGCCGACCATGATCACGTCCGGGTCCTGGCGCACGAAGTGGCGCATGGCGTCGGCGAAGCCGAAGCCCAGCTCGGGGCGGACCTGCGTCTGCTCGACGCCGTCGACCGAGTACTCGATCGGGTCCTCGACCGAGATGATCTTGCGCGTGGTGTCGGCGGCGAGTACCTGGAGTCCCGCGTAGAGCGTGGTCGACTTTCCGCTCCCGGTGGGCCCCGCCACCAGTACGAGACCGGACGGACTGCGGAGCAGCCGCCGGCAGCGCGCCGCGAGCCCGGGCGAGAAGCCGAGCGTTTCGATCGAGAACAGGTCGCGGCCCTGCGGCAGCAGGCGCACGATCGCGTACTCGCCGTGCAGCGTCGGCTGGGTCTGCACGCGCAGGTCGAAGTCGCGCCCGCCGATTCGCGCCGCCATCCGTCCGCCCTGCGGCCGGCGGCGCTCCGCGATGTCGAGCCTCGCCCGCACCTTGAGCACGTTGACGATGCCCTGCAGCTGGTGCGACTGGATCTGGTAGTGCGACACCTCGCGCAACGCACCGTCTACACGCAGCCGGACCTGCACCCGGTCCCGGAACCGCTCCAGGTGCACGTCGCTGGCGCGCTCGCCGGCGGCGTCGGCCAGGATCGCGTCGAGCAGTCCCACGTGTGCGGGCTCTACGCGCACGTCGTGGTCGAGCAGGTCCGACCCGTACGCCACCTGTGGCCGCACCGGCCGTCCGGTCCCGAGCTGCCCCAGGTCGAGGGCCCACTGCACGCGCCGGAAGTCCGTCGGCGTGACGAGCTTCAGCTCGACGCTCTCGCACGCGAGCGCGTCGGCCAGGTCGAGCACGCGCGCGTCGGGATCGCAGGTCACGACGACCAGCACACCCTGCCTGCGCAGCACCGGGATCACGCGCTTGCGGTCCTGGTACGGCCGCGGGACCGAGCGCACGACCTGCGGGTCGATCGAGTCGAGCAGCGCCTCGAACTCCGCGAAGGCGATCCCGCAGTGGCCCGCCAGGCGCCGGTAGGCCTCGCGTTCGTCCAGGAAGCCGCGGCGGATCAGCACCTCGCCCAGCAGCTCGCCGCTCTCCTCGGCGGCCTCCTCTGCGCTCTCGACGTCGGCCGGCTTGACCAGCCCCGACGACTCGAGCCACGCCTCGAAGCGGTCGCTCACTGGGACACCTGCGGCATGTCGATCAGGGCGCGCAGCTCGTCGAGCTCGGCTTGAACGTCGGGCGGGACGTTCACGCCGCCCGAGCCGGAGTAGCCAAGCACGGTGTACTCCTCGAGCAGCAGGTAGGCCTCGCGCGCGACCGGCTCGCGCGGGGCCATGCGGATGGCCGTCTTCAGCGCGAACTCGGCCTCGGACACCCAGTACGAGCGCTGGGTCCAGGCGTCGGTGATGCCGATCAGGTAGAGCGCCTCGGCGGTCTCCGCGCCCGGCTCGGGGTCCGAGTCCAGGTAGCGGTGCAGCACGCTCGAGGCCGCCAGGTCGTAGATGACGCCGGCGCGGTCGGCGGCGTAGCCGCGGGCCTTCTGTCCGTCGGCGATCAGGATGCGCGCGCGTCCGACGGTCGGCGCCAGCTGCAGCTGCCCCTGGATCTCGGGAAGCGCCACCAGCCACGCGCGGAGGTTCCGCTGCATGTAGTGGGGCACGTCCGGGCGCGCCGAGAGCCGCGCAAGCGCGGCTCTCGGGCGCTCGACGTCGCGGCGGACGCGCAGGCTGATGGTCAGGTAGTCGAGCAGGTCGCCGCCCAGGTCGAACGTGACCGGCGAGGACTCCGGGTCGGCGAAGAGCACCTCGTAGGAACCGAGCGCCGCGTCGAAGCGGCGCGTCGCCATCTGGAGCCGAGCCCGCTGCCGCACGGACAGGCCGGCGACCTCGGCGCGCGCGAAGAGCCGGTCGGCCAGCGGCGACTCGCGGTCGCTCGGCAGGCGCGAGTGACACACGATGCAGGTGTTGGTCATCTGGTGCAGCGCGTAGCGCGCCTCGGGGTACTCGCCGCGCGCGAAGCGCTCGGCGGTGCGCGCGGCGTCCTGGGCCAGCGAGCCGCCCAGGTAGCGGAAGCCGGCGTCGCGCTTCGTCGCGTGCTTGCCGAGCTCGGCCGCGGCATCGGCGAGCTCGTCCACGGCCGCTCCGATCTCCTCGCGCCGTGCGGGATCGGCGAAGGTCTCCTCTTCGAGACTCGCGGGCAGGACCCGAACCAGCGGCTCGACGATCCGGTTCATCAGCGCACGCGTCCCGTCCTCTCCGCGGACGGCGTGCGCCGCAACCACGAGGCAGACCACTGAAACGACCCCGGCAACGCGCATTCTGTCTCCCCCTTCCCCTGTCTTATCGGCGAAGGGTGCAGGCGACCTGTGATCCCGCAAGTCCCGTCGGCGTGACCGGCGCCCCGATGTGGCGTGTCGCCACAGCCCGGAGCGCGTGGAGCGCACAGAGCACGGCGCGCCGGGCACGTCGCTTGCTCTTTCCACGTGTTGGCTCTTCAATGGGCACTCTCAATGGATGAAGGGGTGTGAGATGCGCGTGTTCCCGGTCCTCGCGGCCGCCCTGCTGATCGCCTGCACTTCCGCCGAGCGAGGCGGCGGGTCCGAACCGTCCGCCGGGTCCGCTCCCCCCGCCGAGGTCGGAGGCCAGCTGTTCGGCGCCTACTGCGCCTCCTGTCACGGCATGGACGCCACTGGGAACGGGCCCGCGGCTGCGAAGCTCGACCCGCGACCCGCCAACCTGACACAGATCGCCCGGCGCAACGGGGGCCGATTCGACGCCGAGCAGGTGGCCGCCTACATCGACGGGCGATCCTGGATCGAGTCTCACGGCTCGAGCGAGATGCCGGTCTGGGGCCGGCCGCTCGACGACCGCAACGAGAAGATCCTGACCACCGAGACGCTGCTCTCGCCCGTCTCGATCCACGACATCGTCGAGTACCTGCGCACGATCCAGCGCTAGCACGGAGGAGAACATGTTCTCGAAGATCCTGGTGCCGATCGACTTCTCTCCGCACTCGGACCACGCCCTCGAGTGGGCGATCGGACTCGCCAAGAACTCGGGCGGCTCACTCGAACTGGTCCACGCGATCCACATGCCGCACGACATCCAGATGACGGGCGAGTGGTGGGCGACGCTACGCGCGCGCGCGGTCGAGCGTTTGGACGTGTGCATCGACGAGGCCGATCGGGCGGGGGTCCCGTGCCAGGCGCACCTGCTCGACGAGCCTCCGGCCGAGGCGATCCTGAAGGCGGCCGAGTCCTCGCACGCCGACCTGATCGTGATGGGAAGCCACGGGCGCGGAGCCATCGGGCACCTGCTGCTCGGCGGCGTGGCCTCGAAAGTGCTCCGCCTGTCCGAGATTCCGGTGCTGACGCTCCGGAAGGAATCCTGACCGGGGGTTGCCGGAAGGCTCCGCGCTGCGGGAGGCTGTCGCCGTGAAGCCGCCGGCCGACCCCATCGACCGCTCCTGGCCCGAGGCGCTCGGGCGCGCCGAGGCCTACCCGCACGATCCCGATGCAGGAACAGGGATCGAGCGGATCCAGACCCACCTGTCCTGGGTCTACCTGACGGCGGAGCGCGTCTACAAGTTCCGCAAGGACGTGGACGTGGGCTTCGTGGACTTCAGCACGCGGGCGTCCCGCCGCCGCGACTGCCTGGACGAGGTGCGGCTGAACCGCCGGCTGGCGCCCGACGTGTACCTGGGAGTGGCCGAGGCGCGGATCGTCGACGGTGCGCTGCGCGTCGGCGAGGTGGGCGAAGAGTTCTCGGGCCCCGAAGGCGAGGACGCGGAGCCCTGCGTCGTCATGCGGCGCCTGCCCGATGGCCGCGACGCCCTGAGCCTGCTGGACCGCGGCGACCTGACGCCCGGACAGATCGACGTGCTCGCGGCGCGGATCGCGCGGTTCCACGGCGAGCACGCGCTCGTGCAGGCCATCGACGACGAAGCCTGGGCGCGGCGGATCTGCGGCCCGGTGCACGACAACTTCGAGGCGCTGTCGGCCTTTCCCGAGGCGATCGTGCCGCGCGCCGCGCTCGCCCGCATGCAGCGGCGCAACGCCGCGTTCGAGCAGACACGGCTGCCGAGACTGCTCTCGCGCGTGCGATCGGGACACGCCGTCGACGGACACGGAGACCTGCACCTGCAGCACGTCTGGTACGAGGCCGGCTCTGCGGAGCCCCGGATCATCGACTGTCTCGAGTTCGACGAAGAGCTGCGCCAGTTCGACACCGCCTGCGACGTGGCCTTCCTGGCCATGGACCTGCGCTACCGGGGACGCGCCGGCTGGGCCGAGCGCCTGCTGCGCCGCTACGCCCGGGACGCGGACGACTTCGGGCTCTACGCGGTGGTCGACTACTACGCGGCATACCGCGCCGCGGTCCGCGCCAAGGTGGCGGCCATCGCGTCACAGGACGAGCGCGTGTCGCGCCAGCAGCGCGCGGCCTCCGGACCGAGCGCGCGCCGGCACGTACTGCTGGCCGACCGCCTGCTCGAAGCGCGCGCACCCGGCCCGCTGATCGCCGTGTGCGGGATCGTGGGCGCGGGCAAGACCACCGTCGCGGAGCTGATCGCCGACGAGCTTCGCGGAGCGGTCGTCTGCGCGGATCGGGTGCGAAAGCGCAGCGCCGGGCTCGATCCGCTGGCGAGCGCGCGGGCCGCGCCAGACGCCGGCCTCTACACGCCCGACCAGCGCGCGCGCACGTACACGGCGCTGCTCGAGCGCGCGCGGGACGTCGTCGGCTCGGGGCGCGTGGCGGTGCTCGACGCCACATTCAGCGAGACCGCGGAGCGCGACCGCTGCCGGGCCTGGGCCCGTGAGCACGGCGTGACCGCACTGCTGGTACAGGTGGAGTGCGACCGTGCGGTTGCGCTGCGGCGGCTCGAGGCGCGCCGCACACGCGGAGGCGATGCCTCGGACGCCGGGCCCGAGCTGCATGCGCGCAGTGCCGAGCGCTTCGAGAAGCCGACCGAGTGGCCCGGGGAACTCCACATGCGCGTGGACACGTCGCGGCGCGGTTGGCGCCGTGACGCGCGAGCGGCCGTGCGGCGGCTCGCCGCCGGCAAGGGATCCGCGTGAGCGAGCCCCCTTCGCTCCGGCGCAGCCTGAACCTCCCCCTGCTCGTCCTGTACGGACTGGGCACGACGGTCGGAGCGGGCATCTACGCGCTGCTCGGCGAGGTAGCGAACCGGTCGGGCATGTACGCGCCGGTGTCGTTCGCGGTGGCGGCGGGAATGGCCGCGGCCACCGCGTTCTCGTTCGCGGAGCTGTCGTCGCGCTTCCCGCGCAGTGCCGGCGAGGCCGTCTACGTGCGCGAGGGCCTCGGAACGCGCGTGCTGCCGATCGCGGTCGGTGTGCTCGTCGTGCTCTCGGGGAGCGTGTCGTCGGCCACGATCGCGAACGGCTTCGTCGGCTACCTGGGCGAGCTGGTCGAGGTCCCGCGCGAGGTGGCCATCCTCGGACTGCTGCTCGCGCTCGGCGGGATCGCCGCCTGGGGCATCCGCGCTTCGGTCGTGACGGCGGCGGTGGTCACGCTGCTCGAGGTCGCGGGCCTGCTCGCCGTACTCTGGGTGTGCCGCGACGGGTTCTCGACGCTTCCCGAGCGCTGGGTGGAGCTCGTCCCGGGGTTCGAGCTCGGCGCCTGGCAGGGGATCTTCGCGGCCTCGTTCCTGGCCTTCTACGCGTTCCTGGGCTTCGAGGACATGGTGAACGTGGCCGAGGAGGTCCGCGACGCCCCGCGCACGCTGCCGGTCGCGATCATCGCGACGCTGCTGCTGACGACCGTCCTGTACATGGGGATCGCGACGGCGGCGGTGCTGAGCCTGCCCCCGCAGGACCTGGCCCGAAGCGCGGCTCCGCTCGCCACGCTCTGGCAGCGGGCCACCGGAGGATCGGGCGCCCTGATCGGCTCGATCGGCGTGCTCGCCATGCTGAACGGAGCGCTGATCCAACTGATCATGGCCTCGCGCGTGCTGTACGGGCTGGCGGACCAGGGAGAGCTGCCGCGGAGCCTTGCCCGGATCCACCCCCGCACGCGAACCCCGGTGATCGCGACCGCGGCGGTGACGGTGGTCGTCTGCGCGCTCGCCATCGGCTTTCGCCTGGCGTTCCTGGCGGGGATCACGTCGCTGCTCACGCTGATGGTCTTCGCGCTGGTGAACCTGTCGCTCTGGCGCGTGAAGCTCCGCGACCCGGATCCGGGGGCCGGCGTGCGGACGTACCCGATCTGGGTGCCGGTGACGGGCTTCGTGGTGAGCGCGGGATTCCTGGCGATCGAAGCCTCGCGGCAGCTCTTCGGCGGGTAGCCGGTTGACGGCGCGCCGACGGCGCGAATAATGAGCCCCCGATGGCCTTCTCCGATGACATGGCAAGCCGCCTCGGCTACCTCGACCTGACCGACGATGACCGGGACGCTCTCCGCGGCCTACGGCCGCTGCTCGAGGAGCACGCGGAGTCGTTCGTCGCGGCGTTCTACCGCCACCTGCTCTCGTTCGAGGCCACGCGCGTGTTCCTCTTGGATCCACAGGTCAAGGACCGGCTGCTCGACAAGCAGCGCGAGTACCTGCTGAGCCTGGGCGACGCCAGCTTCGATGACGACTACGTCGACGGGCGCATCAAGATCGGTGAGGCGCACGAGCGCGTCGGCCTCGAGCCGCGCTGGTACCTGGGCGCGTACGCGCTCTACCTGCGCCTGCTCACACCGATCGTCATCGAGCACTACGCGCAGCGTCCGGGCGCCGCCGAAGGCACGTTGAACGCGCTGATCAAGGTCCTGATGCTCGACGCGCAGATAGCGATGGAAGCGTACATCCGGAGCCGGCAGCAGCAGCTCGAGTTCCTGACGCAGGAGCTCGCCGAGTCGAGCCGCCAGCTCGGCCGGGCGCACGAAGAGCAGAGCCTGGCGCTGCGCGCGACCACGCAGCGCGCCGTCGCCGCCGAGCGCCTGGCGTCGATCGGCACGCTCGTGGCCGGACTCGCGCACGAGATCGGGACGCCCATGGGCGTGATCCAGGGCCACGCCGAGATGCTGGAGTCGTCGGTCCCCGTCTCGGACGAGCGCGGACGCTGGCGGCTGCGCACGATCCGCGACCAGATCGAGCGCATCTCGGGGATCATCCAGACGCTGCTCAACATCGCCCGGCCCCGTGAGCCCGAGCACGCGCCGGTCGAGCTACGCGAGACGGTGTCGGGGTGCCTGGAGTTCCTGGCCGAGAAGCTGCGCCGCCGCGGGATCGAGGTCTGCACCGACATGCCCTTCGCCGCGACCCTGGACGGCGACCGGCAGAAGCTGCAGCAGGTCTTCCTGAACCTGTTCCTGAACGCCGCCGACGCCATGCCCGAGGGCGGCAAGCTCAGCGTAAGCATGGTGGCGGCCGGGGCGGACGGAGAGATCGAGATCCACATCTCCGACACGGGCCACGGGATCCCCGAGGCCTCGCTGACCCGCATCTTCGAGCCCTTCTACAGCACGAAGCCGGCGGGCCAGGGCAGCGGGCTCGGGCTGATGGTCGCCCAGGACATCGTGCACGAGCACGGCGGCTCGATCCGGGCCCACAGCGACCCGGACCAGGGGACCGAGTTCGTACTCCAGGTCCCCGCGCGCCGGGAGTAGCCGACCCGCTGCGGGCGTGAAGTCTGGCCCCAGGGTTGTGCCAAATCACCACATAGGGCCATAATAGCTCACATGAAAGGCATGACGCCTCGCCTGCTGCGCTCCTGCGGCCCGGTGGACGAGGCATGAGTCCTGCTATGGAGCACCCCATGGCCATCCCACACTCCGTGCTCGTAGTCGACGATGACGCGCCCATGCGCGAAATGCTGGTCTCGCTCCTCGATGAGGAGGGCATAGAGAGCACTACCGCCAACGGCGCCGAGCAGGCGCTCGAGCTGCTCGGCGAGCGGGACTTCGAGGTCATCCTCTCCGACATCCGCATGCCCGGGAAGGACGGCGTCGAGTTCACCGGCGAGCTGCGCGAGCTGCGGCCGCTCACGCCCGTGATCCTGATGACGGCGTTCGGGAGCATCGACTCGGCGGTCGACGCGATGCGCGCCGGCGCCTTCGACTACATCACCAAGCCCTTCCGGCGCGACGTGATCCTGGCCAGCCTGGAGCGCGCCTTCGAGCGGCGGGTGCTCGAGGACGAGAACCGCCGGCTGCGCCGCGCGGTCGACCGTTCGACCTCGTTCGGTGACCTGATCGGGGCGAGTCCCGCCATGCACGAGCTCTTCGCGCTGATCCGCAAGGTCTCGAGCAACCGCAGCAGCGTGCTGATCACGGGAGAGAGCGGGACGGGCAAGGACGTGGTCGCGCGCACGCTGCACTTCACCGGCGCGCGCGCGGACCAGCCGTTCGTGCCCATCAACTGCACCGCGATGCCCGAGGGTCTGCTCGAGAGCGAGCTCTTCGGTCACGTGCGCGGCGCGTTCACCGGCGCGCACACCGCGAAGAAGGGACTCTTTGAGGAGGCCGCCGGCGGCACGCTGTTCCTGGACGAGATCGGCGACATGCCGATCGGCCTGCAGGGCAAGCTCCTGCGCGTGGTCCAGGACGGCGAGGTCCGCCCCGTGGGCAGCAACCGCTCGGTGAAGGTAGACGTCCGCGTGATCACGGCGACGAACCGCGACCTGAAGGCCGAGGTCGACGCCGGCCGCTTCCGCAAGGACCTGTACTACCGTCTCAACGTGATCCCGATCCACATGCCGCCGCTCCGCGAGCGGCCCGAGGACATCCCACTGCTCGCCGAAGCCTTCGTGCGCAAGCACTCGGGCAGTGACGCGCGCGGGATCTCGCGCAGCGCGCTCGACCGGCTGACGCGCTGCGAGTGGGAAGGGAACGCGCGCGAGCTCGAGAACACGATCGAGCGCTCGCTGGCGCTGTCGTCGGTGCGCGAGCTGCACGCCGAGGACCTGTCCCTGCCGGACGACGGGCTGGCCTGCGACCGCCGTCCCGAGGACAGCCTGCTCGGCATGTCGGTAGACCGGCGGCTGACGCTGCGCGAGCTGGGAGACCTGTATATCGAACGCATCCTGGAGCTCTGCGACGGCAACAAGGTGCAGGCGGCGAAGATCCTGGGGATCAACCGCCGGACGTTGTACCGCCGCGGAGAGCACGCCGACCCGACGGCCGCACAGGCGGGCTGAAAGAAGGGAACCATGAAACAGATTCTGGTCGCGACCGACTTCTCCGCGCACGCCGAGCGCGCCCTCGAGTACGCTCTTGCGCTGGCCAAGCTCTTCGACGCGAAGCTCGAGCTGATGACGTCGGCCTGGGTTCCGCCGATCGTGACTTCGGATCCCGTTCCGCTCAGCATCGGCGGCGTGACCGTCCCCGCGGGCTTCCTGCAGGCCGCCCGCGAGCAGGCTGCCGCGCGTCTCGACGCAGCGGCCGCTCCGCTGCGCGAGGCCGGGATCGACGTCACGTGTACGGTAATGCTCGAGGAGCCGTCCTCGGCCATCTGCGCGCACGCCGAGGAGATCCACGCGGACCTGCTCGCGCTCGGAACGCGCGGGCTGTCGGGCCTGAAGCACGTGTTGATCGGCAGCGTCGCCGAGCGCACCGCGCGGAACGCCCCCTGCCCGGTGTTGACCGCACACTCGGACTCGCCGCCTGCCGGCGCGTTTCAAAAGCTGCTGGTCCCGACGGATTTCTCGGACACCGCCCAGGGCGCGCTCCGCTTCGCACAGGCGATCGCCGCCAAGAGCGGCGGCACGCTGCTGCTCCAGCACGCGAGCCACATCCCGATCAGCCTCGAGACCGACGCATTCCGGCTCGACGCTCCGGTGTTCGAGGGGCTCGAGCGAGAGGCCCAGCGCAAGCTGGCCGAGGTCGAGAAAGGCCTCGACGTGGCGACCGAAAGCTTCGTCACGCGCGGGATCCCCGACGTCGAGATCGTCGAGCAGGCGCGGGAGCAGGGCGCCGACCTGATCGTGATGGGAACGCGCGGCCGCACCGGCCTGGCCCACCTGCTGCTGGGCAGCACCGCGGAGCGCGTGATCCGCCGCGCCACCGCGCCGGTCATCTCGGTCGGCAGGCACGGCTGACGCCCCGGACACGGGTGCAGCGGCGGGCGCGCCCGGAGTCGAAGCGGGGACGGCGTCGGCCGGCGGCTCCGAGCTGCCGGCCTGGCTGCGGACGGTAGCAGCACGTCTGCCGAGTGCCGGCTCGGGCGCACTCGTCGCGCGCGCCTTCCACTGCGCACTGGCGCTGCTCTTCGGCATCGCCTTCGCGTCCCTCGCCGCGCAGGTAGACGTCCTGATCGGCAGCCGCGGCCTGCTGCCGATCGCCTCGCTGCTCGACGAGCTGCGCGCGGCGGGAACGGTCGGCTTCTTCGACTTCCCGACGCTGTTCTGGCTCGGCGCGGACGACTCCTGGATCTCGGCGGGCATCGGTCTCGGCCTGGCGCTCTCGACACTCGCGATGTTCGGGATCTTCCCGCGCGCGTGCTTCGCGCTCCTCGTCCCGCTCTACCTGAGCTACGCGGCCGCCGGCCGGGACCTGCTCGCGTTCCAGTGGGACAGCCTGCTGCTCGAGTGCGGACTGCTCGCGGTCTTCCTGCCGCGCGACCGCGAGGCCTCCTGGATCCACCTGCTCTTCCGCGTGCTGCTCTTCAAGGTGTACTTCGAGTCGGGCCTGGCCAAGTGGCAGTCGTCGCTCGGAGACTGGCACGACGGCTCGGCTATGACGCTGTACTACGAGACCGCTCCGCTCCCGACGCTGCTCGCCTGGTACGCGCACCAGCTTCCGGAGTGGTGGCACCACCTGGAGAGCCGCGCGACGCTGGTGCTCGAGCTGGCGGTCCCGTTCGGAGTGTTCGGCGGCCGCCGGCTGCGCCTGGCCGCGTTCTTCGCGCTGACCGGCTTTCAGCTGCTGAACCTGGCGACGGCGAACTACGGCTTCTTCGTCTACCTGGTGCTGTCGCTGCACCTCTTCCTGCTGGACGACCGCGACCTGCGCTGGCTGCCGGAGTGGCTTCGCAGACCGCGCGCACCCGCTGCACCGCGACGCGTACCACGGCGCTGGGAGCCGGCGCGGCGCGCGGCCGCGATCGCCCTCTGCGTCTTCTTCGCGGTGGCTTCGTCGGTCCAGGCGCTGCGCACGTTCACCGACCTGCCCCGCCTGCGTGAGCTGACCGAGCCGCTCCAGTCCGCCTGGGAGCCGTTCCGCCTGGTGAACACCTACCACCTGTTCGGACACATCACGCGCGAACGCATCGAAGCCGAGTTCCAGACGCGCCAAGGCGACACCTGGACGCCCCACGACTTCTGGTACAAGGCGGGCCCACTCGACCGCGCCCCGCCGTTCGTGGCGCCTCACCAGCCGCGCGTCGACTTCCGGCTCTGGTTCTACGGACTCGGCTTCCGGCGCGGCGTGCCGCGCTACGCGGGCACGTTGCTCCACCGCATGTGCACGGACCCCGCGGCGGTCGAGCCGCTCTTCACGTCTCCCCTGCCGGCCTCCCCCGAGGCCGTGCGCATCGTCTTCGGCCGCTACCACTTCACCACGCCCGACGAACGCGAGGCCACCGGCGCCTGGTGGAAGAGGAGATGGCTCGCCATGATCCCCGAGGTCTCCTGCGCCGAAGCGCGTGGGGACCCCTGATATACTCGGCCCTCGCAGGGAGGAGAGCACAATGGCCGCGAGCGCCGATCGGATCATCGAGACGGGAACCGACCACCTTCAGGCACGCGTCACGGAACGCGTCGCCATCCTGACCATGAACCGGCCCGAGCGGCGCAACGCGCTGTCGGGCGAGATGCTCGCGGGACTGGAGCAGGCGCTTCGCGACGCCGAGACGGCCGCCGACGTGGGCTGCGTCGTGCTGACGGGCGCGGGCGGCGGGTTCTGCTCCGGCGGGGACGTGAAGGGCATGGCCGCGGGCGGCGGTGGCGAGGGACCGCGGCCGACGCTCGACGAGGCGATCCACTCGCAGCGGCTGTCCCAGCGGAACACCGCGGGGCGACTCTGGGCGATGCCCAAGCCGACCCTCGCCTCGCTCCCGGGTCCGGCCGCCGGCGCCGGACTGTCCCTGGCACTCGCCTGCGACCTCCGGATCGCGTCCGAGAACGCGATCATGACCACGGCCTTCGCGAAGGTCGGCTTCAGCGGGGACTACGGCGGGACGTTCTTCCTGACCCAGCTCGTCGGCGCCGCGAAGGCGCGCGAGCTGTACCTGCTCTCGGATCGCGTGGACGCCAAGGAAGCCGAGCGGCTCGGCCTGGTGAACCGCGTGGTGCCGGAGAGCGCGCTCGAGGAGCAGACCCTCGAGCTGGCGAAGCGGCTCGCTCACGGCCCGACGGTCGCGTACCGCTACATGAAGGAGAACATCAACCGCGCACTGACCGGAGCCGGCATGGAGGAGTGCCTCGACCTGGAGGCGACCCACCACGTGCACGCGGGGCTGACCGAGGACCACCGCGCGGCGGTGCGCGCGTTCGTCGAGAAGAAGACGCCGACCTTCAAGGGGCGCTAGCCCGGCGCTGGAACTGGCGTGGAGACGGCGGTCGGTCCCGGAGCCTGTGGGCCGTGGGCCCCTGGCCCTTCGGGCCTGTCCCGCACTCGGCCCTCAGGCTCCGGGACCGACCGCCTCCGCACGTTCGAGAGCGGGCGCTTCTGGAGGGGGGGCACGGCTGCCGCGTTCGGCGGCTATGTGCGTCGATTCGAGCTTCTGTTCTCACCGCGGTGGTGCACGACCTGGTGCCTCTACGAAACCTGGGAGGTGCGGCGGGACGGGCCTGCCGCGGGGCGTGCAGAGGCGGTCGGGGCCCGGCGACTGAGGGCCGAGTGCGGGACAGGCCCATAGGGCCAGGGGCCCTGCTCTGGACCACAGGCGTCGGGCCCCGACCGCCGTCTCCGCGCCTCTCAGGAGCAAGCTAGCCGCGGCGGAGGCTCTCTCGGTCGATCACCAGGTTGGACGTCGAGCGCAGCAGCTCGTCTGCCATTTCGGCGCGCTTCGCACGCGGCCGTTCGGCAGGACGCGGGCGCTGCGCGGCTCGGGCGGGGTCGAGCCTGGGTCGAAGGGCGCGCGCAAGCTCCGGCGGCAGGGTCACGTCCAGGTACTCGAGCGCGGTTCCGCGCAGGTACGGGTCGCTCCCGAACAGGGCGGCGAGCGTGGACGCCATGACCTCGCGCTCGCCCGCCAGACCGAGCAGCGTGAATACGTGCTCGAGGCTGCGGTCGATCCGCTTCAGGGAAGCCTGCGAGCCCGAATCGAGCAGCACCGAGCGCGGGTCGGTCGGCCGACGGCGGCCCTGGCGCTCCCAGGTCCGGTCGTCGACGCCGAGCTCCTCGAGCGCGATCGCCTGCGCGTGCGCGACGGGCAGCACGCGATCCGGGTGACGCGCACCGATGCGCGCCGCGGACTGCGCCGCGTGGTAGCGCAGGTCGAAGTCCTCTAGCGCTTCGTGGGGATCGGAGAGCCGCCGTGGCTCGCGGAGCAGACGGCCGAGACCGTCGAGCGCCCGCGGCTCGTCGCAGCCCTCGAGCACGCGCGCCAGTCGCTGGCGCACGGGGTACGGCTGGGACGGATCGACCAGCCAGTCGACCAGCTGACCGGGCGCACGCGACGCGGCGCGCGCCAGGAACGCGGCGGCCTCGTCGGCGGAGGTTCCCGCGAGCAGCGAAACCGCGTGCGGTACCAGCAGCCTCGGGTCCCCCTTGAAGCCGCGCAGCGCCCGCCGCACCAGGCCGGCGTCGCCGGAGTGGAGCGCGGCGACGTGGTCGGCAACCGAGTCGAGCGCCGCCGGTCCGGCTCCGCCCTCTTCGGGCGGCGCCCCGTCGGAGTCGGGGACGGACTCAGAGCCGGACGGCTTCGGAATCCCGCCGCGCTGGCGGATTTCCTGCAGGATCGCCTCGCGGTCGAGGCCGACGCGGGTGCCCGCGATCGTGGCCGCCGTGGTGGCGTCGACGAGGCTCTCGTCGTGGAACTCGATCTGTCCGGCGCGCAGGCTTCCCGCCAGCTGGAGCACGTAGCCGCGCTCGAGCGAGCGCACCGCGACCAGCGCACCGGTAGCGGCGACCACGGCCGCACCCACCACGAGGGCGATCGGCAGCGACGGGAGAAACGTGAGCCCGGCCAGGATCAGGCCGCTGGTCACGAGGTCGCCGCCCCGCTGCGCGCCGATGTCTACGAAGATCTTCGTCGGCCGCTTCTTGGCCGGCGCGAGCGGGGTGTAGAGCAGCTCGAAGGCGCTGCGGAAGAGCGAGTTCGCCGCGATCATGCCGAGGCCGCGCGCCACCGCCGTGGTCCAGAGCCGCGTGAAGATCGTGGCCGCGATCCCGCTCACCAGCACCAGGACGGGGAAGCTCAGCATGGCCACGCCCAGGCCGAAGCGGCGCAGCACGCGCGATCCGACCGAGGCCTGCAGCAGGAAGCCCAGGATCCCCGTCACCGTGTAGAAGACCGCGAAGAAGCGCAGCAGCGGCTCGCCGTCGGCGAACCGTGCGTCGGCCTCGAACTTGACCGCGTAGTCGAGCAGCGTGTCGGCCATGGCGCAGAGCGCCACGAGCACCATCATCTGCTGCAGGTAGGGAGTATCGCGCAGCGCGCGCAGTCCAGCCGGCACGCCGACGGCCGCGGGCGCCCCGCGGGCGGTGCGTGGCGGCGCACCGATCCCGCGTACGAAGAACGCGGAGGCCGCGTGCAGCAGCGCCATGAAGATCAGCATGGCAGGGAGCCCGAAGAAGACCGACATGCGCTCCGCGGCCAGTCCGCCGAGCACGCCGCCGGCGGCGGCCGCCGCGGCGACGCGCCCGATCGTCTGGCGCGCCGTGTGCGGGTCGAAGCGCTCGTTGATCACGGACCAGAACCCGCTGATGAGCACCGCACCGAAGAGGGCCAGGTGCACGTACAGCAGGACGGAGCCGGCCTCGGGCGAGACCTGGAGCAGCGCCCACTCCCCGACCAGGAACGCCGCGCTGGCCAGGAAGGCCAGCGGCAGCACCCGCGCCGGGCCGAACCGACCGAGCCAGTGCGAGAACGCGAACGCGCTGGCGATCGACGCGATGGCCGAGCCGATCATCACCTTGGGGAGATCCGTCGCGTCGAAGTACGACAGGAAGAGCGCGTCGCGGCTGGCGCGTCCCGCAACGTGGCCCGCGATCATGGTCCCGGCCCCGAGGATCGCGAAGACGACCTCGGGGCTCGTGCGGAGGAGCCGCCCGGCTCCGGGCTCTGGTGGCGCGGCGCTCATACCGTCATATTGCCCCAGTCACGATGACCCGCGCTAACACCTGCTTCACGTGCCTGCTGGCGCTGCTCCTCGCAGCGTTCGTCGGGCCGGGAACCTCGGCTCGGGCGGACCAGCCCGCCCGGAACGGCGACGTGCCGGTCCCGGCCGACCCGCTGCTCCAGGCGCTGCAGGAACAGGCGCGCGACTCGCCCGCCCGCACCTTGGCCCAGCTCTGGGATTACCGCAGCGACACGCTACAGGCCCAGGTCGGCCGGGCGCTCGCACAGCTGGGGCTCGACCGCGAGGTCCGCGAGGGGGATCTGAGCGTCGTCCTAGTGGACGCCACGGACCCCAACCAGCCGCGCGTCGCCGAGTTCAACGGCGACGAGATGATGTACGCGGCGAGCCTGCCGAAGATCGCGGTGCTGCTGGCCGCGTTCCAGCAGATCGCCGGCGGCGAGATGCAGCTGGACGACGAGAACGAGCAGCTGATGATCCGAATGATCCGCCGGTCGGACAACGCGGCCACCACCGAGCTGATGCACCGCGTCGGCAAGGAGAACATCGCCCGGATCCTGCTCTCGGTCCGCTACCGGCTCTACGACCCGCGACACGGCGGGGGGCTCTGGGTCGGCAAGGACTACGGCAAGGCGGGCCTGTGGCGGCGCGACCCGCTGAACAACCTGTCGCACGGCGCCACCGCCATGCAGGTGGCGCGCTTCTACTTCCTGCTCGAGAACGAGCAGCTCGTGACGCCCGAGCACAGCCGGAAGATGAAGGAGATCCTCTCGCACAGCGCGCTCAACCACAAGTTCGTGAGCGGGCTGCGCCGCAGCAATCCCGATGCCCGCTTCTTCCGCAAGTCGGGCTCGTGGCGCACGTACCACTCGGACAGCGTGCTCGTGAAGCGCGACGGGCGGACGTACATCGCAGTGGCGCTGGCGAACGACCCGGGCGGGGCGGACTGGCTCTCCGAAATCATCGAGGCGCTCGACGAGATCGTCTTCCCCGGGCCTTCCTAGTACGGGGCGGACGGAGTCGCATGTTCGGAGAGGAGCAGCTCGTGGAGCTTTCCGCCGAACCGCTCGTGTTGTTCGGCGGAGTTCTTGCGGAGGACGTTGGAGAGCACGGTCACGATGTAGTGCAGCGAGACGTCCTTGCGCTCGGTCTCCACCAGCGCGATGGAGTTCATGTAGTTGATGCGGTTGCCCATGAACTGGCCGCATTTGAAGCCGGGCTCGTCCTTGCAGCCGTAGAGTGAACCCGACTTGAAGTAGAGCGCCGAGTCGTTGAGCGCGCCCGCGGACGCGTAGCGGATGCGCGCGTCGGTCAGGTAGAGCAGGCGCTTGATCTCGAGGCTCGACCAGCGATCCACCAGGCGGCCCTGGTCCATGAGCAGCAGGTAGCGCGCCAGCTCGCGGCTGGTCGAGACGCTGTTCGTCCCCGGCAGGATCTTCTTGCCCTCGCGGGTGAAGAGGCTGCCCTGGCGCAGCTTCGCCGGGTCGAGGCCGTTCGAGCGGAGCGGCGACTGGAGCGCGTCGGCGAGCCGCCGCGTGAGCTCGGCCTTGGGCGTCTCGTCGAACCACTTCGCCGACGCCTCCGGCGACAACGGGTACTCCGCGCCGAACTCCCGGAACAGCACCAGCTCGGCCATCAACATGCTCGCGCCCGCGTTGGAGCTAGCCGAGCACATCCAGTCGAGAAAGGTGTAGAGCGTGGCCGAGTCCCCTTCCTGGAGGGGACGCCGGATCACCGCCGCCTGCCCCGGCTTCCAGAACGGGACGACGTGGTGGTCACGGTTGACGAAGCGGTTCGCGGTGATCACCGTCTTGCGCAGCATCCGGGCCCGAGCCTCGGTGTCGTCCGGGTAGCGATCGGCGAGCGCCTGGAACCAGCCCAGCGCCACCACGATCTTGCCCACGCTGCCCGGGTTCTGGATCGAGCCACCGTTGACGTCCGCGTAGCGCGGGCGCTTCGGATCGGAAAGGTCGAGGACCGTCACGCCGTAGTGCTTGGCGTGCTCGCCGATCAGGGAGCGGACCTGTGCGGTGAACGCCTCGTCCGGAGTCGGCAGGTCGAAGGGCTCACCGTCGGCGAGTCGGAGCTTCACGCGGTCCATGCCCCAGAGCGAGCCCGGTACCAGCGTGCCAGTCCGGATCAGCCAGTCGCGAGCCAGGTCGTAGGCGCGCAGCCGGTTGATGCCGGTCGAATCGTAGCCGTCGAGCGGGTAGGCCGCGGCGTCGGTTGCCGCGGCGAGCAGCAGGAGCAGCGAGAACACGCCTGCGAGCGTGCGGGCGGCGGCTCGTCTCATTCCTCTACTCCCTTCTCTTCTTCGTTGGGCTCTTCCTCGGACGGCTCTTCCTCGGGGAAGCCCCGCAGGTTCACGGGCGTGCCGCCGCGCTCGGCCGCGGCGGCGTCGAGGCGCGTCAGGAAGGCACTGCTCTGCGCGCGGCGGCTCTCGACGAACGGCCGGATCTGGAGCAAGGCCAGCTTCTCGTTGCGGAACGCGAACTCGATGTCGGCGGGCGCGGGCTGTCCATCCGCGCCGACCAGCGACGGGAAGCGCTCGGGCACGGACAGCGCGAGCTCGACGAGCTGGGGGATCTCGCTCGGCAGCAGGACGGTCTCGCTGCCGCTGGCCGCGACCTCGATCATCCCGCCCCCGGGCCGGACCTCGGCGCGGCGCGGCGCGGTGGCGCGCGCCAGCAGGCGGGCCTCTCCGCTCGCGGTGTCGACGCGCAGCGACTCGGTCGCCTGCCCGTCGACGGCGCCGCCGACGCCCTCGCTCACCGCGACCGAGATCCAACCTGGCTCGCCCTGCTCGACGTCGGTGGTGACCATGACGCCGGACTTCTCGGCGGGAAACGCGAGCTGCACGACGACCGCGGGAAAGACGTACTCGGGATCTTCCATGTGCGCCTGGCGCCACTGCCACGATCGGTCGCTGAAGGGCGACGCCCAGACCTCGTGCACTGCGCGCTGGATCACCCTGAAACCGACGGCGTTGGGAACCGTCAGGTTGAGACCGGCGCCGGTGAACCCCGGAAGGTCCTCGACGTTCGTGTCGCTGCGCAGGAACACGCCATAGCTGCCGTCCTCCCCGAAGCTCGACTGCAGTGCCGCGCGGAGCGACGCCGCGAACTCGGGACCCGGGTCGGCGGCACGGATCCACGCGCGCAGCCGCGCGAGGAACCGCGCGGCCAGCGCGTCGCGTCGCTCCGTTGGCGCGGCGGCGATCTCGTCGTAGCTCGCGCGCATCCACTCCCAGACGGAGGGTCCGCCGTTCGCGCCGGGCTCGAGCGGCTGGTCCAGCAGCGCGCGGAACGAGCCGAACGGAATCACGAACCCGTTCGGAACCGCCTCGCCGAAGGCGTGCCGAAGCTCGCCCAGGTTCGCGCCCTTGGGCCCGCTGGTGCGCCCGGAATCGGTCGCGCGAAGCGTGTCGAGCGGCAGGGGACTGCGTACCGACAGGTCGAGCTTCTCCAGGTCGGGCCGGATCGTGATCTGCGAGCCCGGCTCCTCTTCCACGCCGAAGACCGGGTCCCACTGTGGACCGTCGTCGACCAGGTGCACGACGCCGCCGGGACTCACGGCCAGCACGACCGCCGAGCCGGACCGCTCGCCGACGGCGTTCAGGTGCGTCTCGCCGACGACGACGTTCGGGATGCCGAGATTGCGCGCCAGCAGCTGCACGTGGGACAGGGAGCTGCCCTCGCCCCGCGTGAGGATCCCCGCTACGGGCGTCAGCTCCGACGTGGTCTGCGGCAGCAGGTAGATGCCCGCGGCGTCGAGTGCTTCGCCGTGCGCGGCGGCCTGCTGCGCGTGCAGCGTCCCGCGTGCGAGCCCCGGGTTGAGCGCGCGCAGCCCCGCCCCGACTCGCGCACCGAAGAGGTCGTGCTCGACTCCCGCCATGCGGTTCGCGTCGACGACGAGTCCGTCGATCAGGATGCCGTAGAGCAGCAGCGGACTGCCGCGCAGGCGGTCCTGGGGGTAGAGCAGCACCCGCGGCTCCAACGTGTCCAGGTGCGCGACGTTCTCCCCGAAGTTGAACTCGAGCCAGCGCCCGGCCCACTCGGGCACGCGCGCCAGGTAGCGAAGCTCCTTGCGGTACTCGCTGAGCGACGGCGTGCGCGCCCGCTCGATGCGCAGGATCGCCTGCTTGGCCGAGACGGCTTCGCGCGTACCGAGCAGCCCCGAGCCGTACAGAGCGTCCGCGCCGTAGAGCAGCAGCCAGAGCCGCTGTCGCCGCGGCAGGTCGGGGATGATCCCGACGACCTCGCCGCCGCGCGCGTAGACCTCGCGCTCCATCACCAGGCTCGTCTCGAGCACGGCCAGCGCCTGCACGGGATCGGCGATGTCGGGGAACGCGTCTCGCAGCGCGGCCAGCAGGCGCGTCGCGTGCGCGAGGCGTCCGGCCGGGCGAGGCTCGGCGGAGAGCGCCGCCGCACGCTGGCGCAGCAGCGTCGAGAGCGGACCCGGACCGAGCCGCTCGGCCAGCGCCAGGCTCGCGGCGCTCGCGGCTTCGGGCGCGTAGAGGGCGTCGATGCTCGCGGCCAGCGCCTCGTACTCGTCCGCGAGCTCGGGCTTTCCGACGGGCGCGTACTCGCGTACGCGGGCCGCGTCGCCACTGTCGGGCGTGTTGTGGATCTTGATCCGCAGCGGCATGAAGCCGTCGTCGCGCTCCGCGATCAGCAGCGCCTCGGCGCGGACCTTCGCTGCCGACTCGACGTCGGCGAAGAGCGGCAGCAGCCGCACGGTCTCGCGCAGCAACGTGAAGCGGACCGGGTCGCGCCACGCGGGGTCCGCGAGCAGCGCCAGCACCAGGCGGCGCGCGCCCTCCTCCTCGTCCTCGCTCTGCAACGCGCCGCGGTAGCCGCGGGCGGCGCGGAAGATCCAGCCATCGTCCCAGCCGATCAGGAACCGCTCGAGCAGGATCTGCTCGAGGCCCGACAGGTCTGCGGCGTCCCCGACGAAGCGGCTCTCGTCCACCCCCGCCAGCACGGTCGCGATCTCGTAGCCGCCGCCGCGCAGAGAGAGCGCGCGCGCGTTCAGCGCGCCGTGTTGGATCCCGCCGCCGTGCTTCTGGCAGGCGTAGGCCTTGGGCTCGAGCACGGTCCCGTCGGCACAGAACCAGCGAATGTTCTCGAAGGGCCCGCGCGGCGCGGTCTTGAACTCCTCGATCCAGCTGCGGAGCTCCGCGCTGCCGGGCAGCTCCGCGGCCGCGCCGAATACCGGCGGAGCACAGAGCAGGATCAAGGCGGCGAACGCTCGCATTCGGCGGAGCATAACGCGCCGCGGATCAGCGGCGCTCGACGACTGCCAGACGGTCCCGATCGTTGAAGACGATCAGCGGCGTCCAGCCTTCCAGCCTGGACAGCGGGCGGAGGGTACGGGACGCCGCGCCGGTCGCGTCGACCACCCAGGGATCGTCACTCGACTCGAACCAGAGCGTGACCATGTGGAAGATGCCGTCGCGGTCGCGGCGGATGATGGCGCGCCACACCTCCTCTCGCTCGAAGCCGAAGGAGCGCATCAGGCGGTAGGAAATCAGGTCCAGGCCGTCGCAGTCGTCCCCGTTGGTCGCGATCAGCTCGGCAAAGGTCGGCCAGTGGTCGCGCGCCGGATCGGTGTCCTCCTCGACGAGATAGTGCTGGCGCGCCTGCACCTGGGTCCAGGCGTGGATGCGCTCGAGCAGGACGCGCTTCTCCCCGCGCTCGAACTCCTCGAGCTTTCCGTGCAGCCAGCCGACCACCGGGGTCGCCCCTTCAGGGGCCACCAGCGGCGCGTCCTGGCGTTCGTCTCGCGTGCGCTCCTGCCACTCCTCTACCTTTCCGACCCACGGGTTGTCGGGGTCGGAGGGCTCGACGAAGCGGTACTCCCGCGGGGGCGCACCGGGGCTGACGCAGGCGAGCGCCAGCAGCCCGACCAGCCCCGACCTGCGCAGTAGCCTCAGGCCGGGGCGCGCGATCTGCTGCGACATGCCGGGCAGGATAGCCCCGGGGAGCCGCTCGCGGCCCCCCGGGGATCCGGAACTACTGCAGCGACAGGCTCAGCGCCTGCGTGCCGAGGGCCAAGCGCGCGCCGCGCTGGCTCGAGCGCAGCGTGATCACGACGCCGTGCTCGTTCCGCATGGTCACTACGCCCGCGCCGCGCACGGCGACGGCTGCCGCCTCGACCGCGACGTAGCGGCCTTCGAAGTCCTCGAGGCGCTCGAGGCCGGTGACGCTGCCGATCCCGTCGGAAGCGGCGGCGCCCACGTCGAGCAGGCTCAGACCGCGGACCTCGAAGCCGTGATTGCGGCCTTCGAAGTTGAGCACTCCCTGTCCCCAGCGTAGACCGAGGCCGGCTGCGAGAGTGCGGCTCTCCATCTCGACCTGGGCCGGCGGCGCGGCCGTCACGGGCTCGATGGCCTGCTCCTGCATGGTCTCGACCTCGACGGGTGCCGGGACGGGAGTCGGCGCCGTCTTCGCGGGCTCGTCGGCGAGCGCAGCGGTCGCCCCGAACCCGGCCAGGCCGGCCGTCACCAATGCCGTCCTCACGGCCGTAGCTACGACGTTCCTCTTCATGTCAGTCTCCTCTGCGGGGCTCTCGGGGCCCGTTGAGCCGCAGACTATCACGGGACGAGCGCGTGGACGCACCCGCTTGACACGGACGCGAGCGGTGTGCGGAGCTTGCGCATGACTCGCGACAACTCCGCGGCCCGCGGGCAGGTTCGGGCCGGCTGGCCCTGGCTGGCGCTGACCTTCCTGCTGGCCTTCGTCTCGAGCGGCAGATTCGCGGTTCCGCTCGCGCCCTGGCTGCAGCCGGTCTTCGCGCTGCGCTTCGCGCGGGGCCACGGCCCGCTTCGCGGCTACGCGATGCTGGTGGCCGCGCTCTGGGTGCCGAACATGGTCGGGTGGTGGGGCGTGCAGCCGTTCCCGCCGCCCGTGTACTACGTGTCGATGCTCGTGACCGTGGCGGTCGCGGCGCTGCCCGTGCTGGCGGACCGCCTGCTCGCACACCGGGTCGGCGGACTGGCCGGAACGCTGGTCTTCCCGCTCGCGGCCACCGCTCTCGAGTTCGCGCTGATGAGCACGAACCCGCTCGGCAGCTTCGGCGCCTCGGCCTACACGCAGTACCCGAACCTGGCGCTGATCCAGTTGGTCTCGCTGACCGGGCTCTGGGGCCTCACCTTCCTCATCTCCTGGCCCGCGTCGATCGCGAACCTGGCCTGGGAGCGCGGCACGGCGGACCGGCAGGTCCGGCGCGCGGCGGCGCTGTGTGCGGCCACCCTGGCGGGGGTCCTGCTCTACGGCGGCCTGCGCCTCGCACTTCCGGCCGCGGACGTCGAGACGGTCCGCGTCGCGGGCGTGACATCGGAGTCGGTCGACATGTCGGAGCTGATGGCGCTGCTCGAGAGCGACCGTGAGGGCTTCCGCGACCGGACGCGCGCCGCGCACGCGCGCTACCTGGACGACACCGCGCGCGAAGCGGACGCCGGAGCGCGCATCGTGGTCTGGCCGGAACTCGCGGGCATCGGAGTGCAAGAGGACGTGCTCGCGCTGATCGAGCGGGCGGGCGCGTTGGCGCGCGACCGCGGCATCCACCTGGCCGTCCCCGTCTTCGTGCTGCATGACGACGAGCGGCCCGCGGTCAACGAACTTCTCCTCATCGGACCGGACGGCGAGGTCGGTCTCCGCCACGTCAAGTTCGGAGGCAACATGTTCGAGGGATCGCAGGTGGGCGACGGCGTCGTGCGCGCGCTCGCCAGCGAGCACGGCGGACTCGCCGGCGTCATCTGCTGGGACACCGACTTCCCCGCGGCCGTGCGGCGCGCCGAGGGTCACGTCGACATCCTCCTGTCGCCGAGCCACGAGTGGCGCGCCATCGACCCGATGCACGCCGAGATGGCGGTGTTCCGTGCGATCGAGAACGGGGTCTCCGTGTTCCGGCAGGCGGACCTGGGGCGCTCGATCGCGGTCGACCCGCTCGGACGGGTGCTCGCGGCGACCGACCACTTCACGTCGCCGGACCGCACCCTGGTCGCGCAGCTTCCGGTCCGCGGCGTCACGACGTTCTACTCGCTCGCCGGGGACTGGTTCGGCTGGCTCGCGGTGGCGGGGCTGGCGGGCCTCGTCGGGCTTGCGTGGCTCCGCCCGTCCCCGAGTCAGTCGAGCCCCGAGGCGTGACCTCCGCGGCGCGGGTCGCCCGCGCCGGCGCCCGAGCCCGGCGAGACCGCGTTCACGCCGCCGAAGTAGACGTCGCACACGTCCCACACGTTGACCGGAGCCTGCTGCCGCAGCGGCGCGAGATGCGCGTCGTCGAAGCCGGGCTCCACCTGCAGACACTCCCCGTCCCAGTGCATCCGGGGGGAGTCGACCAGTGCGCGGACGTCCATGTCGAAGTCCACCGCGTTGCAGATCGCCTGGAGCAGCGCCGTGCGGATGCGCTTGCTGCCGCCGCTTCCCAGCACCAGGCGAGGCTGCCCGCCGCGCAGCAGGAGCGAGGGAGCCATCATCGACGCCACGCGCAGTCCCGGAGGACTCGCGTGGAAGCCCTCGGGATGGAGGTCGTCCTCGCCCATCATGTTGTTCAGCATCACGCCGCTTCCGGGCGCGAAGTAGCCCGACCCCTCGCCGTTCGACGTCGTCATCGACGCCGCGTTGCCGGCCGCGTCGCAGACCGAGACGTGCGTGGTTCCTCCGCTGGCGCGGCGCAGACGGGCCACGCTCTCCTGCCAGTGCTCCGGCGCCACCCCGTCGCCGGTCTCGCTCTCGCGCAGGCGATCGGTCTCCCGCATGGCGGCGGCGAGTCGCAGCAGGTGCGTGGTGTCACCGAACCGAGGCGGCGGCGGGCCGGCGGCCTCGAGCAGACGGAGCGACAGGCCGAGCAGCGAGCCCCCGAATGACGGCGGCGGGTTGGTGAGCAGATCGTGCCCGCGGTAGGCGACCCGCAGCGGCTCGCGCTCGACGACCCGGTACGCGGCCAGGTCGGCCTCGGTGAGCAGCCCCGCCCCTTCGCGCATGTCGCGCGCGATGGCCCGCGCGATCTCGCCCTCGTACAGCTCGCGGTCGCCGTCGCGCGGGAGCGTGTCGATGAAGGCCGCGAGCTCCGGGTTCGGCAGCCGGTCGCCGAGCGCGACGTAGCGGCCGCCGGCCTCGTAGAGCGAGCGCCCCTTCTCGGTGAGCGTCTTGATCGGGCGCAACAGGTCCAGGAAGTAGGCCTGGTGCTCGTTGAGCGCGACGCCCTCGCGCGCCATGTCGACGGCGGGCGACAACACGTCGGCCAGCGGCATGCGCCCGAGCCGACGGTGCACCTGCAGCAGGCCGCGCAGGTTTCCCGGCACGGCCGCGGAGCCGAGCCCGACGTGGAAGACCTGCGAGGAGCCCGGGAACTCGACGGTCACCGGAACCAGGTGCGGGTCGAGGTCGCGCGAAGCCAGCCCGCGTCCGGGCGTGTCGACGAAGAAGTCGAAGAGCACGGGCGGTCCCTCGGCCGGCCGCGCGAGCAGGAAGCCGCCGCCTCCCAGGCTGGTGAGCGCCGGCTCGGCGACCGCCGACGCGAACCCGGCCGCGACCGCGGCGTCGAACGCGTTGCCTCCGGCTCGCAGGATGCCGCACGCGGCGCCGGTCACCCGCTCGTGACCACTCGCGACCGCGGCTCTCGCCCCAGGGGCCATCATGCGCGGAGAATGCGCACACGTTGCCGGCCTGTCCAGCCGGGCGCATTGCGCAGGGGCCCGCTGCGTATAGACTATCGGCCGTTCCCGTTCGCGTTCCCGTTCGCGTTCCCGGAGGGAGAAGTCGATGGCAGACCGCGATACCGAAGGCTCGAAGGACTACCAGGTAGACGTGCCGGCGCGCAGCGAGCCCTTCTTCCTGAAGGGATCGAACGAGCTGGACTGGGGCCTCAAGAACCGGCTCGCGAACATCTTCGACCCGTCGTCCGGACGCACGGTGATGCTCGCGTTCGATCACGGCTACTTCCTCGGGCCCACGAGCGGCCTCGAGCGCATCGACCTGTCGATCGTCCCGCTCACGCGCTGGGCCGACACGCTGATGTGCACACGCGGGATCCTGCGCACGACCATCCCGCCAACCTACACCGGCGGCATCGTGCTGCGCGCGAGCGGCGGGCCGAGCATCTTGAAGGAGCTCTCCGATGAGCAGCTCGCCCTTTCGATCGACGAGGCGGTGCGCCTGAACGCCGCCGCCATGGCCGTCCAGGTCTTCGTCGGCGGCGAGCGCGAGACCCAGTCGATCCACAACCTGACGCGGCTGGTCGACATGGGGAACCAGGCGGGCATCGCCACGCTCGGCGTGACCGCGGTGGGAACCGACATGGTGCGCGACGCCAAGTACATGCGCCTGGCGACTCGCATCTGCGCGGAGCTCGGAGCCACCTACGTGAAGACCTACTACGTCGAAAAGGGCTTCGACACGGTCGCCGCCGCCTGCCCGGTGCCGATCGTCGTGGCCGGCGGCAAGAAGGTCCCCGAGCAGGACGCCCTGCGCATGGCCTACGGCGCGGTACAGGAGGGAGCGGCCGGCGTCGACATGGGCCGCAACATCTTCCAGTCGGAGAACCCCTCGGCCATGATCCAAGCGGTTCGCAAGGTCGTGCACGAGGACTTCAAGCCGCACGAGGCTTACGAGTTCTACCAGACGCTCAAGCACGAGACGGCGTAGCTGGAGTCCCTGGGGGTGGGCGCGGAGGCCTGGACGACCTTCGGCGTGCTGCTGCTCGTCATCGGCGGGCTCGTGTTCACGCGCGCCGCTCCCTACCTGGTGTTGGTCGGCGGCCTCGTCCTGCTGCTGACGGTCGGCGTGATCGACGAGAGCGACCTGCTGAGCGGCCTGGCGAATCCCGGCATGCTGACGGTCGGCGTGCTCTTCGCGGTCGCCGCCGGCCTGCGCGAGACGCAGGCCATGGCCTGGCTCACGTCGCGGCTGCTCGGCAGCCCGCGAAGCGCCAGATCGGCCCAGGTGCGGATCGCCGGACCGGTGGCCGTGCTGAGCGCCTTCATGAACAACACCCCGCTCGTCGCGGTCATGATGCCGGTCGTCGGCGACTGGGGCCGCAAGCACGGTATCTCGGTGTCGAAGCTGCTGATCCCCCTCTCCTACGCGTCGATCCTGGGCGGCGCGTGCACGCTGATCGGCACGAGCACGATCCTGGTCATGAACGGCCTGATCATCTCGGAGCTGGGGCGCGAGCACGGACTCGACATGTTCGAGATCGCGGCCGTGGGCGTGCCCTGCGCAGTGGTCGGCCTGGTCTACCTGTTCTCCGTCGGGGGCTGGCTGCTCACCGACCGCAAGCCCGTACTGAGCCCACAGGACGACGCCCGGGAGTACGTGGTCGAGATGCTCGTCGAGGAGGGCAGCCCGCTCCACGGCCGCACCATCGAGCAGGCGGGACTGCGCCACCTGCCGGGTCTCTACCTGATCGAGATCGATCGCGGGGACCAGATCCTGCCTGCGGTCTCGTCCAGCGTGGAGCTGCGCGAGAACGACCGGCTCGTCTTCGCGGGGATCGTCGAGTCCGTCGTCGACCTGCGGCGCATCCGGGGGCTGGTGCCGGCGACGGACCAGGTCTTCAAGCTCGACGCGTCCCACACGAACCGGAGCCTGGTCGAGGCCGTGGTGTCGCAGTCGTGCCCGATCGTCGGCATGTCGATCCGCGAGGGCGAGTTCCGCACGCGCTACAACGCTGCGGTGATCGCCGTGGCGCGCAACGGCGAGCGCGTCAACCAGAAGATCGGAGACATCGTGCTGCGTGCGGGCGACACGCTGCTGCTCGAGGCACGCGCTTCGTTCGCGGCGCAGCACCGCGACAGCCGCGACTTCTTCCTGGTCTCGCGCGTCGAGGACTCCGCTCCGCCACGCCACGACCGGGCCTGGATCTCGCTCGCGATCCTCGCGGCAATGGTGGCAGTGGTCACGCTCGGGAACATGAGCATGCTGAACGCGTCACTTCTCGCGGCCGGAGCCATGATCCTGGCCCGCTGCACCAGCGCAGCGACGGCCCTGCGGAGCGTCGACTGGCAGGTCCTGATCGTCATCTCCGCTGCGTTCGGGATCGGGCGGGCCATGGACACGAGCGGGGCGGCCCAGGCCGTGACGACGTGGCTGATCTCGCTGGCCGGGCAGGACCCGCACGTGATCCTGGCGGTCCTCTGCGGCGTGACGATGATCTTCACCAACCTGATGAACGCCAACGCGGCGGCCGTCCTGATGTTCCCGATCGCCGTCTCGACCGCGCACGGACTGGGCCCGACGCCCGACGCGGTCAGCGTCATGCCGTTCGCGATCGCGATCACGATGGGAGCGGCAGGGAGCTTCGCCACGCCCATCGGATACCAGACCAACCTGATGGTCATGGGGCCCGGCGGCTACCGGACCGTGGACTACCTGAAGATCGGCCTGCCGTTGAGCGTGCTCTTCTGGCTCACGGCCACGCTACTGATCCCTCAGATCTGGTCGTTCTGATCGACCTTCGTCATGTGCGACATCAGCGTGAGCATCAGCTCGCGCCGGTCGAGCGGCTTGGTGGCGAAGTCGTCGCAGCCCGCCTCGAGGCACTTCTCGCGGTCGCCGCGCATGGCATGTGCGGTCAACGCGATGATCGGACGCGTGTAGCCGGCCTCGCGCAGCTTCTGCGTGGCCCCGTATCCGTCGAGCACCGGCATCTGCATGTCCATCAGGATCAGGTCGAAGGGCTCAGCCTCGGCGCTCGCGACGAGAGCCATCTCGACGCCGATCGCGCCGTTCTCGGCGCAGGTGACTTCGAAGCCGCCCTTCTCGAGCGTGAGCGAGATGAGCTTCCGGTTGTCGGGGCCGTCCTCGACCAGCAGGACGCGACCGCGCGTGCCCGAGTGCTTGATTCCGTCCAGGAACGTGGCCGTCGATGGCCCCGCCTCGGTGGACACGTCTTCGGCCTCGTGGACCGTCGGGTCGACGAGGCACGTGGTGGCGACGGCACCCGCGTCGATGGTGAGCGTGAACGTGCTCCCGTGTCCCTCGATGCTCTCGACGGAGACGTCGCCGCCCAGGATCCCCGCGAGCTGCTTGCAGATAGTGAGCCCTAGACCCGTACCGCCGAACTCGCGCGTCGTCGAAGCGTCAGCCTGGCTGAAGGCGTCGAAGATGCGGTCGCACGCGGCGGGGGAGAGGCCCACCCCCGTGTCCGCGACGGCGAACTGGAGCATGGGACTCTCGCCGTCGCCCGAGCCCAGGAACTCGATCGCGAGCCGCACGCCGCCCTGCTCGGTGAACTTGATGGCGTTCCCGATCAGGTTCATCAGGACCTGTCGTAGCCGCGTCGGATCGGTCTGGATGGTCACCGGGACCTTGCCCGTGTAGCTCACGTCGAAGCCGATGCCCTTGTTCGAGGCGGCCTGGCGCATGACGCCGAGAACGTCGTCGACGATCTCCTGCAGCGAGACCGGCAGGCGCTCCGCGTCGACGCGGCCCGCCTCGATCTTGGAGACGTCGAGGATGTCATTCAGGATCGTGAGCAGGTGGCGCCCGTTGCGGCGGATCGTCTCGAGGTGCTCGACGTAGACCTGCGGCAGCGCCGGCAGATCCTCGCCCTCGAGCATCAGGTCCGTATAGCCGACGATCGCGGTGAGCGGTGTGCGGATCTCGTGGCTCATGTTCGCCAGGAACTGGCTCTTTGCCTTGACCGCGGTCTCCGCGCGACGCTTCGCCTTGCGCAGCTCCTGGGTGGACTTGTTCGACAGCTCCGTCGTCGAGCGCAACAGCTCCGCATTGCGCTTGGCGTTCTGCGACAGCAAGAGGTTCTCCTTGCGGATCCTCTTGATCTCCTCGAGACGCTCCGCAAGCTCCTGGGCGAGCGTCTCGGCGCTGCGTTCGGTCTTGTCCATCCTCGTCGTCTGATTCGGACTCTGGCCCCGGACTCTGAAGGTCCGTCCAGTCGGAGCCCAGGCCGGAGCGGCTGCCTAGCCCCGAAGCAGGCGTGGGGCCAAGGGCCCGGCAACACAGCGGAATCGTCGTCAGGCGAGGTGCGTGTGCAGCCAGGCGACGCAACGGCCCCAGGCGTCGGTCGCGGCCTGCTCGCGGTAGCTGGGACGCTGGGCGTTCAGGAAGGCGTGCCCCGCCCCCTTGTATCCGTGGAACTCGTGCGGCTTGCCCAGCTTCGCCAGCTCGGCGTCGATCTTCGCCACGTCCTCGGAGCTCGGGTTCTGGTCCTCTTCACCGAAGAGGCCGAGCACCGGGCAGGCGATCCGGTCGCTGCGGTCGAACGGCGCGGGACCGTCGCCCCACGCCACCATGATGTTCCCGCCGTAGAAGACCACCGCCGCGCAGAGCGCATCGTCGTGCGAGGCATACAGGTACGACAGCCGGCCCCCCATGCAGAACCCGACCACGGCGCAGCGCGCCGCGTCGACTCCGGGCAGCTCCCGGAGACTGGCCGCTGCCGCCGACAGGTCGCGCACGACCTCGTCGTCGCGCAGCCGGCCCATCTGCTCGAGCGGGTTGGCGCCGTCGCTCGGCTGGCGGTGGTAGAGCTCGGGGGCGACCGCGGCGAAGCCGCTCTCCGCCAGGCGCGCTCCGATGCCCTGGATGAACCCGTCGACGCCGGGCCCGTGCATGCACACGAGCACGCCCGGAAACGGGCGCTTCGAATCGGGAGTGGAAACATGACAGCGCATCTCCGAGCCGTCGACCGTCAGTGAGTCCCAGTGTGCACTCATGCTCGGAGGGTACTGCCGCCGCACCGGACGGGTCCAGCACCGTGCTAGCATGGCCGCTCCGTCCGCTCGCCCCTCGAGCACGCTTGGAGCTGGCTTGAACTCTGCCGAGAGACGGCGCCAGCAAGAACGGGTCGCGGACGACCTGCGGGCGCCCGAAGTGACGTCCGACGCGCGCGCCGCGGCCGAGTCCCGGCCGTCGACCCACGGAGGCCCGCCGGGGGGCCGCACACGCCTCTTCGAGTCGCTGCGCGACCGGAACTTCCAGTGGTACTTCGCGTCCCTGCTCGGAAACTTCTCGTCGATGAACATGCAGATGTTCATCCGCGGCTGGCTGGTCTTCGAGCTGACCGGATCCTTCGCCGCGCTGGGAGTCATGTCGCTGGCCAACGGCGTGTCGGGGCTGGCACTCGCCATGGTCGGCGGCGTCATGGCCGACCGCGTGCGTCAGCGGAAGTACGTGGTGCAGATCGGCCAGGCGATCAACGCGGCGGTCGCCCTCGGCGTGGGCGGGCTGATCGCCACGGACGCGCTCCGCTTCGAGCACCTGATCGTGGCTGCGGTCATCCAGGGAGCGGTGCAGAACACGATCATGCCCTCGCGCCAGGCGCTCACGCCCGAGGTGGTCGGCATGGATCGCCTGATGAATGCGCTGGCGCTCAACACGGCCGGCATGAACTCGGCGCGCCTGCTGATGCCCGGGCTGGCGGGCTGGATGGTCGGCGCACTCGGCGGGGGCGGCGGAGACATCGCGCCGGCGCAGTACGTCTACTACGCCATGTCGGGCCTGTACGTGTGGTCGATCGTCGCCCTGCTGCCCGTGAAGATCGAGGACCGGATCGCGCCGGCGGGCGAGCCACGGCCCGCGCTCGGCGACCTGGCCGACGGCTTCCGCTACATCGCGCACGACCGCGTGATCCGCATGCTGCTGCTGGCCAACTTCTTCATGGTCTGGTTCTCGATGACGTACTTCATGCTGCTGCCGGGCTTCGCGAAAGAGGTGCTCGACACGGGCCCGGAACGGCTCGGCCTGATGACGAGCCTGTCGGGCGTGGGCTCGCTGGCCGGCTCGCTGATCGTGGCGACGCTTCCCAACCGCAACCGCGCGCGCATCCTGCTGCTGAGCTCGCTGCTGCTCGGCGTGGCGCTGCTCGCCTTCTCGATGTCGACGTCGTACTGGCTGTCGGTCGCGATCCTGATGGTGGTCGGCCTGGGCCAGGCGGGACGCATGTCGCTCAGCAACGTGCTCGTGCAGAGCTACGTCGACGACGCCTACCGGGGGCGCGTCATGGCCGTGTACATGATGGAGTTCAGCCTGATGAGCATCGGCATCTTCGCCTTCGGCATGCTCGCGAACGTGATCGGGCCGCAGCTCACCGTCGGTGGCTCCGCGGTCGGCCTGCTGGTGCTGGCCGGGGGACTCCTGCTCTTCGCTCCGTCGTACCGCCGGCTGCAGTAGGGGCTTCCGCCGGTTGACCGGCCCATGGCCTGTGGTAGCCTGCGACGCCCGCCGCGGCGCTCCCCTGGGACGCGTGCACCGGCGGGCGCGAGCCGCGGGTTTCTGCGGAGCTCCGGGGAGGGGTCGTGGCGAGAGGGACCGCCGACTGGCGGATCGGCAGCAAGCTGACGCATCCCTACGATCCGGACCTCGGTGTCGGCGTCGTGCGCGCGATCGAGGGGCGCTACCTCGACGTCTTCTTTCCGGCCGCGGATCGCGAGCTGATCATCGCCGCCGAGGGAGGGCTCAGCCGGCTCGTGCTCCAGCCGGGCGAGAGCGCGGAGCTGCTCGACTCCGGCGACGAGGTCGAGATCGAGGCCGCACTCGGCCACGAGTACCGGCTGTCCGACGGCCGCGTGGTGCAGGACGCCGACCTGTGGCCGCACATCCGCCCCGACTCCGCTGTCGAGCGACTGGCGGCCCTGCGCGTCGACCGGCTGCCGGCCTTCCGCAACCGCATCGACGGCCTGCGCCTGATCGAGCTGCGCGAAGCGGGCGGACTGGGACCGTTCCTGGGTGGGAGGATCGAACTCTTCCCGCACCAGCTGCACACGGCCCTACAGGCCGTGAACCGCGATCCGGTGCGCTGGCTGCTGGCGGACGAGGTCGGCCTCGGCAAGACCATCGAAGCCAGCCTGATCCTGTCCGCGCTGGTGCGCACCGGCCGCTCCACGCGAGCGATCGTACTCGCGCCCGAGACCTTGACCGTGCAGTGGCTCGGCGAGCTCTACCGCAAGTTCCACCAGGTCTTCACGCTGATGGACGACGAGCGCCTGGCCCTCGTGGAGTCCGAGTTCGGCGAGGGCTTCAACCCGTTCGTCGCGCGCCGCAACGTGGTCGTGGCGATCGAACGGCTGGCCCGCGACCCGGCGCTGCTGGCACAGGTGCTGGACTGCGAACCCGACCTGGTCGTCGTCGACGAGGCGCACCGCCTCTGCGACCCGAAGCTCGGCGAGGCGCTGGGTCCCCTCGTGCGCCACGCGAAGCACGCGCTGCTGCTCACCGCGACGCCGCTCCAGGCGGATCGCGAGGGATTCCACGCCCTGCTCGACATGCTGCACCCCGACGCCTTCGAGTCGTATGCCGCCTTCAGCCGGGCCGTCGACGCGGGCGAGGCCCAGCTCCCGTGCACGAGCTCGGTTCGGCGCGAGGACCTCGGCGGCCTGCCGCCGCGCGTTCCCGTGCCGATCGACCTGCCCGCCCGGACTGCGAGCCTCGACGACGATCCGCGCACGGCGTGGATCGCCGAGCACGCACCGGGCTGGCGCGAGCGCGGCGAGAAGGCACTCGTGTTCGTCCACGAGACCGCTGCGCTGGAGCGCCTGCGGCTCATCCTCGAGGCGCGCACGGGAACCCGGGCCACCGTCTTCCACCAGGACCTGGCCGTGGACGAGCGCGACATCGCGCTGGCGCGCTTCCGCGAGACCGACGCACCGCTGCTTCTCTGCTCCGAGGCCGGCGGCGAGGGGCGGAACTTCCAGTTCTGCGACCGCATGGTGCACTTCGACCTGCCGGACGATCCGATCCAGCTCGAGCAGCGCATCGGTAGGCTCGACCGCATCGGCCGCAAAAAGCCGGTCGAGGTCGTCTACTTCCGGCTCGCCGGCGAGCGACCCGACATCGCCCGGTTGTACGAGCGGCTCGAGCTCTTCTCGACGCCGTCGGCCGGAATCGACGCCGCGCTCGGCGGTGTGCGCGCCGCGATCACGGCGGCCGTCGAGCAGGGCAGCGCGATCGACGACGGCGGCCTCGAGGCGAGCGTCGCCGAGGCGCGGCGCGGGAAGACCCGCGCGGCGACGCGCGTCTTCTATCCCGACGCCTACGACCGCTCGATGGCCGACGACGTGCTCGCCTTGGTACCGCCCGACCTGGACCAGCGCATGCGCGAGTACTGCGTAGCGGCCGCCGAGGAGCTGGGACTGATCGTCCAGCGCAAGGACGGCGTCGCGCGGTACTACATGGAGTTCGGCTCGTTCGCCAAGGTGGACAGCCTGCCGGGCGTGGGCATCGACGGTCTTCCCGGACACGTGAACGAGGTGCGATTCCTCGGCACCTTCGATCGCCAAGAGGCAGTCGAGAACCAGAGCCTGGCCTTCTTCTCGAGCGGCCAGATGCTGGTCGAGGGCCTGATCCTGGAGCTCGAGGACGGGCATCGCGGCCGCGCAGTGCTCTTCGACGTGCCGGACACGGGCCTCGAGGGCTCCGGGCTGCTCTGCATCTTCAAGCAGGGGCCGTCCTGGACGCCGGTCGTCGTCGACGCCGAGGGGACGTTGCGGCCGGAGTGGGTCGAGATCGTGATGGCGTCGCTCGACTCGGCCGAGCCGCTGGAGACACCGCGGGGCGGAGCCACTCCTGAGTGGACGCAGGCCGTGCGCGAGCTGGGTGCGGCGGCCGCCTCGGGCGGGGCGCCGGGGCGGCCGCACGCCGCTGCCTACTTCCGGTTCGTCTGACCCCGCTCGATCCGTCCCCTTCAGTCGCTGGTGGAGGAGAAGTCGAGTCCCGCGTCGGCGGCCTGCTCGCGCAGCATGTCGAGGACCTTCAGGTCGAAGGCGTCGGCCTTGCCTCCGCCGCTTCGCTCGCGCTCGTCGGCGATCCAGGCGTCCCGCTCTGCGACGAGCTGCGCCACCTTCTTCTGGATTCGCTCGCGCTCGTCCTTCTTGCCGGCGATCAGAGCGCGCTGCTCCTCGGGCTCGAGCGACCGCAGCTCCGCCGGCAGCTCCGCCTCGGGCACCGAGTCCAGATCGACCTCGCCGGCGTCGAGCGCGCCAATCAGGTCGCGCCGTCCGGACGCCACGCCCCGCTCGGGACTCTTGGCCATGTACGCCAGGCGCGCGGACGCGACGGAAGCCGGAGCGCTTCGGGCGCGGGCCACCTTGTCTTCGAACTCGTTGCGGCGCTCGACGGTGCCCCAGGCCATGGCCGTGTCGGCCAGCGCCTGGTTCAGAACGCCGAGCTCATCGTCCATCGGCGTGTGCACGGCCACCATGCCGCCGTTCTGGGGCACGGCCGCGTAGTGGCCGGCGCCGAGGCTCGCGATCGCCTGCCAGACGGGCCGCGTGGCGTCGAGCCCGCCGCACTGCACCGTGTTTACGACGATCCCGCGCTGGCGCGCGATCGCGATCGTCTCGGTGTACGGCACGTCGTCCGCGTAGTCCATATGGGGTGGAGCGTCACCGACCAGGAAGACCGCCCGGTACACGCCCGGACCCTCGGTCCAGCTCATCTGCGAGACGGCCTCGCCGAGCGCCTGGTTGACGGACTCGGGAGTGTCGCCCCCGCCGCCGGCCTGGAGCTGCAACAGGTGACCGTAGATGGCGTCGAGATCGTCGGTCAGGTCGAAGCGCTGCGTCACGTACGCGTCGCCGCGGTCGCGGTACGCGACCAATCCCAGGCGGATGCGCGGCGACGGCTGGCCGCTCGCCATCTGGTTCGCGATCGACCAGATCTTCTGCTTGGCGCCGTCGATCAGTCCGCTCATGGAGCCGGTCGTGTCCAGCACGAAGACGGCGTCGATCGCAGGCGCCTGCGCGCGGGCCATCGGAACGGAGGGTGTGTTGGCGCGTTGCTGCGCTGCGCCGGCGAGGCCAGTCAGGCCGACGAGCGCGGCGAGCAGTGCGAGCTTGCGGACACGGGGAGGTGTGTTCTTGTCGGACATTTCGGGCTCCTCTCTTCGAAGGGATCTGTTCCCCTCTTCGGAAGTACCGTAGTCCGAACCCGAGTCGATGGCGGTAAAGCGTCGGTAAAACGCGAGGCTCCGGGTTTACATGGGATTTACACGGCGCCGCCGTCGTCGAGGCACAGCGTCAGTAGTTCAGCTGAAAGCGGAGCTGGAAGACGTTGGAGTTGCCGACGCCGTGCAGGTGCGGACGCACCCAGTTGCCGCTCAGCTGGTGGTTCGCGGTCAGGTGCCACGTGGCGCCGAGCGTGTAGCTGTTCAGCGTGCCGCCGCGCACGTCGCGGTTGTCGAGGTCGAGGTACGAGAAGCGCGCGCTCAGCTCGAACGCGCCCCAGCCACCGCTGGCCGGGTCGAAGGGGCGGTCGGGAGCCACGTTCCCGAAGGTCCCGCGGCGGCGCCGGTAGATGCGCTCCTCGCCGGTCACCATCCAGGTGACCACCGCGTAGCTGCCCCAGAAGGCCACGTCGTCGCGATCGTGTCCCTCGACGCGGGAGCCCGTGAACTCGGCTTGCACCGCCCACGAGTGCCACTTGAACGCGGCCTCGGCGCCGAACAGGTCGACTCCGTCCGACGCGATGTCGCCCGTGTCCACGTAGCGGTCCGCCAGGTGCGCCTCGGGACGCCGCCGGTAGCGCACGTCGAAGTCGGAGCGGAACTGGTGGCTGTAAGACAGGCCGACGTGCAGGAGCTTCGCGTCCTCGTCCCGCGTCCAGGGGAGCGCCGTCACGCGCGCGGTCAGGTTGAGCCGCTTTCCACCGCCGCCGCGGCCCGAGTAACGGAAGGCGCCCACCCACCCGCTCACCCTGCGATCGAGCACCTGGCTGTTCAAGAGGATGCCCAGGTTGTAGTTCGGGGCAAAGACCATCGGGAGCGGGCGCTCCATCATCGCCGTCGCCGTCGAGCTCGTGGTCTCGGCCATGGCGAAGGGCTCCTTCGTGAAGCCCACGCGCACACCGTCCAGCGTCCCGGGCCTCGTCCACCCGGCGTAGAGCTGGCGGATGTAGCGATTCCGATCGTCATCGCCCGAGGAGTTTCCCGCCAGGTCGATCTGGGCCTGGTAGATGAACCGGTCCCGGACTACGCCGCTCACGTCGAGCCAGCCGCGCCGCACCTCGTAGTCGGTCTCGTCGTCGAGCCCGCTCCCGCGGATCGAGCTGTCGCCGCGGATCCACGCCTGGTCGAGCTGCAGGCGTCCGCCGATCTTCATGCGGAAGCGCTTGTCGTTGCGCTCGAGGCGGATCCCGCGGCTCCAGAACAGGTTGAGCTCTTCGGGGTGGAGTTCCTCATAGGTGGGGCCGCGGATCGCCGCGGTGCGTTCCGCCTCCGCCTCCTGCTCTTTCCGCTCGCGTTCCTGGTCCTCGGTGAGGGGCGCCTCGTCGGTCAGCTCGCGGAACTCGTCCTCGGGAAGAACCTCCTTCTCGGCCGCCTCGGCGCGCTCCACCTGCTCCTCGGTGGCGACGGACTCCTCCGCGCGCACGCCGAGCGGCGCCGCGACCGCCAACGCGATCCAGCACACGCACGCACGCGCCCGGCGATCTCCGTGAAGGGACATCGCCGGGAGCGTAACACCGGGATTCGGCTCAGAACTTGAAGACGAGGTCCGTCTGCAGACGCGAGCGCTTCGACAGGAAGACCGAGCGCGCCAGCGGCATGTCGTTGTCGATGTAGGTGGCCTTGTAGTAGGCGAACTTGAACTCGGTGTTCTTCGCGATCCGCCTGGATCCGTAGATCACCCACCCCTGGCGGTTCGTGAACCCGTCCAGGATGTCGCTGTCGCCGAACTGCGACATGATCGCGTTGGCCTCGATGTAGAAGTAGCCGAAGCCCAGCTTGAGCCACTTCTTCGAGCTGCCGACCTCGGCGCCGATCCCCCAGGCCATGTCCTCCTCGTCGACCGTGCCCTCACCGACGTTGACGCCTCCCATGGGGACCATCGCGCCCGGGCCCGTGCAGTCGGTGGGAAGAGCGTCGCCGGAGGCGTCGTCGAAGAGCGTGCAGTAGCCATCATCCGCGGTGAAGTTCTTCGCGTAGCGGCCGAAGATCCCGACCGGCCAGTCCTCGTGCGGCTCGAAGCGCGCGAAGGCGGTCACGTCGCCGATGCGCGACTTGCCGTTCGTGTAGGCGGTCGGCAGGTTGCCGAACTCCTCGGAACGGAAGACAAAGTCGCTGTCGAGCGACCGCCACCAGTACATCGACCCGCGGAGACCCAGCTCGAGCGGGCCGACCTCGGTGGTTCCGCCGACCTGCAAGGCAAAGAGCTTCGGGTCGGCACGGTTGCTGTTCTCGTCGACGATGAAGTACCCCGTGTTGGCGAACAGCTCCGAACGCTCATCGACCGGGTAGGTGAACATCAGCGCGCCACCCTCAGGCTGGATGTCGCCATCCCAGATCAGGGCGTCCTTGCCGTTCTTCCACATGAAGGGATTCGGGATCTTCCCGGCGATGAACGTCGTCTGCAGCCCGTGCGTCTCCGGCAGCGCCCAGCGCACGTAGGCCCGGTCGATGCGGACCGAGTCGTAGTCGAAGTCGTCCTGGCGGCCGAGCGTCTGGTTCGTGCTTCGGTCCTCCGACGAACTCGGCGTGCCGCCAGTCGCGAAGCGCATGCCGAAGTCGACCGAGTCCAGCAGCTTCTTCTCGAAGCCCAGGCGCACGCGGTAGCGCCAGCGGTAGCGGTTGTCCTCGGTGTTGCCGTTCGTGTCGTGCCGGTACGTGAAGACCTCGTGGCGCAGGCGGAAGTCGCCGTAGAGGTCCCAGTCGTCGAGGAACCCGGCCGCGACGTCGATCTCGCTCCGCTGGTCGGCCTCGGCCGCGTTCTTCATCAGCAGCCGCTCCTGCTGCTCGCCGTCGATCAGGCCCTTCTCGTGCAGGATCTCGATGATCTGCTCGACGGTCGCGCCGTCGAGCGCGTCGTCTGCCACTGCCGTCGACGCGGGCGCGACCGCGGTGAGCCCTACGGCCAGCACGGCGGCCGCGAGCCCCTTCTTCATCTGCTTCGTACGCATGATTCCCTCCATGGAGTCCACTTTCCGGCGAACATTCTGGGGCAACCCCGTCGCGAGATGGGGTCGATCTGATGAAGGAACCGTGACACCGCGTCACTCCGGGGGGAGTCCCTCGCGGGGGGGCGAGATCCGATACGATGGGAGGCATGCGCACGCCACGAGAGCGGCCACCAGCCCCCGGGATGCGGGCCTAGCGGGACCGGCTTGGCGGTCTACGACTTCGCCGTCATCGGCGCCGGCATCGCCGGCGCTTCCGTCGCCTACGAGCTTCAGGCGTCCGGGCGCACGGTGTTGCTGGAGCGCGAGCCCCTGCCCGGCTACCACACGACCGGGCGCTCGGCGGCGTTCCTGGTCGAGAGCTACGGGAGCCAGGCCGCGCGCCTGCTCACGCGAGCGGGGCGCGGGTTTCTCGAGGAGCCGCCCGACGGCTTCGCCGAGCACCCACTCGTGGATCCGAAGCCCGTACTGTGGATCGCGCGCCCGGACCAGTGCGAGAGCCTCGAAGCGGCGCTCCAGACCGCCCTCCAGATGGGAGCCGACGTTCGGCGCATCGGCGTGCCCGCCGCGTTGGAGCTGTGTCCGGCGCTGCGCAGCGACTACTTGGCCGACGCGCTGGTCGAGCCCGGCGCGCGCAGCATCGACGTGGCGGGACTGCTCGAGTGCTTCCTGCGCGGCTTCCGCGGGCGTGGGGGCGACGTCGTGACCAAGTCGCCCGTCACACGCATCGAGCGCACGGGCGAGGGCTGGCGGGTCGACGCCGGGCGCGAGAGCTACCGCGTCGGCGTGGTCGTGAACGCGGCCGGCGCCTGGTGCGACCCGGTGGCCGATATGGCGGGCGCGCGGCCGCTCGGCATCCAGCCTATGCGGCGCACGGCGATCACCTTCGATCCGCCCCCGGCGCAGGACATCTCGCGCTGGCCCTGCGTGATCGACGCCGACGAGGACTTCTACTTCAAGCCCGAGGGCGGACAGGTCCTGGCGTCACCCTGCGACGAGACGCCATTCGAGCCGTGCGACGTCACGCCCGACGACTACGAGGTGGCGCTCGCCGCAGACCGCGTCGAGCGCGCGACGACGATCTCGGTCAAGCACATCCGTCGTCGCTGGGCCGGGCTTCGGAGCTTCGCACCCGATCGCTCGCCGGTCATCGGCATGGACCCCCGGCTCGACGGCTTCTTCTGGCTCGCCGGCCAGGGGGGCTTCGGCATCATGACCTCACCCGGTGCGTCGCGCAGCGCCGCGTCGCTGATCGTGGACGGCCGCCTCCCCGCGGACGTCGAAGCGCTGGGACTCGCCGCCGCACACCTCTCTCCCGCGCGGTTCGGGACCGGCTCGGCCCGCTAGCCCCCCCCGCGATCAGGTTTCGCGGGGAGCCGCCCGATCCAGGGGTGTCGAATTTTGGGAGCCGTGCCGTGATCGAGAAGCTCACTCTCTGGGAAGTCGCGCTCGTGGGCGCGCTCCTCGTCCTGAACGGGACCGAGGTCGCCGCGCTCGCCGTCGCGCGCTGGAAGGGACGCACGACCAACGTGTCCCGCCTGCTCGTCCATGGCAGCGTACTCGTGTGCGCCCTCGTCTACGCCTGGCTCTCGATCGGCTTCGGCGACTCGCTGGCCGCAGTCGACTACGGGAACCTGGCGAACATGCCGGCCTCGAACTGGCCGTACATAGTGCTGCTCGGAGCGATCGGGGTGATGGTCGGCCACGAGCTGATCAGCCACCTGCGCGCGATTCGCTCGGGCCTGACGCGGAACGTCTCGCGTGTCGCAACGCGCGTCGCGATGCTCATCCTGCTCGTGGTCATGGTCGGCCTCAGCGAGCTGCGCTGGATGATCTACCTGGAGAACCTGGAGACGCTCAGCCACTCGCCCGCCGCTGCGGCCGATACCGTTCATCCGACGCAGGGTGCCTGGGTAAAGCCGCCCGCGCGCTAGCGCGCGCGTCTCGCGGTCAGCCTTCGGCTCGGCAACCGACGAGCGCGATCCTGGCGTGGGTCGCTCTACGCATCGCTCTGCCCTACCTCGCGGCGGCGGACGGACCAGATGAAGCCGTCGTACCAGAAGTGCATCAGCGCGACGACGAGCCCGAACGCCCAGGCGGCGTGCAGCGTCGAGCGGCTGCCGGTCTCGGTCGCCATCGCGGCGAGAATCAGCACGGCCATCCAGAGCGCGAAGGCCAGCCCGCCGGTCACACCGATCCGCGACAGGCCGAGAGTGCGGCGGATGCTCCGCTTCTCGGTCCACCAGACGATCCCGAAGTACTGGAACGCGTGGTAGGTGGTCGTGATGACCATGGCCTCGAGCGGCGGCAGCACGCTCCACGCGAAGATCGAGGTAGCCGCGATGGAGACCAGCATCACCATCTTCTGCCGGGACACCCGGTAGCCGCCGCGCACCAGCCGCGCATACGACAGGACGTAGTGCACCAGGAAGAGCGCCCCGCCGCCGAGGATCACCGCGGTCATCCACGGCTGGATGGCGACGAACGCCTCGAGCCATTGAACCGGAGCGTCCCAGCCAAGCGCCGAGAACCGCTCCACGTCGCGGACCGATCGGTACAGGCTCGGTCCCGCAAGGAGAGGGCCAACGTACACCAGCAGGTGCAGCCAGATGTCGAGTTGGCGCCCTTGCTCGGGCGGATTTCCGAGGCGCGCGTCGTAGATGCGACCCAGGCCGAAGTTCTGGAGCGCCGTATGCCAGATGTCCCAGACCGCGGCCACCACGAACGCGCAGACCAGCGCCCACTCGGAGACGACGAGCGCACCGAGGAGCAGGGGCGGCACGGCCAGGAAGCGGAAGCGGTGCTGCGCAAAGATCTCGCCGTTCGCGTGGCTGCGAAAGTATCCCGCGATCAGGTGCGCGGTCGAGAACACGCCGACGCAGAACGCCGCGCGCGTGTCCACGTCGCCGAGCGCATGCGTCCGGTCGAAGGGCCAGGCGAAGCCGCTGACGGCCTCGGCGAGGACCAGGATCAGGACGGGCGAGAGCAGGAAGAAGATCCAGTCGAATGCCGGCGACGCGATGTAGGCCTGGTCGGTTCGGGCCCAGGTCCGGGCGAAGAGGCTGCCGTCGGTAGAAGTCGCGGTCGTCACGGCGCCGTGGCCTCCGCCAGCTTCCACGCCCCCGACTCGCTCCGCGCCACCGCGAACTCGGCCGCTCGGCCGCTCGGCTCCCAGCCGGTCTTCCAGCGCGCGGCGCGAATCACCGCTACGCGGTGTCCCCCGGCCTCGGCCTGCGGCCGCAGCCAGCGCCAGGCGTCGTCCACCTCGGCCTGGAGTGCCGGCGTGTCGGAGAGGTCTACGTCACTGTGGTACTCGAGCAGCAACACCGGTTCATCTCCGGCATCCAGGGTCGAGACCGACTCGACGCGAAGCGGTCTCCCCGAGGGCGTGCGCACGACCCGGTAGTCCACGACGGCCGGCCCGCACGCCAACGCCAGCACCGCCAGGGCGGAAGCTGCGCGCAACCTGCGTGCTCGAGACCTCTCCACGATCTTCTGGTCGGCGCACCCCACGAGATCTGGAGAGTGGGACGGTCGCTATCCGGGGATCAGCGCGCCGGAGCGGCGGGAACGGCCGAGGGCCAGTCCAGACGGAACGGATAGGACAGGCGCTCGGATCCCTCGGCGACCTGGATCTCGAGCTGCATGGGCTTCCCCGACACCTTGAAGTGACGCAGGACCGCCGACTCGTGCTGCTCGACGTCGAGCGGCTCGACGCGAAGCGGCTCTCCGTCCTCGTTGAGCGCGCCGACGGTGACGAGCCGGCTCACGTCGCCTTCGATGCGTGTCGAGAGGCGGTCACGGCCCAGTTCCACGACCTCGAGTCGCACGCCGCGGCTCTCGACGGAACGACCGGGCTCGACGACCGTCAGCCGGCTGGACTCGACTCCGCGCGCGAGGCGCAGCACTAGCTCGCCCTCGAGCTTCGGCTCGGGTTCGGTTCCCAGGTCGAGCGCGCAGGTCAGCTCTTCTCGCCCGAAGCGGTAGCGAGGGTAGAGGGGAGTGCGCGCGTCGCGCAGCCGCACCTCGAGCGCCGTCAGGTTGTAGCTCAGGTTCGGGATGTTCGGAGCCAGCACCTGCAGGCGTCGCGTCACGCCCTCGTCGGTCAGCTCGCCCTCGGCAAGGGCCAGCGTGAACGGGCCGGCCGTCGTGCGCGCGCGGGGTCGCGGGTTGACGTCGAAGGGCACGCCGAAGCGATCGCTGTACTCGCGCGCGTACTGCTCGGCGCTGTACTCGATGAAGCGGACCGACTGGCCCGCCTGCTCCTGCTTGTCGCTGCCCGGCCGCGCGGAGTCGAAGCGGAACGCGTACCGGGCCGAGGCCGCTTCGGCGACGAAGATCACGTCGATTCCCTCGAGCGTCCCGCGCACGCTGCGCGAGCCGACGCGTCCGCCGTCGAAGGCGAGGTCGGAGGTCCAGCTGTGGCTGGTGACGAGCCCGGATCCGAACGACCCGGTTCCCCTCAGGTCGAGGACCTTGTCCGCGGCGCCCGAGACCCGGTACGAGAAGAACCCCTGCGACACGCCCGTGATCTCGACGCGCACGTCGTCGCGAACGGTCTCGGCGCCGACCTCGGCCGGCACGCCTACGACCTGGGTGCGCACCGGCAGGGAGAGCTCGACGTGTCCGCGGAGCGACTCGACCGCGTCGAGCGGGGTGCCTTCGACGAGGCGCAGCGTCGCTCGGGCGTGCATCCAGTCACCCATCAGGTCGGGCTCCAGCTCGACGGGACGGCCGTTGCGGTCGGCGCCACAGGCCTCGTCGAGCAGCAACTCCTCGCCCCCGGAGCCGAGCGCCTGGTCGATGGCGATCCGCGGCAGGCGCCAACGCTCGCCCATGTTCGCCATCGTCGCCGCGTAGACCTCGACTGCGACCTCGAGGCCGGCTCCCGCGCGCTCGCTCGCGCGCACCGAATCGACGTGGAGCCCGAACGGACCGGCGACCACGTCGCCCGGGCCCGCGAGCGGCCGGTTGCTGTCGTAGCGGGACAGCGACGACAGCGGGTACTCGCGGCGGAAGTCGCGGCGGCGG
>JAFDDB010000214.1 GCA_019311115.1 Deltaproteobacteria bacterium
CGGAGGCGGCCGATGGGGCGGACATGCCGCACTCTGCGCACTCCCATCGCCGCTCCGTTCGCAAGCCACACAAGCTGCGGGCGATGGTCGAGGTGGGCGGGAGCTGCTCGCTGGCCAGCATCGTCAGCTTCTCGCGCGACGGCATGGGCCTGGCGACCGACATCCACACCCTGCCCCGCCGCTTCGACCGCGTGCGCGTGCAGTTCCGGTGCGACCGCGGAGAGATCCTGCTGACCGGCGACGTGCGCTGGTCGACGGCTCGCGCGGGCACGCGCTCCGAGTACGGCGTCGAGTTCCGCGACTCCGACGACACGTACGCCGGCTTCTACGACTCGCTCCCCTCCTGACCCTCGTCCTCGTCCGTGTCCACGGGGGGCGACAGCCGCGCGACCGTCGCGCCCCAGAAGCCCCGCGCCGGGGGCGCGTCGAAGTAGTCGGTGACGAACGGACAGGCCTCCAGGATCTCGCGCACGCGCCCGCGCTGGAACCCCTTGCCCTTGCCGTGGATCAGGCGCACCTCGCGGAAGCCACGCTCGCGCGCCGCCTCCAGGTAGCCCTCGACCACCGCGGGAATGTCGCGCGGCGCGAAGACGTGCAGGTCGATCGCCTCGGTGATCTCGACCTCGACGGGATCGGGCTCGTGCTCATCGCTCACTGCCAGAGGAAAGCGCGCGGGCCGCCCGCCGACAAGCGCAGCCCCGTCGACAAGCCCTCGGACGCCGACGAGCCCCGCCCACGCGGTAGGACGACGGGTGCTATACAGGAGTGGATGAGCGCCTACGTCTTCCTGGCCGAAACACTGAGCGGGACGTACGACGTGGACCCCGACGCGATCCACCCCCAGGCGACGCTGGCCGACCTGGGCCTCGACTCGCTCACCGTCGTCGAGCTGCTCTTCGACGTCGAGGACGAGCTCGGCATCACGATCCCCGAGGGCGTCACGTTCCAGACGCTCGCCGAGGCTGCCGCCCTCATGGACGACCTCGTCCGCAACAAGGGGACCTGAGCCCGCCATGTCTGGCCGCCGGGTCTTCGTGACGGGGCTCGGCCTCGTGTCCCCGCACGGCGAGGACCCGGCCAAGGTCTTCGACCAGGTCTGCCGCGGCGAGTCCGCGATCCGGATGGTCCGCTCGGGCACGCCGGAGCTCGGCGCCGACGTGCTGCTCGCCACCGTGGACTTCGAACCGGGCGACCGGATCGCCAACGCCGACCGCCACTTCATGGCGCGCGCCGCGCAGATGGCGGTAGTCGCCACGCGAAACGCCCTGGTGGACGCGGACCTTCTCGTCGACGGCCGCGGGCCCGAAGAAGCGCGAGTGTCGATCGGCTGCGGGCTCGGCGGGTCCGAGATCTTCCAGCAGACGTACCGCACCTACTTCGAGAAGCGCAGCCGCCGGACCCGGCCGAGAACCGTTCCGTTGATCATGGCCAGCGGCCCGGCGTCGCAGGTCTGCATGCAGTTCGGGATCCGCGGGCAGGCGAACACGTACTCGGTCGCCTGCGCCTCCGCGTCGGTCGCCATCGGCGAGGGCTTCCGGGCGATCCGCGACGGCTACTGCGACGTGGTTGTCAGCGGCGGAGCCGAGGCCATGCTCAACGACGGGACCGTCGCCGCGTGGGAGGCGGTCGGCGTGATCGCGCGGGAGCACGCCGACGGCGCCGCGGCGTCGTGCCGTCCCTTCGACCTGCACCGGACCGGACTCGTGCTGGGCGAGGGTGCGGCCACGCTGATCCTCGAGAGCGAGCAGCGCGCCGCCGCGCGCGGAGCCGAGCCGATCGCCGAGATCGTCGGGTTCGGCGCGTCGAGCGACGCATTCAGGCTGACCGAGCCGTCGGTCGAGGGACAGGAGCGCGCCATGCGGAACGCTCTGGAAGACGCGGGCCTCGGGGCGGAAGCCGTCGGCTACATCAACGCACACGCGACCGGAACGCCGGCGGGCGACCCGGTCGAGATCGAGGCCGTCAAGCGCGTCTTCGGCGCGGCGTCCCGGCAGGTCGCCATCAGCTCGACCAAGTCGATGCACGGCCACCTGGTCGGGGCCTCCGGCGCGCTCGAGTGCGCGATCACCGCCATGGCGCTCCGCGAGCGCAGGCTCCCGCCGACCGCCCACCTGACCGCACCCGACCCCGAGTGCGATCTGGACTGCGTGGCCGGCGTCGGCCGCGAAGCCCCGGACCTCGAGGTCGCCCTCTCGAACTCCTTCGCCTTCGGGGGATCGAACGCCACGCTGGCGCTCCGGCGCGCGTGACATGATCTCGAAGACCCGCATGCTCGGCCTGGTGAAGGGCTGGCAGTCGAAGGAGATCGCGGCGGGCCTCGACGAGAACCCGGCCCTGCTCGATGTTCGCGACTCGAAGGGGCGCAACTGGCTGCACGTCTGCTGCGGCGTGAACCCGAAGACCCGGCAACTCCGCCCGTCGCACGGCCTGGCGACTGCGCAGGTGCTGCTCGACGCGGGCCTCGACCTGGACCGCGAGGCGTTCCGCGAAGGAGCCTGGCAGGCGACACCCCTGTGGTATGCGACCGCGCGCGGCGAGAACCTGAAGATGGCGACGCTCCTGCTCGGGCTCGGCGCCGACCCGAACCACTGCCTGTGGTCGGCGGGCTTCCGCGACGACGTGGCGGCGATCAAGCTGCTGGTCGCGCACGGCGCCGAGATCGACCCCGTGGCCGAGGGCCACACCCCGTTCCTGGGCGCGGTGCAGTGGAGCAAGTTTCGCGCGGCCAGGGCGCTGCTCGAGCTCGGCGCGAACCCCGACTACCGCGACGCGCACGGCATGACGGCACTCCACTACATGCTCAAGAAGGGCAGCGACCCGACGCACGTGCGCATGGTCGTCCGGTACGGCGCGCGCGGAGACATCGCGAACGCCGACGGGGTGACGGCGGCCGACATCATGGCGCGCAAGCGCGCGCCCGGCCTTCGGAAGCTGGCCGCCGAGCTCGGCGCCGGCTAGAAGCGCGCGTCGATCGCGGTCTCGAACCGCTCCAGGTCCGCCTCGATCAGGTCGAGCGACGCGTTCCAGAAGTCGGGCGCCTCCAGGTCGGCGCCCAGGCTGGCCCGCGCCACGTCCTCGGCGGTGTGGCTTCCGGTCAAGCGCAGCAGCTCCTCGTACTTCGACAGGAACGATGGCCCCTCCTGCCGCGCGCGCGCGAAGATCCCCGTGCTGAACAGGTACCCGAACGTGTAGGGGAAGTTGTAGAAGCTGATTCCCGTGATGTAGAAGTGCAGCTTCGACGCCCAGAACCACGGGTCGAGCGCGTCCGGATCCAGGGCGTCCCCGTAGGCGCTGCGCTGCGCCTCGAGCATGAGCTCGCAGAGCCGGTCTACGGACAGCTCGCCGTCGGCGCGCTCCTCGTAGACCGTCTTCTCGAACAGGAAGCGCATGTGGATGTTGAGCAGGAAGGTCGAGGCGTCCTGCATGCGCCCGTCGAGCATGGCCGCGCGGTCATCGTCCGACGCGTCGGGGCTGTCGATCACCGCGTCGATCACCAGGTTCTGCGCGAAGGTCGAGGCCGTCTCGGCGAGCGTCATCGGGTAGCCGGACGCCCACGGCCGCTCGCCGCGCAGCAGGTGCGAGTGGAACGCGTGACCGAGCTCGTGCGCGACGGTCACCACGTCGCCGAGCGCACCGTTGTAGGTGCAGAAGATGCGCGACTCGCCGATCAGCTTCGACGTGGAGCAGAAGCCGCCCGGCCGCTTGCCGGGACGGGGCTCGTAGTCGATCCGGCGCCGCTCGAAGGTCTCGGCCGCGAAATCGCGCAGGGCGGGATAGCGGCCGCCGAACGCATCGAGGATCTGCGCCCTCCCCTCGTCCCAGGACACGCGCCGCTGGCTCGAGATCGGCAGCGGCGCCATCAGGTCCTGGAAGCCGAGCCGCTCGCAGCCGAGCAACTTCGCCTTGCGTCGCAGGTAGCGGCGCGCGATCTCGGCGCGCGACTGCACCGCGTCCCACATGGAGTCGAGCGTCTTGCGCGTGATGCCCGCGTCGAAGGTGGCCGGGACCAGGAAGTGCTCGATGCCCCGGCGGCGGTACAGCTCGAGGCGCGTGCCCGCGATGCCGTTGATGCAGGCGGCCGTCACGTCCGCGACTCCCCGCCACGCAGCGTTTCCGCCATCGAGCGCGGCGCGACGTACGTCCGGGTCCGCGTCCTCGAGGAACGTGCGCGTCATCGACACGGGGAGACGCCGCGTCTCCTGCCCGTCGACGGCCAGGTCGAACTCGAGCTTGCCGGAC
>JAFDDB010000111.1 GCA_019311115.1 Deltaproteobacteria bacterium
ACGCGGTAGCCCTGCGCGAACCGCCGCGCGAGCGCCGCTCCGGTCCCCGGGCCGACTCCGGTGATCAGGCAGACTTCACTCAAGCCCCGCTCCCCTCCGCCCCCATGCCGGGACGGCGGGGCGCGCGGGCGCCATCATCGCACAAGCTTCAGCGTGCGTCGGGCGTCTGGTACTCGATGCCGATCCGGCCGAGCCGGATCTTGAACTCCTTCAGGACGGAGTCTGCGAGCACCGCTTCCATCTCTTCGGGGTCTTCCAGGTCGACGCCCTTCCACGTCGGGGGCGCGGCGGCCTCGCCCCCGGCCTCGGCGGTGAGCCTGCGCGCCTCCTCCATGCCACGGCGGCCTTCCGCAAACTGCTGCGCGAAGGTCGCGAGCATGAAGTACGTCATGTCCTTCTGCATCTTCTCGATCTCGGGCTTCTTCTCCGGGTTCTCCTTGATCAGCGACCCGATGCGGTTCTCGCCGAAGCCGACGTGGCGGCGCTCGTCGGCGATCGTGCCCTCGAGCGTGTGCGCGAACTTGGGGTTCATCGGCTCGCTCACCGCGTGCAGCATCTCGAAGACGGTGAAGGCCATGCCCTCGAGCACGATGTTCTGGCCCACCACGCCCGCCACGAAGTCGCCCTTGTCCACCTTCTCGAGCAGGACTTCGGCGAACTTCACCAAGTTGGGGTTCGCGTACTGGTCGAGCACGCTCTCGAGCTGGGACTTCTTGACGCCCAGGTCGTAGAGCCGCTGGGTGAAGATCTCGACGTGGCGAGCTTCGTCCAGCGTCTGGGTGGCCAGGAACCGCTTGCTCGGATGGTCCGGCGCGCAGTTGATCAGGCCCGACGAAGCGGCCAGTGCGCAGCGCTCGCCGACCACGAGCTGCACCGTGGTGCGGATCGTGTCTTCGAGAAGGGTCTCGTTCTCGAGGATGAGCTCGGGCTCCTTCTCGCCCTCCAAGTGTCCGAACCGCGTCTTCTCGAGGTAGCCCTGGGGACACGACTCGAGCCAGTTCTGGATCGAGTACGCACTCAGGAAATCGGTCATGGTTCGCCCTCCAATGTCTGGATGGCCGGAGGCTACGGGCCGGCGGAGCGGGCTCCCATGACGGCGGTCATACCGGCCCCGTCGTGTAGCCGCCGCATGGCCGTCGTGTAGGATGCGCCCATGAGCTCCGTCTCCGACACCGGAACCGACACCTACTATCGGGACCACTGGCTCGACGTGGATCCGGACCGCGTCGAGGCGTACGAGGAGATGTTCCGCTGGCGGCCCCAGATGCTGCCGCTGCTGGCGCCGGCGGGGATCGAGCCCGGCCAGGTGGTGCTCGACTACGGGGCGGGCCCGGGCATGCTCTCGCTCGAGCTGGCGCGGCTCGTCGGCTCCGAGGGCCACGTCCACGGTGTGGACATCAACGCGCTCTTCTTGGAGCGGGCCGCCAAGCACGTGGCCGACGCCGGGCTGGCGGATCGCGTGTCGCTCCACCGCATGACGGGCGAGCGCGTACCGCTCGACGACGCCAGCGTCGACCGCGTGGTCTGCAAGAACGTGCTCGAGTACGTGCCCGACCCCGATGCCACCCTTCGCGAGTTCCGCCGCGTGCTGCGCCCGGGCGGACGCGTCCACGTGATCGACAGCGACTGGGGCATGCTCCTGGTCGAGCCGCTCGGCCCCGAGCGCCTCGAGCAGGTGATGGCCGCGGCGCGCATCGCGTTCCGCACTCCGCTGATCGGGCGCCAGCTCTACGGGCGGCTTCGAGCCTCGGGCTTTTCCGACGTGACCGTGCAGGTGCTCGCGGGGCCCGACACCGAGGGCCGCGCTGCGCCAGTGGTGCTGCACATGGCGCAGTACGCCCGAGACTCGGGACGGCTGGCCGAGGACGTGATCGAGGCCTTCGTCGCCGACGTGCGGGCGGCGGTCGAGGACGGCAGCTACCTGCTGATTCTGCCGCAGTTCCTGGCCACGGGCGTGGCCTGAATCCCGGTCAGGGCCGGCGGAAGCGCAGCAGGTAGTTCTCGGTCAGGCCGGCAACCGGCGGCGTGTCGAGCGCCGAGAAGCCGGCCGCCTCGATCTCGCGCTGCACCTCGTCGCGGGCGGCACGCACGTGCTTCACGACCCAGTCGCGCGACTTGCCGGGCACGCGCTCGAAGTCGACCACCACCAGCGTCCCGCCCGGCCGGATCGCCTGCCACAGGCTCGCCAGCATCGCTCGCGGGTACTCGAAGTGGTGGTAGGTGTCGCAGACGAAGGCCAGGTCGACCGAGGCGGGCTCGAGAGACGTCGAGCGTTCGTCCCCGCGCACGACGCGCACCTGCGTCAATCCCTCGCGGCGGGCGCGCGCCTCGAGGTGCTCGAGGAAGCGGGGCGAGATGTCGACCGCGTAGACGCGCCCGTCCGCGCCGACGGCGCGGGAGAACCCTTCGAGGAAGAGCCCCGTGCCCGCGCCGACGTCCGCCACGCTCATGCCGGGCTTCAGCTCGAGCGCGCGCGTGATCTGCTCTCGCTCGGTCGAGATCTCGCGCGACTCGCCCTCGAAGATCCCGACGTAGCGCTCGACGTCGAGATCCGGCGACAGGTAGGTCTCGTTGAGGCCCGGACGGACGCTCGTCTCGGCCGGCCCGCTTCCCGCGTCTTCGGGCCGCCCCTCTGCGTGCCAGGCCGACATGTCGCCGGACAGGTGCAGGAGGTTCGCGAACCCGGCGCGGGAGAGGGTCTCGCCGGCGAAGCCCGCGCGGCGGCCGCTGCGGCAGTACAGGACTACCTCGCGGTCGCGGTACGGCTCGAGCTCCGCGATGCGCTGCTCGATCTGGTCGTGCGGCACGTTGATCGCGCCGGGAACGTGTCCCTCCGCGAACTCCTCCGGCGTGCGCACGTCGAGTACGACCGGCGGAGTGCCGCCGGAGCGCCGGAGGACCAGCTCGTCGGCCGAGATGTCGGTGACTGTCTGCGCCTCGGCAGAGAGGGCGGCGAGCAGCGCGCAGACCCCGACGAGTGCGAAGCGCGCCACGCCTAGATCCCCTCGCCCATCGCGAAGTCGACGTCCTGGCGGCCCATCTCGGCGATCACGGACGCGACCGAGGGACCCGGCAGCGGCTGGCCCGCCGCTGCGCCCTCGCCGCACTTCAGGTTCGCCGGCACCGCGACGTCGATGCGCTTGGGGTAGGCCAGGTCGAGTGCCGCCATGATCTTCTCGAACTCGCTCTCGGACCGGTCGAGGCCCAGGCGCGGGTTGAAGCGGCGCTCCTCCTCGACGGTCGTGACCGTGCGTCCCTTGTAGTCGTGGCCCGGGAAGAGCAGCGTGTCGGCGGGCAGCGCGAAGATGCGCTCGCGTACCGAACGGAACAGCGCTCCGGCGTCGCCTTGCTGGAAGTCGGTGCGGCCGCAGCCCCGGATGAGCAGCGCGTCCCCGGTAAAGGCCATGCCCTCCCGCGCACAGACGAAGGTCACGCAGCCTTCGGTGTGGCCGGGAGTCAGGCGCGCCTCGAGCTCGTGCGTGCCGAAGCGCAAGGAGCCGCCGTCCTCGATCTGCACGTCGGCGTTGCCGACGCCTGCGGAAGCCGCCACGACCACTCGCGAGCCCGACGTGTCGCGGAATCGTGCCGACGCGGTGACGTGGTCGGCGTGGACGTGGGTCTCGAGCGTGTAGCGCAGCGTGAGGCCGAGCTCGGCGAGCAGTGTCCCGTCGCGGTCGAACTGCTCGAGCACCGTGTCGATCAGCACGGCTTCGCGGGTCGCCTCGTCGGCGAGCAGGTAGGTGTAGGTCGAGGTCTCCGGGTCGAAGAGCTGTCGGAAGAGCATGGGGGGCCTCCAGCCGGGGAGACTCGCCGCCCATCAGGTGCAAGGCAACCCCGCCACACGAGGCAGCGCCGTCGCACGAGGCAGCGCCGTCACACAGGGCAGCGCCGTCGCGCGAGCCGACCCGGGGGCGGAGGCGCGATAGACTCGGCCGCATGGCCGGACCCGACCGCCCGGACGCCCCGGACACCGCGGGGAGCGACTACGCCGAGCGCCTCGAGACGCTGGAAGGCGCGCGCTGGAAGCGCCTGCTCGACGTGCAGGCGCCGTACCGCTGGAACCTCCGCAGGCTGGACCTCGGCTTCACGCTCGACGTCGGCTGTGGCATCGGCCGCAACCTCCTGCACCTGGGCGGGCGTGGCGTGGGCGTCGACCACAACGCCGCCTCGGTCGAGACCGCCCGGCGCCGCGGCTGCACCGCGTATACGGTCGAGGAGTTCCGCGCCTCGCCGCACGCGGCTACGGCGGACTTCGACGCCTTGCTGGTGGCGCACGTGCTCGAGCACATGCCCTTCGCGGAGGCGAGTGCGCTGCTGGGCGAGTACCTGCCGCGCGTGCGGCCGGGTGGGCGGGTCGTGCTGATCACGCCGCAGCAGGCCGGCTATCGCTCCGACCCGACGCACGTCGAGTACATGGACTTCGCGGCGCTTCAGCGCCTGGTCGAGGATCACGACCTGCGGACCGAGCGCAGCTACTCGTTTCCGTTCCCGCCGTTCGCGGGGCGGTTCTTCGCGCACAACGAGTTCGTCGTGGTGGCGCGCAAGCCGCCGTCAGCGTAGCCAGAGGTCCTGCGCCACGCTCCGCAGCCCGTACGAGAAGCGCCAGTAGCGTCCGCTCAGTGCCTCGCGGGCGATGGCCGGCAGACGTGCCCCGAGCCGCGGCGCCATCTCGTCGCGGCTCCGGCAGTGGGCGATCTTCTGCTCGATCAAAGCGAGCACGGCCGGGTCCGGGCTGCGGCCGCTCTCGATCAGGCGGTTCCGGATCGCCGTGAAGAACGCGATCCCGTGGCGGAAGATGCCGGACGACAGCTGCCAGCGCGCCTTGTCCAGCTGCTCCGACAGCGCGAGCTTGCGCAGGCCGAACTGGTTCTCGCCGTGGACCCGGTAGTCCACGAGCGTCTCCGGGACCATGCGCACCGGTGCCACGCACGCGATCAGGAAGCTGACCCAGGCGTCGTGGCAGTCGTGCAGGTCCGGGAAGGGCAGGTACAGGTCCCGGTAGGCCGAGCGGAAGGCGAGCGTCATGCCGGCTGCGACCACGTGTCGGGCGAAGACCTCGACGGCGCGGCCCTCGCGCACGCGGGCGCGCTCGCCGCGGCCGAACATCAGGGCCTGCCACAGGTCGTGGCCGCGCGGCTCGAGCGCCTCGTCCATCACGCGGGCGTTGCAGAACACCGCTCCAGCCTGCGCGTCCTCGGCCAGCAGACCCGCCATGCGCTCGATCTTGGCCGGACGCCACACGTCGTCCTGGTCCGCGAAGAAGATCACGTCGCCGGTGCACAGCCCGACGGCCTTTGCGAAGTTGGCCGTGGTCGTCAGGTTTTCGGGGTTGCGCTCGATGCGGACCTCGAAGGGCGCGTAGGCCGCGAACGCCTCCAGCTTCTCGACGGTGTCGTCGCCGGAGCAGTCGTCGCAGACGACCAGCTCGTCGGGCAGCCGGGTCTGGCGGGCGAAGCTGTCGAGTTGCTCCGCGACGAAGGCCGAGCCATTCCAAGTCGTCATCGCGATCGACACGCGCATGCGGGGCCCGAGGGTCGCAGACGCGACCGTGGATGTCAGCCTCGTGCGTCGGGCCCTGCGGATTCCTGCGCGCGCGCCGAGGCCGCACGGTTCAAGCGGCGCTGCTTGCGCACGGAGCGCAGCAGGTCGAGGGGGTTGGTTCGCAGGAGCTTGCGGATCACGAGCCGGCGGAGCTGCGTTCCCGATCCCATCTTCGTTACGCGTTGTCCCGAGCCGGGGTGGAGCGGGAGATCCGGCAGGTCGACCGGCTCGAGACGCGCCTCGAGCGAGAACTTCTCGGTGCGCGGCAGCAGGCACGTCCGGTCGTCGCAGGCCTGGTAGCGAACCGTCACGTCGAGCGTCGTGGTCGGCTCCGTGATCTCCTGCATCTCCGAGAGCAGGGGCGCCGTGGGCCAGACCGGCACCGCGATGTCCACCGTTCCGCTCCACACGCGAAGCTCCGCGTCGACGCCGGGAAGCTGCAGCGGCTCGGTCGGCGGCAGCACGGGCGCCCCCGTACGGATGCCGTCGACTCCCTCCACAGTCACGCTCGTCGCCACCATGCCCTCCGGGACCGGCTCTGCGTAGACGTGCAGTCCCGGGGGCAGGTCGAAGCGCACCACGACGCTGCGCATGGCCCCCTGCTTCAGTACGCCGCCCCCGCCGTGGAGCGTTGCCGAGACGCGCACGGTCTCGTCGCCGCCCTCTGCGCGCGGCTCTTCGGGCTGGAGCGAGATGCGCCCGAGCGCCGCGTCGATCAGGTTGTCGGGGCTGTCGCGCTTCTTGTAGCTGTCGTGGAAGAACTTGGCGACGACGACGCCGTCCTCGTCGACCACGTAGCTGCCGGGGAATGGGATGCCGTAGAGCGGCACGTCGCCGGGCTCCACCTGCGTGTTCAGCAGCCCGTACTGGCGGATCACCGCCGAGTCGACGTCGGAGAGCAGCGGGTACGAGACGTCGTGCGCCTTCGCGAACGCCGAGATCGCGCCGACGTCGTCGTAGGACACGGCGTACAGCTTGATGCCCGCGTCCAGGAAGCGCGCGTACGCGTCGCGCAGCTCGACGAGCTGCGTGAGGCAGGGGGGTCACCAGACGACGGAGCGGTAGAAGACGATCGCGGCCTTCGAGCGTCCGCGGTGGTCGTGCAGGCGGATGCGGTGGCCGTGCTGGTCGGGCAGCTCGAAGTCCGGGAGCTTGTCGCCGATCTCCGGTCCGGTCGGCTGTCCGGCGGGCAGGCCGCTGCGGCCGGGATGGCCGAGCGGCGCGGGCGCCTCGAAGCCCAGGTCGTCCGTCTCGTGAATCATCGGTCCTCCCTCAGGGCCCCGCGCAGGTCGACATGCCCGGGCGCCCCGCATATAGTGACACGACTAGTGCCAAAATATCGACCCCGGGGGTCGGGAGGCTAAGCGTGCGACCTGTCTACATCTGGACCGTGGCGGGGCTCCTCTGGCTGGCGTTCTTCGCCTGGTACACCAACCTGCGCGGCCCGCTGACCGCCGACGAGGTCGACCACTGGCTGTCGGTGATGGAGGAGCGGAGCCCAGGCTCCGAGCCCTCGGAGCGCCTGCGGAAGTTCCTGTCCGAGGACGACGGCGACGACTTCCTGATGGTGAACGTCATCGAGATGAAGGCGGAGCCCGACCGGATCGAGGGAGTCGATCCGGGCGAGACCTCGCAGCAGGTGCTCGGCCGCTACATGGCGTACATGTGGCCCGCCCTGCTGAAACGCGCCTGCCATCCCATCATCGGTGGCGGCGCGGTCGCGGACACGATGGAGGTCTGGGGCATCGACGGCGGCGGGCGCTGGAGCAGCGCGGCGATGATGCGCTACCGCAGCCGCCGAGACATGCTCGAGATCGCGGGCAGTCCGGAGTTCAACGGGCCGCACGAGTTCAAGCTCGCGGCCATGGAGCGGACGATCGCGTTTCCGATCGAGACCTTCCTGAGCCCGGGAGATCCGCGCGGCCTGCTGGGGCTCATCCTGTTCGGCACCGCGGCGGCGCTGCACCTGCTCTTCGGGCGGTCCTCCGGCGCCGCGCCCCTCAGGCCTTGAACACCAGCTTGAAGTCGCGCTTCTCCACGCGGTGGCGCGGCGCGTAGGCGAGCAGCGCCTCGCATCCCGTCCCCGCCAGGGCCTGGTCCACGGCCTTGCGCTCGTCGCCGCCCAGGGCCGCATAGGTGTCGAACACCCGCTGCGCCATGAAGAGCGAGTACGGATTCGTCATGCGGGGATGCTCGATGCCGCGCAGCCGCGTCGTGTGCATGCCGACCGCGCGCGGCGGCTCCTCGCCGGCGACCGCGTTCTCGTCGGCCCAGGTCTCGAACGCGGCCAGCCGGTCCAGGAACTGGGGCACGGCGTCCGAGCCGATCAGCTCGAGAATCCCGCGCATCGAGGGGTGCAGCGCGTCGTCCGGCAGGAAGCCTGCGAAGCCCGTCGGGTCCGGGTGGTTCATGTGCTCGATCCAGTGCGAGACGTGGGCGTGCTCGCGCACGATCTGTCCCGGCCCCAGGTCCAGGTAGAGGTGCGCGTAGAACGGGCCCATCATCCCGCAGTCGCCGATCGACATCTGGTTGCCCAGCAGGAAGCCCTGGTCCGTGAGCAGCGACTCCATCAGCAGGAGCAGCTCGGCCAGGTGGGCCTCGATCGCGGGGATCGTGTCGTCGGTGACGCCCAGCATCGGGAGCGACCCCGCCATGCGGTCGGCGAAGCGGTTCGCCGCCTGCTTGTTCGCGCTGCCCGCCGCGAACGCCAGCCGCGCGTCGCTGGACCACTCGGGCTTCGTCCAGCGGTAGTGCATGGCGGGCATCAGCATGAACTCGTCGCCGTGGAGCTCGAGCAGCGACGAGACCACGCGCTGCACGGGCGTCGGCGGCACCAGCGCAGGCTCGGGGAAGCGCGCTTCGAGCGCATCGAGGATGTCGCTCGTGTCCTGCCAGGTCTCGTCCTCGGGGGTGACCACGACCGGGATGAACATGAGCCCCGTACGCCGGCTGATGTCGGCGTAGACCACGCGGTCCGGGATCAGCTCCTCGAAGTAGAGCCGCTTGGCGCGTAGCGCGGGGCGGACCTTGCCGGTGAAGTACGAGCGCTCCATGCCGTACAGCTTGAAGCACGGACCCTGGTGCTGCATGTCGGTAGACCTCCACGCCGTCGGCCACGAGGCGCGCGGGTGTTATACCGTGTCGGGCGAAATGGCCGCCAGGGGACTCCGGCTCGACGCCGACGGCACGACCCGCTGCTTCTGGGCAGGGGCGACGAGCGAGACCTACTGCGCCTACCACGACGGCGAGTGGGGCTACCCGGTCGACGACGACCTGCGGCTGTTCGAGAAGATCTGTCTCGAGGGCTTCCAGTCGGGACTCGCCTGGATCACGATCCTGCGCAAGCGCGAGAACTTCCGCCGCGCCTTTCGCGGCTTCGACTACGAGCAGGTGGCGCGGTTCAACTCGCGCAGCGTCGAGCGCCTGCTCGGTGACGCGGGCATCGTGCGTCATCGCGGCAAGATCGAGTCGACGATCCACAACGCGCGGCGCGCGCTGGACCTGGCGGACGAGTTCGGCTCGCTGGCCGCCTACTTCTGGCGCTTCGAGCCGCAGAAGGGACGCCCCAAGCGCATCACCCACGGCTGGCTGAAGAAGATGACCGAGTCGCCCGAGTCGGCCGCGCTGAGCCGCGACCTGAAGCAGCGCGGCTGGACCTTCGTGGGGCCCACCACCGCGTACGCCTTCATGCAGGCGATGGGGCTGGTCGACGACCACCTGGACGGCTGCTCGATCCGCGAGCGCACGCGGGCCGCGCGGCGCGCGTTCGTGCGACCTCGCTAGGAGCCGACGGCGGAGGCCACGTCGTCGAGCCCGGCACGCAGCCGCTCGACCAGCAGGTCGATCTCGGCACGCTCGATCACGAGCGGTGGGCACATCGCGACGGCGTTGCGGATCGGGCGGACGATCAGCCCGCGTTCCGCGCAGCGCTCGCGCACGGCCTCGGCGAGCCCGAGCTCGGCGGGCCGCGCGATCTCGACGGCCGCGATCAGGCCGACGCCCCGCACCTCGCCGACGAGCGGGTGACCGGCCAGCGTCTCGCGAAGCCGGGCCTGCAGGTAGGGGCCGGTGTCGCTGCCGACGCGCTCGACCACGCGCTCCTCGCGGAGCAGGTCGAGGTTCCGCACCGCGACCGCCGCGCAGACCGGGTGCCCCGCGTAGGTGAAGCCGTGGAAGAGCTTGCCCCCGTCCTGCAAGGCGTCGGCGACGCGGTCTCCGACTCCGAGCGCGGACATGGGCAGGTAGCCCGAGGTGAGTCCCTTGGCCATCGTCATCAGGTCGGGCGAGATGCCGAACGTGTCGCTGCCCCACCAGCTGCCGGTGCGGCCGAAGCCGCAGATCACCTCGTCGGCGATCAGCAGCACGTCGTGCTCGCGGCAGATGCGCTGCACCTCCGGCCAGTAGCTGGCCGGAGGGACGATCACGCCGCCGGCGCCCATGACGGGCTCGCCGATGAAGGCGGCGACGTTCTCGGGCCCGAGCTGGCGGATCCGCTCGTCCACCGCCGCCGCGGCGGCCCGGCCGAACTCCGCGTCGTCACGGCCGTCCGCGTAGGCGTACGCGTAGGGCGGCATGACGTGCGAGAAGTCCGGAAGCGGCAGTCCGCCCTGTCCGTGCATCCCGCTCATGCCGCCGGCGCTGATCCCGGCCAGCGTGCTGCCGTGGTAGCCGAGGTCGCGGCCCACGATCACGCGCTTGTCGGGCTTTCCCTGGAGCTCCCAGAAGAAGCGCGACAGCCGCACGGCGCTGTCCACCGCCTCGGATCCCGAGCTGCCGTAGACGAAGCGCGTGATGCCGTCGGGTGTCAGGTCGGCGAGCCGTTCGGACAGCTCGATCAGCGGCGGCGTCGTCGAGCCGAAGAAGCTGTTGTAGTAGGGAAGCGTCTCGAGCTGTGCGCGCGCCGCCTCGGCCAGCTCGGTTCTCCCGTAGCCGAGCTGCATGCACCAGAGCCCCGCCATGCCGTCGAGCAGCCGCTGGCCGCTCTCGTCCTCGACGTACACTCCCTGTCCGCGCACGAAGACCTGCGAGCCCGTCTTCTGGAGCTCTCGCGCGTCGGTGAACGGGTGCAGGTGCCGGAGCGCGTCGCTGCGCCCGCCTTCTGAGGTCGTCATCTTCCCGCGCTCCTCGTCATCCAGGGAGTATGCTCGGGGCGAGAACGATCGAAAAGAGGGAAGCCGGAGGGACCGCCGTGAAGATCGGAGCCGTGTCGGGATTCGGGGCGGCCACGCCGCCCGACTTCATTGCCGCCGCCGGGCGCATCGCGGAGGAGCGCGGGCTGCACTCGTTCTGGGTGCCGGAGCACGTCCTGTTCTTTCCCGAGTACGCGTCGCGCTACCCCTACTCGGACGACGGCAAGATCCCGGGCAATCCCGACGGCGTACTCGAGCCGTTGACGGCCCTCACCTGGATCGCCGCACACACGAGCCGCATCCGCCTGGGCACCGGCATCTGCCTGGTGCCGCAGCGCGCGCCCGTCTACACGGCGAAGCAGGTGGCCGACCTGGACTACCTGTCGGGCGGCCGCGTGGACTTCGGCGTCGGGATCGGCTGGCTGCGCGAGGAGTTCGCGGCGCTCGACGTGCCCTGGGAGCGCCGCGCCGCGCGCACGGTCGAGTGCATCGAGGTGATGAAGACGCTCTGGTGCGACGAGGTCTCGAGCTACAAGGGCGAGTTCTACACGCTGCCGGAGTGCCTGCAGAACCCGAAGCCCGTGCAGAAGCCACACCCGCCCATCTTCTTCGGTGGCGAGAGCGACGGCGCCTTGCGGCGCACCGCCGAAGTCGGGCAGGGCTGGTACGGCTACCACGTGTCGCCGGGCGACCTGGCCGAGCGGCTCGCGCGCCTGGACGCGCTGCTGGCCGACGCCGGACGCTCGCGGTCGGACGTGGCGGTCTACGTGGCGCCGCGCGGGCGCGACCTGAAGGAGGCCGGGGTGCGTCCGTTCGCGGACCTCGGCGTAGACCAGGTCATCCTCCCGCTCTTCGCGCGCGACGTCGACGGGCTCGAACGCGCCGCCGACGGGATCGCGAAGCTCGGCGACTGAGATGCCCATCCGGGGGCCGCTCAGCCACATCGACCTGACCATCCGCGACCCCGACCGCTCGATTCCGTTCTACGCCGCGTTCTTCGAGGCGCTCGGCTGGCGCCGCTTTCCGGTCGACCTTCCCGACTTCCAGGGCCCCGCGCCGAAGCGGGCGGCGTGGTTCACGCGCTACGGCACCGGGTCGTTCTTCGGCATCGAGGTCCGCCCGGACCGCGTCCACCGGCAGATGCTGGCCGCCGGCGCGACCGTGCTCGACGCTCCCGCAGGCTACGGCGGCCAGCCCGGCTACGGAGACGGCTACTACGCCGCGTTCTACGCCGACCCCGACGGACTCAAGCTCGAGGTCGTGTACGAGCCGGTGTCGAACCCGTAGGGTCCGGACATGAGCGCCGCCACGCTGAAGCGGGTCCGCAAGATCTGCCTGGAGCTTCCCGAGGCCGTCGAGAAGGAGGCCTGGGGCGGCCCGACCTTCCGGGTCAAGAAGATGTTCGCCATGTACGTCGACGACCACCACGGCGACGGCCGCAATGCCCTCTGGATCAAGTCCACCGCGGACGACCAGGACGTGCTCGTCGACAGCGACTCCGAGCGCTTCTTCGTGCCGCCCTACGTGGGAAAGAACGGCTGGGTGGGCGTGCGGCTCGAGAAGGACCGCGTAGACTGGGAAGAGGTCGCCGAGCTGGTCGAAGACGGCTACCGGCTGATCGCCCCCCGGCGGCTCGTCGAGCGGCTCGACGAGGAGTGATCCGAGCGGGCTTGAAAGCACTCCGTGTCCGTACCTGGAAATCAGGTAGTAATACCTGGAAATCAGGTTATATTACCTGAGGATCAGGTATTCGGAGATCGCCCGTGCTCGAGGAACTGTTCGGCAACGCCACTGCGGAGAAGGTCCTGCTCTACCTCCACGGGTACGAGGAGGGGTACGCCAGCGCCATCGCTGACACGTTCGACGGCATGCCGGTGTCCATGGTCCAGCAGCAGCTCGCGCGGTTCGAGCGCGCGGGTCTCCTGGTGAGTGTGAAGAAGGGGCGGACCCGCCTGTTCCTCTGGAACCCGCGGTATGCGTTCCTGGCCGAGGTACGGGCACTGCTGGACAAGGCCATGCGCGCGCTTCCAGCCGACGAACGAAGGCGGTACTTCTCGCAGCGGCGTCGGCCGCGCCGATCCGGGAAGCCCGAGTGAGCGGCCTGTCGCGCGACTCGACCATCGATCAGGTCGCGACGGTCGTGTGTGCGGCGCTCGCGCGCCACGGGATCCGCGCGGCGCTCTCCGGGGGGGCCGTCGTCTCGATCTACTCCCGGAACGCATACGAGTCAGACGACCTCGACTTCATCGTTCAGGGCTTCGCCCGGAAGGTGGATCCGGCCATGGAGGAGATCGGCTTCCGGCGCGAGGCGGGCCGCCGCTACTGGACGCACCCCGACACCCACTACTGGGTGGAGTTTCCGCAGGGTCCTCTCCGCGTCGGCGACGAGGTCGTGGACGAGGTCGCCGAGCTCCGCAGCGCGCTCGGCGTGCTGAGGCTCCTTCCACCGACGGAGTGCGTGATGGATCGTCTCGCCGCCTACTACCACTGGAACGACGCCCAGGGCCTGGAACAGGCCGTTCTCGTCGCCTCGAGACATCCCGTCCACATGGCGCGGATCGAGCAGTGGTCGCGACGCGAGGGAGCGGAAGGCCGGTTCCGGGACTTCGTCGACCAGCTCGAGAGCGCGCGCAGCGGATAGGGATAGAATGCCCGCGTGGGGAGTGGGAACGGAGCCGGGCCGGACCTCGACGCGGCGCTGCACGCGGTCGGCTTCCAGGGCTTCAAGCCGGGCCAGCGCGAGGCGATCGAGACGCTGCTCGACGCGCGGCGGGTCCTGTTGGTCGCGCCGACCGGCGGTGGCAAGAGCCTGGTCTACCAGCTCGCCGCGCGCCTGCTGCCCGGAACCACGCTGGTCGTCTCTCCGCTGATCGCGCTGATGCAGGACCAGGTGCTGGCGCTCGAGGCCAGGGGCGTCGCGGCGACGTTCCTGGCGTCGACGGTGGACCCCGAGGAGACGCGGCGTCGCGTGCGCGGCATCGCGCAGGGGCGCTACTCGCTGGTCTACGTGGCTCCCGAGCGGCTGGTCCTGCCGGGCTTCCGCGCGCTGCTGGCCAATCTGGAGTGCCCGCTCGTGGCGGTCGACGAGGCGCACTGCATCAGCGAGTGGGGCCACGACTTCCGGCCGGAGTACCGCGAGATCGGCGGCGTGCTGAGCGAGCTTCCCGGCGTGCGGGTGCTCGCATGCACCGCCACGGCCACGCCGCTCGTCCGCGACGAGATCCTGCTGCAGCTGGGTCTGCCGGCCGACACGCCGCAGATCCTGCGCGGCTTCGCGCGACCGAACCTGATCCTGCGCGTCGCTGAGGTGAGCGGGAAGCGCGAGCGCGAGCAGCGCGTCGACGCGCAGTTGGCCGAGGCGCTCGGGGCACCCGACGCCGCGCGCGGCGCAGCCATCGTCTACTCGCCCACCCGGCGCGCGAGCGAGGCCGAAGCCGAGCGGCTGGCCCGCGCGGGCTGGCGCGCCGACGCGTACCACGCCGGGCTGGGCGGTCCGCAGCGCGACCGCGTCCAGATGCGCTTCATCGAGGGCAGCCTCGACGTGGTGGTGGCGACCAACGCCTTCGGCATGGGCATCGACCGGGCCGACGTGCGCGCCGTGCTGCACCTGGCGCCCCCGGGGTCGATCGAGGCCTACTACCAGGAAGTGGGACGCGCCGGGCGCGACGGAGCGGACGCGTGGGGCCTGCTGATGGTGTCTCCCGAGGACGCTCCGCGCCGGCGCGGGCTGATCGAGCGCGACCGGGAGACGGGGCCGGCCGACCCGGCCGTGGTCGAGCACAAGTGGGAGCTCTTCCTCGAGTTGCTGCGCTGGTCCGAGGGCGGCAGCTGCCGTCACGACGCGATCCTGCGCTACTTCGGCGACGAGGCCGAGACGGTATCGGGCTGCGGACGCTGCGACGTCTGTGTTCAGCTGGACGAGCCCGACTCCGGCGACGGCACGGACGAGGAGGAAGTGTCCGAGATCGTGCGCAAGGCGCTCTCGGGCGTCGCCCGCGTGAGCGGACGTTTCGGGCTGCGCGCCGCGGTCAACCTGGTGCGCGGGGTCGCCGACGACCGGCTGTCCGGAGGGCTCGACCAGACCACGACCTTCGGCGTGCTGAAGGACCGCTCCGATGCCTGGCTCCGGCGCCTGTACCAGCGGCTCGTGACCGCCGGCTGGGTCGGGTTCCGCGGCGACGACTACCCGGTCGTGATCCTGACGCCCGAGGGACGCGAGGTCATGCTCGGCGAGCGCAGCGCGCGCGTGTTGCTGCCGCGCGCGGTCGTCCCACCTGCCTCGGCGGGCCGCCGCAGGAAGGCTCCCGGCTCGGGCAAGCCGGACGAGGCGGAGGGTCCGTGGGGCCCGCGCGAGGAGTCGCTCTTCCAGGAGCTACGTGCCTGCCGGCAGGAGATCGCGCGCGAGGCGGGTACGCCCGCGTACGTGGTGGCTCACGACCGCACGCTGCGCGACCTGGCGCGCCTCCGCCCCTGCGATATCGACGGCCTGCGCGAGGCGCACGGTCTGGGGCCGGCCAAGATCGCGCGCTACGGCGACGCGTTCCTCGAAGTGATCGCCCGTTGCGCGTGAGCGGCCCTGACTGGACACCCAGGGCGCTGCGAGGTATTGGGGGGTGCCCGCCCGCGGTACTGTGGGCGGCCGGGCGGTGAGCGAGGGCGATCGGTGACGACTGCGGGGCTGACGGCCTGCCACGACTGCGACCTGCTGAACCGGGATGTCCCGGTTCCCGAGGGCGGCGCCTCGCGCTGTGCGCGCTGCGGGGGCGTCCTGCGCCGCCACAAGACCGACAGCCTGGACCGGACACTGGCGCTCGCGGCTTCGGCCGCCGTGCTCTTTGTGATCGCGAACGTATTCCCGTTCCTGGCGTTCGAGATGCAGGGCGACGTGACGCAGACGACGCTCGCCACGGGCGTGGACCAGCTCTGGGACAAGGGTTGGTACGCGCTCGCCGGACTGGTCTTCGTCACGGCGATCGGCGCCCCGTTCCTGCAGATCTCGCTGCTGCTCTACGTGCTGGTGCCACTCAAGCTGGGGCGCCTGCCGTACGACCTGGCGCGCGTCTTTCGGCTGCTGCGGCACATCGAGCCGTGGAGCATGATGGAGATCTTCCTGATCGGGATCCTGGTCTCGCTCGTCAAGCTGGCCGACATGGCGAACATCATCCCCGGGCTCGCGCTCTGGTCGTTCGGCGCCCTGATCATCGTACTCGCGGCCGCGAACGCCGCACTCGATCCCCGGCTGATCTGGGATCGCGTGGAGTACTCCGCGTGACTGCGGGCGTGACGGCGATGTCGCGGTCGATGGTGAGCTGCCACGACTGCTCGCTCCTCGTCCACCTGCCCGCCCACCGGCTCCACACCCAGGAGACCTGCCCGCGCTGTCACGCGGGCTTGCACGTCCGCAAGTCGAACAGTTTGGCGCGGACCTGGGCGCTGCTGATCGCGGCGGCCGTCCTCTACGTCCCGGCGAACCTCTTCCCCATCATGACCGTCACCTCGCTGGGGGCGGTCCAGTCCGACACGATCATGAGCGGCGTGATCTACCTGCTGATGCACGACATGTGGCCGCTGGCGCTGGTCGTGTTCGTCGCGAGCGTCTTTGTGCCGTTCACCAAGCTGTTCGTCATCGCGTACCTCTGCATCTCGGTGCAGCGGCGCTCGGCGTGGCGCACGAGCGAGCGCACGCGCCTGTATCGGATCACCGAGGCCGTGGGTCGCTGGTCGATGATCGACATCTACGTCGTCACGATCCTGGTCGCGCTCGTACAGCTCGGCGCACTCGCCACGATCGATGCGCAGTCCGGAGCCGTCTACTTTGGTGCGGTCGTCGTCCTCACGATGTTCGCCGCCGAATCCTTTGACCCGCGTCTCCTCTGGGACGCAAGCGAGGGCCGCGATGAGTGACGACAACGAAGTCCAGCCCCCATCCGGCAGAGGGGGCCCGGGCGTGCCCGAAGCCGTCGTCGAGGCCAAGAGCCGGATCTCGATCGTCTGGCTGATCCCGATCCTGGCGGTGCTGATCGGCGCCTTCCTGAGCTACCGCGCCATCATGGAGCGGGGCCCGACGATCACGATCCGCTTCGAGACCGGCGAAGGGCTGCAGGCCGGCAAGACCACCGTCCGGTACAAGGACATCGAGGTCGGGCAGGTGACCGACGTGGTCCTCGAAAAGGGTCTCGTCGGCGTCATCGTGACCGCCCAGCTGAACACGGGCGCCGAGGACTACCTGACCGACGAGACCCGCTTCTGGGTGGTGCGCGCGACGGTCTCCGCGGGCCAGGTGTCCGGGATCGGGACGATCTTCTCCGGAGCCTACATCGGCATGGAGCCCTCGACGGAGGGCAAGCGCACCCGGACGTTCACCGGCCTCGAGGTCGCGCCGGTCGTGACGCGGGACCAGCCGGGGGCGCACTTTACGCTGCGCTCCGAGAACCTGGGATCGTTCAACCTGGGAGCGCCCATCTACTACCGCAAGATCCGCGTCGGACAGGTCGTCGCCTACGAGCTGGACGAGACCGGCGAGTTCGTGACCGTCGAGGTGTTCGTTCGGGCACCGCACGACAAGCGAGTGTTCCAGAACACGCGCTTCTGGGATGCGAGCGGCTTCGATGTGTCGCTCGGTGCCGAGGGCGTCAAGATCGACTCGCCGTCGATCGTGTCGATGCTCTTCGGCGGCGTCGCGTTCGACACGTCTCCGGGCGTGCAGGCGTCCGATCCTCCCGAGGCCGACCACGTCTTCGAGCTGTATCCCAACCGCCAGGCGTCCCTCGAGAAGAAGTACACCGAGTTCGCCTACTTCCTGTCCTACTTCGACGGCTCGGTGCAAGGACTGGTCCCAGGCTCGCCGGTCATGTTCCGCGGCATCCGGATCGGAGAGGTCGTCGATCTGAACATCGAGTACAGCCCGGAGAAGGTCGAGTTCAGCATTCCCGTGCTCATGAAGCTCGAGCCGCAGCGGATCGACGTGACCGCCGCCGATCTCGAGGAGGAGCGGCCGATCTTCGCGCTCGTGGCGCGCGGACTGCGCGCGCAGCTGACGAGCGGGAGCCTGCTGACGGGCCAGCTCCAGGTCGAGCTCGACATCCACCCGGAGGCGCCACCCGCGACGGTCGACATGAGTGGCCGGTACCCGGCGATCCCGACGATCCCGCGCTCGATCGAGGAGCTCACGACGGGCATCGCAGCGATCGTCGACAAGCTCGAGGAGCTTCCGATCGAGGAGATCGGGCAGGAGGTGGTCAAGTCGCTGAAGGCGCTCAACTCGACGCTCGAGTCCACGGACGCTCTTCTCGACCCGGACGGGCCGACGCGGCGCGAGCTGACGCGAGCGATCGCGGAGATGGCGCAGGCCGCGCGCTCCGCGCGGCTGTTGGCCGAATACCTGGAGCAGCACCCCGAGGCGCTGGTGCGCGGGAAGGAGCAGTGATGGGTCGCTTCACTTCACGAGCCGCGGGCATCGTCGCCGGGCTCCTGCTGACGGGCTGCCTGGGCCGCACGCCGGCGCCGGTCTTCTACACGCTCACGGTGGTCGAGCCCACCGTGACCACCGCGGCGGGTGGTGCGGATGGGCCCGTCCTCGCGATCGGTCCCGCAATCCTGCCGAGCTACCTGGACCGGCCGCAGCTCGTGTCGCGCCAGGGAAACCGCGTCTCGTACGCGCAGTACAGCCGCTGGGCGGCTCCCCTCGAATCAGAGCTGCTGCGCGTGATGGGCGCGAACCTGGGGAGTCTGCTGCGGACCAATCGCGTCGTGGTGTACCCCGCCGAGCCTCGCCTTCCGGTCGCGTTCCGGATCCGGCTGCAGGTCGAGCAATTCGACGGCAGCCCGGGCGGAGAGGTCGTGCTCAATGTGCGCTGGGCGATCGCGCGGCCGGGCTCGAAGGAGCCCGATGTGATCGGGGCCTCCGAGATCCGGCAGCCGGTCGCGGGCTCCGAGGACGACGATCTCGTGGACGCCCACAGCCAGGCGGTCGGCGCGCTCAGCCGCGAGATCGCGGAGCGCATCCGGTCCCTGTCGGACTGACTCACACTGGGTCCCTCGCGCATCTCCGCTCGCGGTAGACTGGATCCTAGGGAGGACCGACATGAGCGAGCAGATCGATACCGGCACCGAGCAGCTCCTGGGGCGCGTCGAAGACGGCGTCGCCGTACTCACCATCAACCGCCCCGAGGCGCGGAACGCCATGACGGGCGAGTGGATGGGCGCGCTGCGGCGCCTGGTCCCCGCGCTCGGAATCGACCCGCAAGTCGGCTGTGTCGTCCTCACCGGGGCGGGCCGTGCGTTCTGCGCAGGGGGAGACGTCAAGGGAATGGCCGGCCGTGGTGGCGGTGACCGGTCCGGTCCCGTGCTGGGTCTCGAGGAGCGCATCCGCGCGCTCCGCGCCGACCAGGCCGCGGTCACCGGAGCGATCTACGAGCTGGGCAAGCCGGTGATCGCCGCGATCCCCGGCCCGGCGGCGGGTGCGGGACTGTCGCTCGCGCTCTCCTGCGACATGCGCTTCATGGCCGAGAGTGCGTTCATCACCACCGCCTTCCGCAACGTCGGCTTCAGCGGCGACTACGGCGGCAGCTGGTTCTTGACGAAGCTGGTCGGCACGGCCAAGGCGCGCGAGCTCTACTACCTGTCCGACCGCGTCGAGGCCAAGGAGTGCGAGCGGCTCGGCATCGCGAACCGCGTCGTGCCCGACGCGGCGCTCGAGGCAGAGACGCTCAAGGTCGCGAAGCACATCGCAGCCGGTCCCACCATCGCGCAGGGCTACATGAAGGAGAACCTGAACCGCGCGGTCGAGCACGGCCTGCGCGTGTGTCTCGACATGGAGGCCGATCGCATGCTGCGCTCCGGCCTGACCGAGGACCACCGCGAGGCGGTCAAGGCCTTCGTCGAAAAGCGCACTCCGACGTTCAAGGGGCGGTGACCGGAGCGTCGCCCGCGCCCCCTGCGGGTCCGCGCCCGCTGTCCGGCCGCGTCGTCCTGGTCTTCATGGCGGGGATCTGCGCGGTCGCGGCGCTGCTGTTCAACGAGGTCGCGCTGGGCTGGCTCGACCTGCGCCCAGAGCCGCCTGCAACCGACCCGGCGCCGGCGATCCGCGCACACCAACTCGTCCTGCTCGTGGCTGCGCTCGCGCTCGGCGGACTCGCGAGGCTGGCCCCCCGCGGTCGCGCGACGGGGCGTTCCTCGGCGGGGCTGCGCCTGGCGTTCGTCGCCGCGGCGACCCTGCTTCCGCTGGCGCTGCTCGAGTACGGGCTCCGGCCGATCGCCGACCTGAACCGGAAACCGACGACGATCTTCGTGCGTGACGACGTACTCGGGTGGCGCCTGCGTCCGGGCGTCGAGGACGAGTGGGCGGGTCTGCGCATCCGGGTCAACGACAGGGGGCTGCGCGGGCCGGAGGTCCCGTGGGAGCGAGAGCGCGGCGTGCCGCGCATCCTCTACCTGGGGGACTCGGTCACCTTCGGCTTCGGCTTGCCGGAAGCGGAGCAGTCCTATCCGTACGCGGCCGGGCGCGCCCTCGAGTCGGCGCTCGGACGCCGGGTCGAGACGGTCAACGCGGGAGTCGGCGGCTACTCGCCGTGGCAGGAGCGGCTCTGGCTGCGCGACGAGGGTCTTCGTTACTCGCCCGACCTCGTCGTGCTGGGCTTCGTGCTGAACGACGTGACCGAGAAGCTCAACCTGCGCCGCTTCGGCGGCTCGGGAATCGGGTTGCAGCTGGCGATGTCGCGTCACTCGACGCTCGACTCCCTGCGCGACCGCAGCGCGACCGTGCAGGTCGCCAGCGGACTCGGCGCGCGGCTGCGCTATGGACGCGACACGCGACGCGGGGCCGAGGAGGCGCAGGGTCTGCTCGTCGAGTCGCTCGTCCACGATGCCGACGATCCCGCGGTCGACGCGGCCTGGGAGCTGACGCTCGGAAGCCTGGACGGGATCATCGGGCTCTGCCGGGCGCACGGCATCCCACTCGCCGTCGTGGTCTTCCCGTTCCGCTTCCAGCTCGACGATCCCGCAGCGACCTCCGCTCCCCAGCGGCGGCTGCTCGCGCACCTCGCGAAGCGATCCGTCCCGTCGCTCGACCTGCTGCCGCTCCTCGCGCGTTCCGATCCGGCCCAGGACCTGCTGCCGGACGGGAACCACCTGTCCGCGGCGGGAAGCGAACGAGTCGGACGCCACCTGGCCGGCTTCCTGCTCAGCATGCCGCAGCTCCGGCCGCTGTGGCGGGCCCCGGCGATCAGCTCCCGCCGGACTCCGTGACTGCGTCGATGCGCTGCTCGTCGTTGCGGCGTATGTCGACGCCCGTGGGGGGGCGCTCACCGATCGTGTGCACGGTCATCACGGCGCGGTGGAAGAGCAGCTCCATCTCGCCGGCGCCACCCGACAGCTTGGCCAGCGAGCGCGCGCTGACGCTGGTCACGTCCTTCGGCGGGGCGTAGGTGTACTCGAACGTGCGCCGGTAGCCCGGCGTCACGTTCAGGCTGAACGTGCCGAGCCGCTTGCCGTCGCGCGACAAGCGGTGCTCGATGATGCTGGGGCGTCCGTTCCCGCCCATGCCGTCGACCTCGATCTCGACCTCGATCCACTGTCCCTTCTTGAGAGCGAGCTGCTGCCCGCCGTGGATCAGCTCCTCGAAGATGCTCTTTACCTGGAAGCTCGGCTGCTGCACCAGTTCGAAGTGGTCGGGCCGGATGCCGCCACGCTGCACCGCGACACTGCGCAGCGCCACGTCCTGGACGATCCCGCCCGACGCGTCGCGTTCGCGCAGCACGCGCCCGGGCGAGAAGATCCGGCCGTCGGGGATGTCGAACGTGCGGCAGTCGTCGAAGCGGTGGCTGCACAGGAACAGCTGCCCGCCCGGCGCGAACGCTCCAACGGTGCGCAGGTTGTTGTTCGAGAAGAAGAGCAGCCGTTCCTCGTCGTAGCGCCGGAAGACGCTGCGTCCGTAGAAGTGCGCGCCCCGGTCCGCCAGGCCCAGGTAGTCGAGCACCGAGATCGGCAGGTCCATCAGCGCGAAGGGCTCGGTCACCTCGCCCGCCAGTCCCTCGGGCGTGCGCACCACCAGGTAGCCCCAGTTCTGCGTCAACGCGACGGTCGTCTCGTCGCGCGCGCCGCCCAGCGCGCGCTCGCTCAGGCCTCGCGACTCGTCCGAGGTCAGGATGACCAGCGTGTCCTCGAACACTCCGCGCTCGTCGAGCGCGCGCACGAAGTCGTCGACCCCCAGGTCGAGCCACGAGATCGCGCGCGCGAAGCGGAAGGTGCGGTTCGGCTCGAAGTCGTGCGGCACGATCGTCGGGTGATGCGTGCCGACCGTGAGCATGGTCAGGAACCATGGCCGCTCCTCGGCTCGCAGCTGGTCGATCATGCGCAGGCTCTGCTCGAGGAAGCTGCGGTCGTCCACGCCCCACACGCTGTTCTCGTAGCCGCGCTCGAACCAGTCGTGCCCGACCACGTTCGCGAAGCCGGCGAGCGGCATGAACTGGTCCTTGAGCATGAAGGCGAGCGGGGCCGCCTGCAGGAAGGTCGTGCGGTAGCCGGCCTCGTCCAGGACGCGGGGCAGGCACTTGCGGTTCGGACGTTTCACGTACGCCGTCATCTTGGGTGTTGCCCGCAGCAGGTTCGGCAGCTCTCCGCAGAGCGCCGCGTACAGTCCACGGCTCGTACGCCGCTGCTGCACGACGAAGTCCGGGTAGCGCAGGCCCGTCTGAGCGAAGGCGTCGAGGCGCGGCATGCTGAGGCTCACGTCGATTCCGTGCGTCTCGCGAAGGCTCGGAATGAATGCGCCCGACACCGACTCCAGGAACACCAGCAGCACGTTGCGCGGCCGGCGGTCGAGCGAGCCGATCTCGCGACCGCCCAGGTCCGCGGCCATGCCCGGCACGCGCTCGAGGACCGCGGACGCGTGGTCGCCTGCCGCCGTGCGGCGGGAGCCGAGCGCGAGGACGGCGAGCGCCTCGAGGTTGTGGTGGATCAGGTTCTGTTGCCGCCAGCCGACGCGCCACTCGCCGAGCGGCAAGAGCGGGTGAACCGCCAGCACGAGCGCGCCGGTCGCGGCGATCGCGACGATGCGGCGCCCGCCCGTCGGTGCGCGCGTTCCGAACCAGACGCCCAGTAGCGACCCCGCCACGGACACGGCGAGTAGCCACGCGTTCGACACCCAGAGCACCGAGCCGCCGATGAAGGTGCGGCTCCCCAGGAAGCGCAGGTCGAGCACCGAAGCCAGTGAGTCCAGCGCGAGCGCGATCTCGTACTGGGCCTGGTGCGCCACGACCCACGCGACCGTGAGTGCGAGCGCGAGGCCGGTCGCGAGCCACGTGCCCGCCCGCGCGGCGAAGAGCACCAGGGCGGCGAAGAGCAGCGAAGCGCCCAGGTCCGACGCGAAGCCTGGAACGTCGGGGGCGCCCAGCCCGCCGGTCATCGCCGAGATCAGCGCGACGCGGACGGCCAGGGCAGGCAGGGCGATGCCGCAGATGGCGAGGGTCGTAGACACCCACCCGGCCCGATCAGACGCTCCCGCCAAACGCAGCTCTCCTCTCGCTCCGCACCCGCCTCGACTCGTGGGGAATGCTAGGCCGTGGGCGGGGCGATGAGAAGGCGGGCGAGCGCAGGCTCGCGGCGGATCAGGTCCGGTCGACGGGCGGTTCTGTTCCGGGGTCCGGTCGATCGCCGGCGGGCATCATTCGCCGCGTGAGCATGCGCGCCACGGGTACCGCGATCGGCGCGACGAGCCGTGCGAAGGCGCGCCCGAGCGGTCCCGACTTGCGAGTGTTGCGCGCCGAGCCGAAGTCGTCGATGCCGATGTCGGCTCGCACCCCCGCACTGAACGCTGCGAGCGGCGCGTCGAGCGGGATGCCGGTGGAGTCCGCGATGCGCACCATGCGCTGGAAGTTGCCGATGATGGCCGCCGCGTCGACCATCGCTTCTTCGCCCATGGCGTCGACGACCGCGCTGCGCGCGCTGGACAGCTCTTCTTCCGTGCCCGTGACGGCCGCCTCGGAGAAGGCCAGCAACACGTCGCCGTGCGCGACTCCGCTCTGCGCCGCCGCCTCGCGGTCGGTCACCGCGGACAGGTCGGGCTTGTCACCGGCGATCTCGCCGCTCACACGGAGCAGCATGGTGTGCGCGGTGGTTCAGTAGAAGCACTCGTTGAGTGCCGAGACGCGCCCCGCGACCAGTTCGATCTGCGCGCGGCCGATCGCGCGGCTGAAGCTCATGTCGCCCATGCTCTCGATGGGCAGGT
>JAFDDB010000112.1 GCA_019311115.1 Deltaproteobacteria bacterium
GAGCCTCGGCCGGAGCGGCGGGCGCTTCCTTGACCGCCGGCGGCGGCGCCGCGGCAGCACGGGCGGCCGCCTCGGTGCGCTCGCGCTCCTGGCGCTCGCGATCGAGCCTCTCGCGCTCCGCACGCCGCTCCTCGCGCTCGGCGGCCTCGCGCTTGGCGCGCTCGAGCCGCTCGGGCAGGTCCTTCACTTCCTCGTCGACCAGGATCGTCAGGAAGCGCAGCACATCGGGGTCGAGGCGCATGTCGCGCTCTAGCTGGGTGACGAACTTGCCGTCGCCGAGCATCTCGACGAGGAAGTAGTGGCCCTTCTGGAACTTCTGGATCTCGTAGGCGAGCTTGCGCTTGCCCCAGTCGTCCCGAAGCAGGACCTGGCCCTGGCCGCCGTTGATGGCCGACTCGACCCGGGCGTGGATCTCGTCCAGACGCTCCGACTCGACGTCGGGCTGGACGATGTAGACGAACTCGTACTCTCTCACGGCTCCTCCCGGTCTGGTGGGCCCCGGCGCAGCCGGAACCAAGGGTTCGCAAGGGCGGGCAGTGTAACCGCACTGCCCCGCCCCGGCCAGCTTCTGCGGTCAGCGGATCAGCGGGGCGATCACCACGGCGACGACCGCCATCAGCTTGATCAGGATGTTGAGTGCCGGCCCGGCCGTGTCCTTGAACGGGTCCCCGACGGTGTCGCCGACGACCGCGGCCCGGTGCGCGTCGGTGCCCTTGCCACCGTGCGCGCCCTGCTCGATCGTCTTCTTGGCGTTGTCCCAGGCCCCGCCCGCGTTCGACATGAACAGCGCCATCAGCACGCCCGTGACGGTGACGCCCGCGAGCACGCCGCCCAGCAACTCCTTGCTGACAAAGCCCATGACGACGGGCACGCTCACGGCCAGGATACCGGGCGCCATCATGCGGCGGATCGAGGCCCGGGTCGAGATCTCGACGCAGCGCGCGTACTCCGCGGGCGCCGTGCCCTCGAGCAGGCCGGGGATCTCCCTGAACTGCCGGCGGACCTCTTCGATCATCTCGCCCGCCGCGTCGCCCACGGCCTTCATCGCCATGGCGCTGAAGACGAAGGGCACCATGCCACCGATGAAGACGCCGGCCATTACAATCGGGTCGAGCAGGTTCAGCGTCTCCAGGTTCGCCTGCGTGCGGAACGCGCTGAACAGCGCCAGCGCCGTCAGCGCCGCGGAGCCGATCGCGAAGCCCTTGCCGATCGCGGCGGTGGTGTTGCCGACCGCGTCGAGCAGGTCGGTGCGCTCGCGGACCTCGGGAGGCAGGTCGCTCATCTCGGCGATGCCGCCGGCGTTGTCGGCGATCGGACCGTAGGCGTCGACCGCGAGCTGGATCCCGACCGTGCAGAGCATTCCGAGTCCAGCCATCGCGATTCCGTAGAGCCCCGACAGGTAGTGCGCGCCGATGAGCGCGAGGGCGATCGTGCAGACCGGGATGGCCGTCGAGCGCATCCCCACGGCGAGCCCGGCGATGACCGTGGTGGCCTCGCCGGTGAGCGACGCGGCCGCAATCTCGTTGACGGGCTTGGTGCCGGTGGCGGTGTAGTGCTCGGTCGCCAGCGCGATCACGACGCCGCCGACCAGGCCCAGCACCATCGCGCCCAGGATCCTGAGCGTGTCGGGGTCCGTGTAGGCGTTGCCGGTCGTGAGAGCGATCGCGACCCAGGCGACCGGGATCATGATCGCGACCGAGCCGAACTCGCCCATGTTGAGCGCCTTCTGGGGATTGCCCCCCTCGCTCGTGCGCACCAGGAAGGTGCAGCCGATCGAGACGATGATACCGAGAGCGGCGAGCACGAGCGGCAATACGACGTACAGCACCTGCTCGCTCCCGTCGGTAATGCCGAGACGGTTCGCGGCGAACGGGACGCCCAGGATCATGGCTCCGATGATCGCGCCGACGTAGGACTCGAACAGGTCCGCACCCATTCCGGCCACGTCGCCGACGTTGTCGCCGACGCAGTCGGCGATCGCCGCCGGGTTGCGCGGGTCGTCCTCGGGAAGTCCCGCCTCGACCTTGCCGACCAGGTCGGCGCCGACGTCGGCCGCCTTGGTGTAGATGCCGCCGCCCACGCGCGCGAAGAGCGCGATCGAGCTGGCGCCGAGCGAGAAGCCGGAGAGCAGCGTCAGGACGGTCTCCGTCACGTCTTCCACGCCCCAGCCGTACATCCCCGTGTAGAGCAGGAGCAGCGAGGACAGCCCGATGATTCCGAGCCCGACGACGCACATGCCCATCACGGAGCCGCCGGCAAAGGCGACGTTCAGTCCCTCGTTGAGCGAGTTCCGCGCGGCGGCGGTGGTGCGCACGTTCGCCAGCGTGGCGACGCGCATGCCGAAGAAGCCGGCGAGGCCCGAGCAGGTCGCGCCGACGACGAACGACAACGCGATCAGCGAGGTGCCGCGCGCCCAGTAGCCGCCCGCGAGCATTACAGCGACCGCGACGACGAACACCGCGAGCACCCTGTATTCCGCGGCGAGGAACGCCATGGCGCCCTCGCGGATATAGCCCGCGATCTCCGCCATGCGCTCGGTGCCGACCTCGGCCCGGGCCACGCTCTGCGCCTTGAACCACGCGAACACGAGCGCGATGACGCCCGCGCCCAGTACGGCCGCTACGATGGTGGTCACTTCTCTCCCTCCTCTTCGTCTTCTTCTGAGGCGATCACCACGCTGTTGTAGTGGTTCATCGCCAGATCGATGCCCTTGGTCAGAATCGCGTCGAGCGCGTCGACGGCCAGGTCGACGGTCTCCGAAAATCGCTCCCGTTCCGACTTGCGGACGCGGTTCAGCAGGTGCGAGGTCGCGTCACGCTGGCCGGGCGGGCGCCCGACGCCGATGCGGATGCGCGGGAAGTTCCCGGACCCCAGGTGCTCGGTCACCGACCGCAGACCGTTGTGACCGCCGTGGCCGCCCTGCTTGCGGATGCGCAGCCGTCCCGCTGGCGTGTCCATGTCGTCGAACACGACGATCACGTCCTTGGCCTCCGCGGGCAGGTAGCGCAGTGCCTCAGCCAGGGACTGGCCGGACAGGTTCATGTAGGTCTGGGGCTTCAAGACTCCGATGTCCTCGTTGTGCGCGCGCCCTCGCCAGAAGACGCCCTGGAACTTCGTGGCGGAACGGCCCAGGCGGTGCCGCTCCGCAAAGCGGTCGCAAGCCTGGAAACCGGCGTTGTGGGGCGTGTCCTTGTACCTGGCGCCCGGGTTGCCGAGCCCGACGATGAGACGCATGTCCTCGCGGACGACTACTCGGTCGCCTTCTCCGCGGACTCGCCCGCAGCCGCGTCGGCACCGGACTCCGCAGCCTCGGCGCCCTCGGCCACCTCGCCCCCCTCGCCCTCGGTCTCTTCCTCTTCCTCGACCACGCGCGGCGCCACGACGTGCACCACGGTCACGTCGTCCGCGACCAGCAGGGTCACGGTGTCGGGCAGCGAGAGGTCCGAAATGTGCAGCGAGTCGCCGATGTCGAGGGCCGAGACGTCGAGAGTGAACGAGTCGGGAATCTCGAGCGGCAGGCACTCGACCTCGACGTCGCGGACCAGGATCTCCTGGACCCCGCCCATCTCCACGCCGTGGGACCGGCCCTCGTAGTGGAGCGGAACGGCCACGTGGATCTTCTTCTTCGTGTCGACCTCGAAGAAGTCCGCGTGGATCAGGCTCTGCGAGACCGGGTCACGCTGGAGTTCCGTCAACAGCACGAGCCGCCCCTTGCCGAGGCCCTTCAGGTCGATGAGCTGGTTCGTGCCGTGGCGGACCACACGACCCAACGAGAAGGCGTCGACCTTCAGGTTGAGCTGTTTGCTGCCGCTGCCGTAGACCACGGCGGGCACGCTGCCCTCTGCACGCAGGCGCCGCATCGGGCCCTTGCCCGTGGCGTCGCGCATGCTCACCTCGAGTTCCACTCTCTGCATCGGGATCTCCCGGCTCTACTCGGCAGTCGCTCTAGACGAAGAGCGAGCTCACCGACTCCTCGTTGTGGATCCTGCGGATCGACTCCCCGAGCAGGCGCGAGATCGTCGTGACGTCGATGCGATCGCTCCCCTGGACTTCGGGACTGATGGGAATGCTGTCGGTCGTGATCAGCTGCGCGATCCCCGACTCCTCGATGCGCTTGAGCGCCGGGCCGGAGAGCACGGGGTGCGTGACCGCCGCGAAGACCCGGTTGGCTCCGGCCTTGATCACGGCCTTTGCGCACTCGGTCAGCGATCCCGCGGTGTCGACGATGTCGTCTACGATCACGGCGTTCCGGTCCTTTACGTCGCCGACGATGCGCAGCACCTCGGCGACGTTCTCGCGCTCGCGACGCTTGTCCGCGATCGCCAGGTCGCCGCCCAGCCGCTTGGCGAAGGCGCGCGCCCGCTCGACGCCGCCGGCGTCGGGCGACACGATCGTGACCGGCTCGTCGCGCGGGATGACCTGACGCAGCTCGTCGAGCAGCACCGGCATGGCGAAGAGGTTGTCCACCGGGATGTTGAAGAAGCCCTGGATCTGGCCGGCGTGCAGGTCCATGCACAGCACGCGGTTCGCCCCGGCCGCCGAGATCAGGTCGGCCACGAGCTTGGCGGTGATCGGCGTGCGCGCCCGGTGCTTGCGGTCCTGACGGGCGTAGCCGTAGTACGGGACCACGGCGGTAATGCGCTTGGCGGAGGAGCGGCGGATCGCGTCGAGCAGGATCAGCAGCTCCATCAGGTTGGTGTTGGCGGGACGGCAGGTCGGCTGGATGACGAACACGTCCATGCCGCGCACGTTGTCGCCGAGCTCGACGAAGACTTCTCCGTCGCTGAAGTTCCGCACGTCGGCGCGGCCGAGCTCCACGTCCAGGTAGTCGCAGATCGACTGCGCCAGCCGGGGGTGCGCGTTCCCGCTCAGGATCTTCAAGCTTGGCATGCTCCGTCCTCGTCGCTCGATCTCTGCCGATCTTCGCCCGCCGCCCGCTGCACCTTGGCTGGGGCGGCAGGATTCGAACCTGCGAATGGCGGGTCCAAAGCCCGCTGCCTTACCACTTGGCTACGCCCCATCCCCAGTCGCTGAACCCGCTGCCCGGGGAAGTCGAAACGATCACCTCGGCCCCCTCGGGTAGCCTCGCCCCCGTCACCCGGGCGGCGACGGCCCGGGCCGCTTCCGTGTCATCGAAGAGACCGTAGACCGTGGGACCGCTTCCGCTCATCCCCGCAGCCCTCGCCCCCTCCTCGAGGAGTGCCCGACGCGCCTGCTCGATCTCCGGGTGACCGCGCACTGCGAACGTCTCGAGGTCGTTCTCGGGTGAGCCGACAGCCCCGGAGGGCCCCAGGAGCGCCGCGATACTAGACCCCCTCCGGGGGAGCGTCAATTCACGCGACGCGCTCTGGTAGGCCTCCGCGGTCGAGATGCCGAAGGGCAGCCGGACGAGCAGCCAGCTCAGCTCGGGCACGTCGGGAATCGGCTCCAGCCGATCGCCCACGCCCCTCCCCACCGCGGGACGCGGGTCCAGAAAGAAGGGGACGTCGGCCCCGAGCCCCCGCGCCAACTCGGCCCGGACCCGGGAGTCGAGCGCCGTGCCCGCCAGTTCCTCGAGGCCCAGGATCACCGCCGCCGCATCCGAGGAGCCTCCGCCCAGGCCGGCCGCCACCGGGATGCGCTTCCGCAGCCGGATCGCCCAGGCCGGCTCGACGCCGAGCGCGGCCGAAGTGCGCTCCGCCGCTCGCACGGCCAGGTTCCGGCCGTCCAGCGGCAGCGCCGGGTCGTCACACTCCAAGTGGATCCCCGGCTCCGGGGACGCCTCGATCTCCAGCTCGTCGAAGAGCCGCAGCGGCACGAAGACCGTCTCGATCTCGTGGTAGCCGTCGGGCCGACGATCCAGGATGCGGAGGCCCAGGTTCAGCTTGGCCGGGGCGAGCACCTTGACCACGGGAGCTAGTCCTTTCCGGCCTCCACGAAGTGCATGTGCAGATCGTGCAGCACGCCGCTCAGCAGTTGCTCTTCCTCGGGCTCCAGGTTGCCGCGGGTCTTCTCCTGGATCATCTCGAGCAAGTCGATGGTGTGCCGCGCCATCTGGAGGTCGGGTTCCACGGCCTGACCCCCGGGCTCCGGGTCCTCGACGACGCCCATGTGGAGCAGCGCCGAGGTGGAGAGCGACAGGACGAAGGTCGCGAAGGTCGGGGCGGGCAGGTCCCGCTGCGAACCGTCGGCCGCCCCCGACGTCGAGGCCGGATCGTGCATCTCGAAACCGCGCGGTCCCTGCTGCTCAGCCGACATCTTCCCACTCTCCTGCTTCTGCTGCGCCGGGGAGCGCGTCGGAAGCCTGTGATCCGGGGGGCTCGCGCTCGAGCAGCAACCGCCGCGCGACGACGACGCGCTGGACCGTCGTGGCGATGGAACCGATGGCGACCAGCCAGAGAGCCGCGACCAGGTACCCCGTGAGCGCGCCCAGGATCAGTACGACGGTGCGCTCCCCCCGCTCGACGAAGCCGACCCCGAAGCTCTCGTGAAGCTCGGCCTCGGCCCGTGCGCGTGTGTAGCTGGTCATGACCGAGCCGATCAGCGCAGCCATCACCAGCACGAGTCCACCGATGTCGGCCCCCCCGGCCTCCGCGGGCCGAGAGGCCATCCCCACGGCGATGCCCGCGAACACGAGCAGATCCGCAACGCGGTCCATCGACGAGTCGAGGAACGCACCGGCGCGCGTGGAGACGCCCTGGATGCGGGCCACGACGCCGTCGATCAGGTCGAAGAAGCCGGCCAGGATCAGCACCACGCCGCCGGCCAGATCCTGGTGGAAGGCGAAGGCGAGCGCTGCCAGGCCGGACACGCCGACACCGAGAAGCGTCAGCACGTCGGGGTGGACGCGGATTCGGGCGACGAACGGGAAGACGCGCCGGACGACCTGGTCGAAGTCCTGACCGAACGCCGCCTTGATCACGATGCGCGTCTATTCGACGTCGAACGGGATCGGCGGCGGCTGGATCGGCATCTCGGCCGGCGGCGGCTCGGCGATCGACCGCTCGATGCGCAGGTCGCGCGCCACCTTCTGGGCCTCGAAATCCTGCGCCAGGCCCGCCAGCGACTCGTCGCTCGGGAACTCGGCGTTGTCGCTCAGGTCGGGCAGGTCGGAGGGATCGGGGTTCAGGTCCCCTTCGCGGATTACGCCCTTGCGCAGGTCGCGCTCCTTGAGCCGACGGTCGCGATTCTGGGAGGCAGCCATGCGATCGAACCTCTCTGGTCTTGGGCGGGACGCCGATGGAGGAGGGACGGGCATTCTAACAACCCGGCCGTACCCCGCCCGTGGGTGGGCGGACGGGCTGCGTTGACAGCCATGGGCCGCTTGCATAGCCTGCGTAAACCTTTGCTAAATCAATCACTTAGAACCATGGCCGGAGTCCTCGCGGGGCTCGTCCTGCTGTCTGCGGGCTGTGCCAGCTCGCCGCCGATCGAGGAAGTGCCGTCTGCCGAGGCCTACTACCGGCGTGCCGAGACGCTGCTCGAGGGCGAGCGCGTCTTCCTCTTCTTCCGCGACGTGGACTACGACCAGGCGATCGAGCTATTCCAGGAAGTGATCGACAACTACCCGTACAGCGAGTTCGCCACGCTCGCGGAGCTGCGGATCGCGGACATCCACTTCGACCTGGAGAACTACGAAGAGGCGCTCAGCTTCTACCAGGACTTCGTGGAGCTGCACCCGAACCACCCGCGCGTGCCCTACGCGATCTTCCGCAACGGGCTCTGCTCCTTCGAGCAGATGCTCGAGCCGGACCAGGACCAGACCTCCACCTACGACGCCGCGGCCCAGTTCCAGGTGCTCCTCGACCGCTACCCGGACTCGCCCGACGCCGAGAACGCGCGGCGAATGCTGCGGCGGTCCCAGGACCAGCTGGTCGCGCACGACGTGCAAGTCGGCGACTTCTACATGGGCCGCGGCGACTACTACGCGGCGCTGCGCCGCTACCGGCACACGCTGGGGGAGTATCCCCACCACACGAACCGCGCGAACACGATGGCGCGCCTGGCCGATTCGCTGAAGGCACTGCACCGGCTGTACGAAGCGGAGCGGCTCTACGTCCAGGTCCTCGAGATGGAGCCTCCCGAAGACATCCACGATCGCGTGCTCGAGCAGCTCGAGGACATCCAGGTGCTCGGCCAGGCGGGAGCGCCGCCCCTGCCGCGCTCGTGCGTCACCGACCCGAACCCCTCCTGCGACATCGAACGCGACCCGGTTCCCTAGCAGGCCGGCCCAGGACTACGTCCTGGCTCGCGCCCGCTCAAGTCGGCCGCTGGCCGGGCCGTTCCGAAGCGGGTGCCCCGGCTCCTCTGCGCAGTCGCCTTCCTGTTCCTGGCCGCCGCCCCGGCGCGAGCGGACGAGGAAGGCCGGAGCGCAGCCTCGGGCCGCCAGGCCTCGTACCGGGGCGTCGGCGCGGGAGATGCCCTGGGGCAGCGCATGTTCGGCCGGGCGCTCCACCGGCGGCGCATCCTGGATCCGGCCGCGCAGCAATCGGTGGGACGGAAGCCGTTCGACCCCCAGGTCTGGCTCGACCGCCAGACACGCCGGCCCACGGCGCGCTAGGTCGGGCTTCCCCTCCTCGCGCTCCCGGGTGGGCGCTCCCGGGTTGACGCTCCCTACGGGAAGGGAACCGCGGTGGTCAGGCCGTCGGCGCCGAGCCCGTACGGGGCCACGTCCTCGACCAGCAGGCGCGTGAACTGCCCGAGATCCTCGCCCCTCACGCCCGCCTCCGCCGCGTACCGCGTCAGGTCTGCGAACGCGCTCAGGTAGAAGAGCGCCTCGCCATGCCGCGATCCCCGCGACACGTAGGCGAAGAAGCTCTCGCCCGTCGGCGGCTCGCCCCGGTCGGCCACGTAGTCGTCCTCGGCCTTCTGCAGCACGACCGCGATGCGGTCCCGGTGGCTGCGCAGGACCTGTGCGCCGCTCGACTCGTCGAAGCGCGAGCTCGGCGCGAACAGTCCCTGGTAGACGCGCAGCGCGCTCTGGACCGGAGGCGTCGTCAGGCGGGGATCGTCGAACTCGGGCGGTAGCTCGTCCCCCCCGAGCGAAGCGCGTTCGAGGTAGGCGACCAGCTCCTGGGCCCAGGGCGGCCGGGCGGAGACTCCGACCGTGTTGAGCTCGCGCAGCAGCTGGAAGCTCTCGGGACCGTCCTCGGGCGGCATCTCGGCAAGCTGCCGCGCCGCCTCGAAGAGCGCGGAGCCCTGTGCGACCAGGTCGCAGACCCCGCCGGGGCAGGCGAAGTCGCCGGCCTCGAGCTCGCGCCCGTTCTGGAAGATGCTGCGGACCAGCACGGTGTCACCGGCCAGGCTGTCGGAGATCTCGGTCGTCGTCGGCGTGCCGATCGTGACGTCGTTGTCCGGCGTCTCCGAGAACGTGACGCGGTTCGCGACCACGTCCACGCCCCGGTCGCGAGTCACGCCCCCCCCGCTGGAGACGGGTAGCTGCACGTCGGCGCCGCCGCGCTCGGCCACGCGGATCGAGGAGGCCGTCACGCTGATCTCCATCGCGCCCAGGTCCGAGATCGTGGCGTCGCGTGCGGCGCGGATGTCGAGCTTGCCCGGGGTCGTGAGCTTGGAGCCCTGTCCCATCGAGAAGCTCCCCGAGGTCGCCGACAGGACCAGGTCGCCCTTGCCCGTGATCGTCGCCTCGAGGGGCGGCTCGCGGCCCTCGGGGTCGAGCGAGAGGCTTCCCGACTCGACGGTCTGACTGCCGGCGCGAGTGAACTCGATCCTGTCCACGGCGTCGAGCGTCAGCGTGGCGGCGCGGCCGAGAGCCACTTCGCCGCCCACGTCGATGTGCTCGGCGATCGCGGTGAGATCGCCTTCGCCCTCGATGTAGGACGCCAGGTCGATGCTCCGGGCTTCCAGGGTCACGCCGCCCCGCCCGGTTCGGATGGCGTCGTTCTCGCCCGAGCCCGCCTCGACCTCGAGAGCGCCGTCGAACTCGAGCGTCCCGTCGAGCGTCACGTCGCCGCCGGTCGACTCGAGCTTCCGCGTGTCGCCGACGCCGGTCAGCTCGCCATCTCCCGAAAGCTCCAGGTCGTCGGCGGTGGTCACGGCGACGTCACAGCCGTCGGGGCAGTCGATCGAGTAGCGCTCGCCGGCGGCCAGCCGCAGGTCGCCGCTGGGCTTCGAGATCGCGTTCCCGATGGTCAGCACGCCGTTCGTCGCCTCGACGTCCTGGTCCAGGCCGACTACCTGCGCGTCGGGAGTGATGCCGGCGTCGACTTCTTCCTGCGTCCGCGCGCGCGTGTGCTTCGAAGTGAAGAAGGCCTTCGCAGCGAACTCCACGTCCTGGTCCGCGACCACGTCTCCGAGCGCCGTCGTGTCGCTCAGGAAGGTGACGCTGCCGCCCCTGAAGAGCGTCGCGCTCTCGGGGCCCCTTACCAGCTCGCGCCTGCCGAAGCTGCCGAGCAACCGGATTGGCGGGGGCGCGCCCTCGGGCACCTCGGCCTCGCTCATGGCCGCGACGGTGACCCGGGTGTCGTGCCCGCCGATCGTGACGGTGCGCTCGATCGCCGGCGCGCTGAACTCGCCGCGCTTCACGTCGATGGCGTGGTCGGTGGACTCCCCGTTCAGGCGGATGCGGCTGTACGAGAGCAGGTCGCCGTCCTCGACGATGACGTCTCCCTCGGCGTCGAAGCCCTCCACGCCGGTTCCGCCCGTCGACCGCCGCACGACGACGCCGCCGTCGAAGCTCGCGTCCGAGTTGAGGTCCAGCGTCAGCACGTCGAGGGCGCCCTGCACCGAGACACCTTCTTCGCCTGCACCGAGCAGCAGGTGCGTACCGTTCACGTCGGCCGCGTCGGCTACCACGGCGCCGAGGTTCGAGATGAAGCCGAGCGTCCGATCCCGGGACGGCGCGTCGGGATCGACGGGCGCGTCGTCGATGGCGGAAACGACCTCGTGGATGTCGGCGGCCGTGAAGCCCGCGTCCTGTCGGAGTACGACCTTGGTCGGGGCGTGGACGAAGTCGAGGTCTTCGAGATCCAACGTTCCGTCGGAGCGCAGGTCGAGCTCTTCGACGTCGAGGCGGACGCCTGCGCCCAGCACGATCTCGCCGTCGCCGCCGAGTCCCGCTTTCGCGGTGACGTCCTTCGAGTCGACGTCGCCGTGGAACTCCACGTTGCCCCTGGCGCTGATCAACAGCCCGCCGGCCACCGAGTCACCGAACAAGATCGAGCCTGATGCGACACCATCGGCCCCTGCGATCTCCAGGGCGTCCAGTTCGACGGGACCTGTGAACTCGACGGCGCCGCTCGCCTGCACGAGCATGACGCGGGCCTCGCTGTCCTCCGACCGCTGCACCGCGATCTCGCCGTCGAACATGACGTCGCGGCCGCTCACCTCGATCTCGTCTACGGTCCGGTCGGCCTCGTCGCTTCCGATCCGGATCGTCTGGGCGGTGAGAGTGATGTCCCCGTCTTCGTTCGCGAAGCCGCCGCGCGCGTCGAGTTCGATGAACGACGTGTCGCCGGGCAGCGTGATCGCGCCGTCGGTCGCCGTCAGCGCGATGTCCCCCGCCTCGCCGGCGCTCGCCGTGGTGTCGACGGCGGAGACGGTGACGTTCTTGCCGGTGATCTCCACGTCCCCGCCCTGTCTGGAGTCGGGCGTGCCGACCACACCCAACACGGGTGCTTCATCGTCCGTGCGGACCTGTCGTGCGACCACCACGTCGCCGTTGCTCGCCGTGATGCGGAGCGTGCCCCCGCCCCCGTGGACGACCGAGCTGGCGAGCGTGATGTCGCCCTCGATGGCGGTCAGGCGCCGATCCTCCCGGACCCCGGGGTCAGCGGCGGTCGGAGCGCTGCCGAAGATGACGGGCCCCGCGAGCGAGATGCCGGTCTGCGTGTCGACCGACTGCGTGAGCCCCAAGAAGGTGATGAGATTGTCGTCCGGCGAGTCGCAGTCGCCGTTGCAGGTCGTCAGCGAGCCGAGTGCTAGCGGCACGCCCGTCGGCTTCACGTCGCCGTCCTCGTCGACGATGGGGTCGCCGTTGGCGTCGAGCTCGACCATGTTCAGCAGGGCGCCCGCCTCGACGCCCACCTGGCTCCGAGCCACCAGTACCAGGTCCGAGCCCGCGATCTGGCTGGGGTCGTTGACCTCGATCCGACTCTGCGTGGCCAGCTCGTAGGTCATGCCGGAGAGGTCGTCTACGGGAACGGAGCCGAACTGGTCGAGGGACGGGAGGCTGCCGTGCACGATCGCGGCGGACTGGCGGAGGGCGAATACCGTGGGCAGGCCCCCTTCCTTGCCCTGGAGCTTCGCGGAGTCGGCGATCTGCACCGTCGCGTCGGCATCGCGGGCACCGGCGTTCATCCAGGGAAGTGACGCTCTGCAGGATCTCGACGTCGCCCTTCGCCGACTCCACGTGCAGGCGGATCCGGTCACCCTCGACCCGCGCGGGCGCGACGCCGCCGAGCAGTGCGCCCCCTGCCGTCTCGGCCGTGCCGAGCCGCGTGTTCCCGTTCCTCGACACCAGGCTGTAGTCCATGCCGTCCGCGCCCACCTGGCCGAAGTTCGCCAGCTCCGGCAGCTCGGTGCTGTCGTCGATCGCCGCGTCCTGCACCAGGGTGAACCGGTCGGGAGCCTGGCCGTTCTCGTCCGAGTCGTCGGTCCGGTGCAGGGTGACGTCGTCACTGGCGAAGACGATCCTCGACTGGCTCGCGGAGTCGCCCGCGATGAGCTCGATCTCGTCCGCGCGCAGCGTGATCGCCTCGCTCGCGTCGCCGGCATCACCGATCGTCAGGTCTCGAGTCGCGCTGACGTCCTCGCCGGACGCGAGCCGCAGCTCGCGCGCGAGCAGGTCCGACTGCACGTTCAGCTCGTCGCGGGCGACGAGTGCGAGGTCGAGCTTGGCCTGGGCCGCCTCGTCGCTGCCCAGCATCTCGCCCACGAGAGCCTCCGTCAGCGTGAGCGCCGACTTCGCCGCCTCGATCTGGTAGATCATCGTGCTGCGCTCGCCCCCGCCCGGAAGCGGAAGCGTGTCGAGTCCGAACTGCGACAGGGATGGCAGCGAGCCGTACGACTCGGGCTCGATCGGATTGCCATCGGCGTCCGTGGGGGCGTCCGCGACGCTGAAGGCGACGCCCTGCTGGATGAGGACGCGCTCCGGAGCCAGCAGCCCGTCGGCGTCCCGGAACTCGACGGTCGGGGCGACCTCGACCACGGTGGTCGTCTCGGTGTCGTCGGTGGCGCCCACTCCGATTCGCCCGGCGGAGAGCTCGATCACGTCGGCGTGGAGCGTCGCGTGGCGCCCGGTCACGACTTCGGGGTCTTCCGGGAGTCCGACCTCGAGGCCCCCTTCTCCGGACCGTCCCGCG
>JAFDDB010000215.1 GCA_019311115.1 Deltaproteobacteria bacterium
CTCTTCGCCGCGCTCGAGGCGGCCGACCGCGACGACACCGTCCGCGTCAGCATCGTGCGCGGGGCGGGCAAGTGCTTCTCGGCGGGCTACGACCTGTCGTCGAACAACGCCGTCGACCAGCCGTACTACACGCCGGGCGGCGCCGGGCAGTGGCCGCGCCACGTGGTGCAGGGCTGGTTCACCATCTGGGACCTGCAGAAGCCGGTGATCGCGCAGGTACACGGCTACTGCCTGGCCGGCGGGAGCGAACTGGCCACCGCCTGCGACCTGGTCTACGTCGCCGACGACGCGCAGATCGGCTACCCGCCCGTGCGACTGATGAGCGCGCCCGACATGCAGTTCCACCCCTGGCTGATGGGACTGCGTCACGGCATGGAGATGATGCTGACCGGCGACGCGATCTCGGGCGAGGAGGCTGCGCGGACCGGCTTCGCCAACCGCGCGTACCCGGCCGCACGGCTCGACGCAGAGGTGCTCGCCATCGCCGAGCGCGTGGCCAAGATCCCCACGGACCTGCAGGCGCTCAACAAGCGCAGCGCGCACCAGGCGATGGAGGTGATGGGCCTGCGCGCGGCCATCCGCGCGGGCGCGCAGATCCAGGCGCTGGGCTTCCACCAGCCGTCCGCGCGCGCGTACCTGAAGAGCCTGATGGAGAAGCCGCTCACCGAGGCGCTGAGCGACCGCGACCGCTCGTTCGGGGACTACAGGACGACGAAGGAGAGCTAGCGGCTTGCGCACCCACCGCTGGGACGTGAGCGTCGCCGAGGCGCGCGCTCTGCAGGAGGATCTGCGCGAGCGCGTCGAGACCGCCGACCGCCTGGGACCGGTGCGCCGCGTGGCGGGCGTCGACGTGTCGTGGGACCGCGGCCGCCCCGACCTGTTCGCGGCGGTGGTGGTGCTCGACGCCGACACGCTCGACGTGGTCGAGATCGCGAGCGCGCGTCGCCGCGCGGAGTTCCCGTACGTACCCGGGTACCTGAGCTTCCGCGAGCTTCCCGCCGTGCTCCAGGCCTGGGAGCGGCTCCGCGAGCGTCCGGACCTGTTGCTCTGCGACGGCCACGGCCGCGCGCACCCCCGCCGCTTCGGACTGGCGTGCCACCTGGGTGTGCTCGTCGACGTGCCGGCGATCGGCTGCGCCAAGAGTCGGCTCTGCGGCACCTACCGCGAGCCGGGGCCCCGGCGCGGGGCCAGCACCCGGCTGCTGGACCACGGCGAGGTGATCGGCCGGGTGCTCCGCACGCGCCCGGGCGTCAAGCCGATCTTCGTGTCGACCGGTCACCGCGTCTCGCTCGACTCCGCGCGGCGCCACGCGCTGAGGCTCTCTCCGCGCTATCGAGTGCCGGAGCCGATCCGGGCGGCCCACGCAGAGGTGAACCGATTGCGTCGGTGCGGCTAGACTCCCCGACCATGTCACGAGGGGGACCGCTCGCACTCGCGCTTGCCGCGCTGCTCGTCGCCACGTCGGGCGCTTCCGCTGCGGAGCCGCGGCTCGTGGTGGTGATCGTCGTCGACCAGCTTCGCAGGGACCGCCTGGTCGCCGAGCTTCCGGGCGGCCTCGGCATGCTGGCGCGCGACGGCCGGCTGTACTCCGAGGCCGTGCTCGACCACGCGGGCACGGCCACCTGCCCGGGCCACGTCTCGATCGCGACCGGCCACCACCCGGGACCGGCCGGAGTGCCGGGCAACCGGCACCTCGATCGGTCCACCGGCGCACCCGAGTACTGCGTGGCCGACCCGACGCCGCAGGGGGCGATCCTCGGCATGTCCCCCGGACCATCCGGGCGCTCCCCGAGCAAGATCCGCGTAACCGCGCTCGGCGACTGGCTCAAGGTCGCCTACCCGGACGCGCGCGTGTTCAGCGTGTCGGCCAAGGACCGCTCCGCCATCGGCATGGGAGGGCAGCGTCCCGACGGCGCGTACTGGCTGCAGCCGGGCGGGCCGGCCGGGTTCACCACCAGCCGCTACTACGCCGACGCGCTCCCCGCCTGGGTCGAGCAGTGGAACGGAACGGACCCGCTGGTGAACGGCTACCTCGCCCGCGTGCCCGAGCAGTGGGAGTACGCCTTTCCGCTTTCGAGCGAGCGCCCGGACGACTACCCCTTCGAGTCGGAGCGCTTCAGCCGCACGAGCCCGCACCCGCTGCGCGGCGAGGACCTGTCCGAGACGTTGACGGCCATCGCCGTGTCGCCGTTCGAGGACCGCCTCGCGCTCGAGTTCACCCGCGAGCTGGTGCGCAACGAGGGTCTGGGCCGCGACGACACGCCGGACCTGCTCATGCTCTCACTCTCGTCCACCGACCGCGTCGGGCACCTGTACGGACCCGAGAGCCACGAATCGTACGATGCGCTGCGCCGCCTCGACGTGGACCTGGCGGCGTTCTTCGCGTTCCTGGAGGAGCACGTGGGCCCGGCGCGGACGCTGGTCGCGCTCAGCTCCGACCACGGCGTGCTTCCCCTGCCGGAGTGGCTAGCCGAGACCGGGCGCAGCCGCTGCCCGGTGGACGGCGGGCGCGTGAACCAGCGGTGGATGGTCGGGCGCCTGTACCTGGACCTGTGGCGCGAGTTCAGTCCGCTCTTCTCCTTTCCGGATGCCTGGGTCCAGTTCTCCGGCACCAGCGTCAACGTCGATCGCGCGCTCGCCGAGCTGCACGAAGTCGATCCCGAGCGCGTCGCGGCCTTTGCCGAGCGCTGGTTCGAGGCCCGGCCCGAGATCGAAGAAGCCTGGACGCGACAGGAGATCGCCGAGGGCAGCGGCGAGTTCGCGGCGCTGTACCGCCACTCGTTCGATCCGGAGCGGAGCGGCGACCTGACGCTGCAGCTCCACGCGGATTGCCTGATCTCGGGCGGGTCCGAGGGGACGACCCACGGCTCGCCCTACCTCTACGACCGGGCGGTTCCGATCGTCTTCTGGGGCCCGGGCTTCGAGCGCGGCGTGGTGCCCGGGCGCGCGCGCACCATCGACATCGCGCCCACCCTTGCCCGCGCACTCGGCATCGCGATCCCCGACGGGCTCGACGGAACGCCGCTCGACTGAATCAGACCGGGGCCTCGACCTGTCGCAACGTGTCGGGGGCCTTGGGAAGACTGTCGTACAGGTCCGCCACCAGCTCGCGCCGGAGCGCCTTCTTCGCGGGGTCGTCCCACAGGTTGACGCGCTGAAGCGGGTCGGCGCGCATGTCGTAGAGCTCTCCCTCGGTCCCCTCGTACTCGGTTCCCTTCTCGTATGCCGTGCAGAGCCAGCCGTCGCGGAAGATACTGCGCAGGTGCGTGCTCGTTCCGCCGTGCAGGCAGTCCCACTCGGTCAGAACGCGCTCGCGTCCCGAGCCGGGCGCGGTCGGAAGCGGCGCGCCCTGCATGCCGTCCATGGGCTCGACCCCGGCGATGCGGCAGAAGGTCGGGGCCAGGTCGACGTGACCGACCGGCTCGTCGACGACCACGGGCGTCCCGCCCGCCACGGGTGCGGGCCGCCAGACCAGTGGCACGCGCATCAAGGCGTCCACGTGGTACGGGCCCTTGAACAGCAGGCCAAAGTCGCCCTGCAGCTCGCCGTGGTCGGTGGTGAAGAAGATGTCGGTCTGGTCGAGCCAGCCGCGCTCGGCAATGCGCGCCGCCACACGTCCGCAAGCCTCGTCGATCAGCTCGTTCTCGACGTGCACCAGCGCGTTGACCTCGCGAATCTGGTCGGGCGTGAGGTCGGCGGGCACGAAGCGCGCCGGCGCCTCGAAGTTGCTCGGCCCCTGACCCTGGAACCACTCCAGCCAGTGCCGCGGCTTGCCGCGCAGAAGCTCCGCGCAGGCGTCGGCGCTGCCGGGATAGCCGTCGGGCAGGTCCAGGTCCCGCCAGCGGCAACGCCCGAGCTCCGACTGCGGGGGATCCCAGGGGTGGTGCGGATCCGGGAAGCTCATCCACACGAACCAGTCCGCGTCGTCGTCCAGCGAATCCAGGTACGCGATCGTGCGATCCGCCACCCAGTCGGTGTGGTAGTGGTCGCGGTGCACCGGGTTGAGCTGTACCTGCGGCGCGCCCGTCTCTCCGCCCCCGGCGTGGTTGACGACGATCTTCCCGTCGTCGCCGCGCGCGAGCACCGCGTAGAACCCGCCGATCTCGTCCGGCCAGTTCTGCTGCATCCAGCGCGGGTAGTGGCCGAGCCCGACGGGCCCGTGCATGACGAGC
>JAFDDB010000027.1 GCA_019311115.1 Deltaproteobacteria bacterium
GCCCATCGACAACCCGCGCGGCTACCTGGTGCGGATCGCCAGCAATCTGTGGATGGACGCGATGCGCCGCCGGCAACTCGAGGCGCGAACACCCGCACTCGAGCCCGCTGCGGCCCCGCCCTCGCCCGACCAGAGCAGTGAGCTGCGCGACGCGGGGAGCGCCCTGCTGCAGCGCCTGTCGCCGCAGGAACGCGCGGCCCTGCTGCTCAAGGAGGTGTTCGACATGAGCCTGCGCGAGATCGCAGTGATGCTCCAGACGAGCGTCGGAGCGGTCAAGGCGGCGCTGCATCGGGGACGCGACCGCGTGCGCGAGCCCGACAATCCCGCAGCCTCGCGGCGGCCCCTGCCCTCGCGGGCGCTGGTCGAGCGGTTCATCGAGCGGCTCGAGGCGCGCGACCTGCCGGCGCTGCTCGAGATGATGCTGGACGGCGGCACCGTCGAGGTGGCCGGCGGGCTCCTCGAGGCCGGGCGCGACGAGTTCAGCGCCACGGGCAGCTGGCTCTGGCAGGCGGTGCACGTGCACCCGGAGCTTCCCGAGCACCTGCGTCCGAAGCCCTGGGAGAACGAGTTCGTCGAGTTCGAGGGCGAGCCGATGATGCTGGCGTTCACCGACGACGACGGGCAGCGCAAGCTCGTGTCGGTGACGCGCCTCGACGAGGCCGAGGGACAGGTCGCGCGCGTTCGTCCCTACTACTTCTGCCCGGACACGATCCGCGAGGTCGGTCGGCGGCTCGGGCTCGAGGTCTACACCGGCCTCTACCGCTTCCCCGCTCCGGTGCCGCCGCGAGCGAAGGACGGCGTCTAGCCCGAGGACTCCGCGTGGGCGAGCGCGTCGGTGAACGAAGCGCGCTCGCCGATCATGCGGCGGTACGCGATCATGCGCCGCGCCTGGTTCAGGGCGAGCGCGCCGTGGAGGCGCCCGTCCTTCTCGTACAGACACACGAACCTGCGCTCCTCGAGCGAGCCGTGCACGACGCGCCGCTCGCCGTCGAAGCCGCCGATGCCCGCGTACTGCAGGCGGCAGTCGTACTGATCGGACCAGAAGAGCGGCACCGACGCGAACGGCTCGCCGGACGAGGCGCCGGCCAGCAGTCGCTTCGCCGCCGCGACGCCCTGCTCCACGGCGTTCGTCCAGTGCTCGACGCGCAGGCTCTGGCCGAAGACCGGGTGCGTCCAGCGCGCCACGTCGCCCGCGGCCACCACGCCCGGTACGGCGGTCGCGCAGGTCTGGTCGCAGATCACGCCGTCGCCGAGCGCCAGCCCGGACGTCTCGAGCCAGCCGGTCTCGGGCGCCACGCCGATGCCGATCACGACCACGTCGGCGGCGAGGGTCGTGCCGTCGGAGAGCTTCAGGCTCTCGACGCGCGACGTTCCCTCGAGCGACTCGACCCCCGTGCCGAGCCGGAGGTCGACACCGTGGTCGCGGTGCACCTGCGCCATCAGCGCACCGATCTCCGGATCGAGTCCGCGCTCCATCGGACGTGAGAGCGGCTCGACCAGGCTCACCTCGAGCCCGCGCTCGCGGCAGGTGGCGGCGACCTCGGCGCCGATGAACCCGGCGCCCACCACGGCGACGCGGCCCGGCGTGCCTTCGAGATCGGCCCGCAGCGCGAGCGCGTCGTCGAGCGTGCGTAGCACGTGGACGCCGGCGAGCCCGCGCGTTCCGGGCAGCCAGCGCGGCGACGCGCCGGTGGCGATCAGCAGCCCGTCCCAGTCGAGGGTCGAGCCGTCGTCCAGCTCCAGCTTCCGGGCGCCCAGGTCGAGCGCCGTGGCGCGCCGCCCCAGCCGCAGGTCGAGCGCCAGGTCGTCCCAGTCGCCGCGCCGCAGCGCGATCCGGTCCGGCTGCCAGTCCCCGCGCAACACCTGCTTAGAGAGTGGCGGGCGGTCATAGGGCAGGTGCGGCTCCGCGCCGACCAGCGTCAGCCGGCCGTCGAAGCCGTCGCTCCGCAGCATCTCGACGGCGCGCAGACCGGCGAGCGACGCGCCGACGACGGCGATCGAGCCGAGGCTCAATAGAGATCCCGGTCCGACTCGACCTCGGCGCGCTTGTCGGCGAGCCAGGTCTGGTACTCCGGCCCGTCCCACGCCCGGTGCTCGCCACGCCGGTAGTGCTCGGCGTTCCGCACGTACTGCCACGCGTTCAACCGGTTGGCGTGCGACGAGTCGCGATCCGCGACCTGCCGCGCGGGCGTACCCACGATGATGGCGTTCGGCGGGAACTCGACGCCTTCGGGCACCACGGCGCCGCCGGCCACGATGGAGCCCGCACCGATCACCGCGCCGTCCATCACGACGGCGCCGATGCCGATCAGGCAGCCGTCGCCGATGCGAGCGCCGTGGACCGTGGCGTGGTGCGTGATCGAGCAGAAGTCCCCGATCTCGGTCGCGTGGTCGAAGCCCACGTGCACCATCACGAAGTCCTGCAGGTTGGTCATGCGGCCGATCCGCACGTGGTTCACTTCGCAGCGGATCACCGCGTTCGGCCACACGGACGAGTGCGCTCCGATTTCGACCTGTCCGTAGAGCTGCACGCCCGGCGCGATCCAGACCGTGTCGTCGATCGACTGCATGGGCCCGGATTCTCGCATATACTCGCGCGCCCCCTGCACGCACGCCGTGTGGTGTGCGGAGGGGATGCGGAGTCCGAGATGCGCGGCATCCAGCTCGAAGGCGTCGCCGTCCAGCACGCCGGCCGCACGATCTTCCGCGACCTCGACTGGCGCATCGGCGAGCGCGATCGCGTCGGGCTGATCGGACCCAACGGTTCGGGCAAGTCGAGCCTGCTGCGCGTGATCGCCGGCGAGAGCGCGGCCGACGCCGGACGGGTGACCCGGCCGCGCGGTCTCTCGATCGGCTACCTGGCGCAGGAGATCGAGCTGACGCCCGGCCGCACGCTGCTCGAAGAGGCGCGCGTGCTGCCTCCGCGGCTGGCCGAGGTGCAGCGCGAGCTCGACGGCATCGAAGCACGGCTCGCCGACTCCCAGGTCTACGGCGACGAGCGGAAGCTGGCGCACGCGCTGGCGCGCCAGGAAGAGGCCCTCGAGCGCTTCGAGCAGCTCGGCGGCGGCCGCCATGAGGGCCGGGTGCGCGAGCTGCTGGCACGGTTCGGGTTCGGCCCGGAGCACGCGGACCTGCCGACGGGCACGCTGAGCGGCGGGCAGAAGAAGCTCATCGCGTTGGCGCGGCTCGCGCTCGACTCGCCCGACGTGCTGCTCCTAGACGAGCCCGACAACCACCTCGACCTGGAGGCCAAGCAGGGACTCGAGGCGTTCATCCGGGACTATGACGGCGCCGTGGTGATCGTGTCGCACGACCGCTACCTGCTCGACGACACTGTCGACTCGATCGCGGAGCTCGACGAGGGACACCTCACCGTCTACCCGGGCAACTACAGCACCTACGCCGCCGAGCGCGAGCTTCGCCGGCTGCGGCAGCGGAAGACGTGGAGCGACCAGCAGAAGGAGATCGCGCGCATCGAGGCTTCGATCCAGCGCTTCGAACTCTGGGCGAGCATGGTCGTGAACGAGCGCCACATCAAGCAGGCGCGCAGCCGCCGCAAGATGCTCGACCGCATGGAAGCGAGCGGCGAGCTCGTCGACAAGGTGCGCGAGTCGAAGCGCATGGGCCTCAGGATCGAAGGCGGGCGCGGCAGCCGGAAGGCGCTGGAGCTGTCGGGCGTGTCGATGGGCTTCGACGGGCAGACGCTCTTCGACGGCGTCGAGCTGTTGGTGAGCCACGGAGAGCGCGTCGGGCTGATCGGCCCGAACGGCTCGGGAAAGTCGGTCCTGTTGCGGCTCGTGCTCGGCGTCCTCGAGCCCGCGGCCGGCCGGATCCGCATCGGCCCGAGCACGCGCGTGGGCTACTACGCGCAGGAGCACGAGACGCTCGACGCGTGGCTCGACCGGACGCTCCTCGACCGCGTGCGCGACGCCGCGCCCATGACCCAGGACGCAGCGGTCGCGTTCCTGCTGAAGTTCCTGTTCAGCTACGAGCAGGTGCGCCAGCCGATCGGCACGCTCTCGGGCGGCGAGCGCAGCCGGCTGCAGCTGGCCTGCCTGGTGCTCGAGAAGCCCAACCTGCTGCTGCTCGACGAGCCCACGAACAACCTGGACATCCGCTCGGCCGAGGTGCTCGAGGAGGCGCTCGACGACTTCGAGGGCTCGGTGCTCGCGATCTCGCACGACCGCTACTTCCTCGACCGCGCGGTGGACCGCGTGGTCGCGCTCGAAGACGCGTCGCTCCGCGAGTACGCGGGCGGCTACACCGACTACCTGGAGGCCGTGCGCCGCGCGTAGATGTGGTGCATCGCGACCGCCCCGGCAGCCGCAACGTTGATCGAGTCGGCCGCCGGTCCCATCGGGATGCGCAATCGCGCGTCGCACGCGGCGAGCGTCTCGGCCGTGAGCCCTTCGGCCTCGGAGCCGAGCAGCAGCGCGACGCGCGGCGCCAGCCCGTCACTGGCCAGGTCCGGCGCCCCGGGGTCCGGAGTCAGGCCGAGCGTGCGGATGCTCCGGCCGCGTAGCCGCGCGATCCCTTCCGGCAGGTCGATCGGAGCGAACGGCACGCGGAGCGTCGCTCCCAGCGACGTGCGGATCGCCTTGCGGTAGAGCGGCGACGCACAGCGGGGACCGACCAGCACCGCGTCGAAGCCGAAGGCCGCGGCGTTGCGGAAGGTCGAGCCCACGTTGTCGGGGTCGGTCACCGCTTCGAGCACGACGACGCGCTGCGCGCCGCGCAGCACCTCGGCGGGCCGCAGCGGCGGCGGAACGTCGACCGCACCGACGCATCCCTGGTGGAAGCGCACGCCCGACACTCCGTCGAGCTGCGCGCGCTCGACCAGGTAGACCGGCGTCTCGGCCGGCAGCGTCTGCAACGCGTCGCCGAGCGCGTCGAGCGCGGGCGGCGTGACCAGCAGCGAGCGCAGCCGGAAGCGCTCTGCGCGCAGGACCTCGGTCACCACCTTGCGGCCCTCGGCCAGGAAGATGCGCTGCTCGCGCAGCCAGCGCGGATCGCGCACGTCCAGGTAGTCGGCGATGCGCGGGTCCCGTGCGCTGGCGACGCGTTCGAGCTTCACCCCCGCAGGGTAGCCGAGCCGCCGCGACCCAGGGCGTCCTAGCCGTACACGGCGCGCAGCCGGGACAGGAACTGGTCGGGCTCGCAGACGCTCAACATCACCCCGTAGCCCTCGCTCGTCGGGATGTACACCACCCGGCTGTAGTCGGTCAGGAAGGTCAGCGCCCGGTCTCCGTTGTGCAGGGTGACCCAGCCGGCCAGGTAGCCCGGCAGCCCGATGCCGTTCGTTCGCCGTCGCGGGCGTAGCCCGGGCTCGGTGCGGAAGTCGACGAGCCGGGCCGCACCTGCATCGAGCGACGTTGCCGGGATCATGCGGCCGTAGACCGCGCCTCGGAGCCGCAGACCGTCTGGCGACAGCTCGAAGCCGCCCCGCACGATGCCCCAGCCGAGCAGCAGCATCCCCAGCGCAAGCCCGACGAAGAGCAGCGCGAGCCCGCCGAAGAACGCCCACGCCTTGCCGGACGCCGGCACCATCGGAAAGAACTCGACCATCTCGCTTCCGACCATCGCGCGGCCTCCCCCGTGCACGCCCCCGCGCACGCTCGAAGGGCTGATCGGCAGCTGCGCCGGGCGACTCCAGTGCCCCGGGTCAGGTCGGGTCCGGGTCCGGGATCCTCCGCCCCAGGCCGTAGAGCAGCGCCAGTCCGGCCAGCAGCGCGGTCCCGAACGCGAGCGGGAACGACCAGGTGTCGTAGAACACTAGCGTCGGCAGGTAGCCCGCGAAGACGGCAATGGCGGCGACGGACAGGGCGTACGGCGCCTGGGTGCGTACGTGGTCCATGTGGTCGGACGCGGTGGACACCGACGCCAGCACGGTCGTGTCCGAGATGGGCGAGCAGTGGTCGCCGAAGATCGATCCCTCGAGCACCGCCCCGATGCAGACGGTGACCATGCCGAACGAGCCGATGGCGTGCTCGGCCCCGACGGCGGCCGCCAGCGCCACGACGTTCGGCAACAGCAGGGCCATCGTCCCCCACGACGTTCCGGTGGCGAACGAGACCAGGCAGGCTGCGCCGAACAGCAGCACGGGCAAGGCGACCGGGGTGACGACGCCCGAGGTGAGCGCCACCAGGTACTCGGCCGTGCGCGCCTGCTCGCAGACGCTGCCGATCATCCAGGCGCCGAAGAGGATGACGATGGCGAAGAGCAGCGCGCGGACGCTCGCGATCGAGGCTGACGCGATCTCCGCCCACGGCAGGAACGGACGATCGGTCGTCACGCCGCGCCGCGTGAGCAGCGCTCCGGTCACTGCCGCGGTCCCCGCGAAGAGCGCGGCCGCCACCGCCTTGGCGGGAACCGCCGAGGCGGCCGCCGCCAGGGGCGATCCCAGCAGGAGCACTGCGGCGACACCCGAGACCAGCGCCACGCGCACGACGCGTGAGCCGGCGAGGAAGGCCGCGACGATCCAGCCGCAGCTCGCGGCCGTGACGAGCGGGCCGGCTCCGCCGCCTTTGAAGAGCACCCCGGTGATCCCCTCGACCGTGAGCAGGCTTCCGGCGTCCCGGTCCAGGATCTCGAAGCCGCCGCCACCGCGGAAGATCTCGAAGAGCGTCACGGCGACGACGATGCCGATCGGCAGCAGCGCGTCGCGGGCGCGGGGGACCTGGCCGGGAAACGGCTCGATGCCGGTCATGCGCGACGAGATCAGCGGCGTCCCGCCGCGGCGCACCAGCTCACCCGTCGCGACCGCACGCTCCTCGGCCCGCCGCATCGGCCCGAAGTCGCGCCGCGTCAGGATGTTGAGCGCGACGAACGCCAGCGAGAACAGGCAGTAGAAGCGGAACGGGAGCGTCTGCAGGAAGACGGCGTAGGGACTCTCGGTAATGCCGGCCGCCGGAAGCTGTGCGCTGTACGTCGACACCTCGAAGACCACCCAGGTGGAGAACATCGAGATCCCCGCCACCGGCGCGGCCGTGCTGTCGACGATGTAGGCCAGCTTCTCGCGCGACACGCGTAGCCGGTCGGTCAGCGGCCGCATGGTGTTGCCGACGATCAGGCAGTTCGAGTAGTCGTCGAAGAAGATCGAGAGGCCCATGCCGAACGAGACGGCCAGGGTCGACCGCGCCGTCGAAGCGAAGCGGAGCAGCCACTCGACGAAACCCTGCACGCCGGCGCCGCGGATCATCACGCCGACCATCGCGATCAACGCGAAGGTGAAGCTGATCAGCTCGATGCGGAAGCCGTCGGTGACCTCGTGCCACAGGAAGCGCGTCGGCACATCCCACGCCCCGGCCGCCAGGGAGTACGGAAACGAGGCCCCCCCTTCGAGGCGCAGCCAGACCGCTCCGACGAAGACCCCGGTGTACAGCGCCAGCACGGTGCGACGGAACGCGAGCGCGACCACGATGGCGGCCAGGGGTGCCAAGAGCGACCATCGCGCCGGCAGCACGCCCTGGACGACCGCCAGTCCGGCGGCGAAGCCTCCGGTGATGCTGATGCGCCCCTCCCGCTCGCGAAGCTGCATGTGCAACGTGAGCGGCGCTTCGCCTGCGGGTACCTCGACGATCGGCGTATCGAGGTCGGCGTTGAATACGTTGAGCGCAGCGCGGAAGGGGCCCTGAAGCAGGGGCGGCGCGTCGAGGCTGAAGGTGCCCCCCCCGCCGAGCAGGTTGTCGAAGAGCGGACCCCGGGCACTGGCCTCCTTGGCCAGCCCGCGGCTGACGATCTGGCGCACCAGGTCGTCGTGGTCCGGCTGCGGCGCCAGCAGCATGAACGCGGCCGCCAGGCCGATCGCCCCTCCGATCCAGCCCGCGCGGGTCACGGTCCGATCCGCTTCACCTGCACGAGCGGCCCCTTCGGGCTGCGCTCGTGGGTCAGGTCGATCTCGCCGGCCACGTGCCAGTCCGCGTCTCCCTCGGCGTCGATCAGCACCTGCACGACCTCGAAGCGCCGCGGACCGAGCGGGCGCAACTGCGTGTGCTCGGTCAGCCGCGCCTCGTGATCGAAGCGGATGCTCTCGTGCTCGCGATAGAAGGGCTCCAGCGCCTGCTCCAGGCGCGGCGCGTCCCAGCGGTCCAGGTTCTCCTGTCGCACGACGAGAGCGGCCTCCTCGTAGCGTCGTTCGGAGAGCAGGCGCACGAACTCGTTGACCTCCGAACGGACGCGCGCGCGGAACGCCCCCGGATCCGCCAGCAGGTCCGGCACCGCGGCGTCCGGCGTTCCCTCGGCCGCTCCCTCCCCCGCGCCTACGCGAGCCGAGCCGAGGCGGCTCTCCCACTCGTCGATCAGGCTCGAGTCGACGCCCGCGACGAGCGTGCGGAAGTACGCGCGCACGTCCTGCAGGCGCTCGTTCATCGCCTGCTCCGGAACGGTCTTGACGAGGGTGCGGTACACGTCGCCCAGGTAGCGGAGCAGCAGACCCTCGCTCCGCGCGATGCCGTACAGGCGCACGAAGTCCTCGAAGCTCGAGTAGGTCTCGAACATCTCGCGCGCGATCCCCTTGGGACGGATGGTCTCGTGGGCGACCCAGGGGTGCTTGTCGGCGAAGATGTCGAAGGTCGCGTAGATGAACTCCGCGTTCGGACGCGGCCACGTCACCTCGTCGAGCAGGCGGATGCGCTCTTCGTAGGGCACGCCCTCGGCCTTCAGGCGTTCGATCAGGTCGCGCTTGATGCGGTCCTCCTGGCGGTACAGGATCCGCCGCGGGTCCTCCTGGATGGCCTCGACCAGGCTCAGGACGTCGAGCGCGTAGTCGTCGGCTTCGGGATCGAGCGCGGCCAGCGCCTCGATCAGGTACAGCGACAGGACCCGGTCGAGCGCGAACTCCTCCTGCAGGTCGATGTGGATGCGTACGCGCTGGCGCTTCGTCTCCGCGTCGCGGACGACCTCGACGATGTCCGCGCGCCGCAGGGAGCGGAAGATCACCGCGGCCTCGCGGCGCATGGCCGACTTGCGGTGCCGAGACTCGTGCGAGGCGTCGATCAGGTCGATCAGCGCGCGGTAGCCGGTGGCGGCGTCGCCGTCGGGATCGCGCTGCAGGATGTTGACGACCATGCCGTGGCTGACCTTGAAGCGCGAGACCAGGGGCTCCGGCCGGCTGTGGGCCAGCCTGTACATGGTGTCGCGGTTCCACGACACGACCTTTCCCTGGGGACTGCCTCGCCCCCCCCCTCCTCGGGGCCCCGAAGCGGGGCCGGGGCCGGGGCGGCCCTTGCGCCCCTTCTTGGGGCGTCCCTTCTCGGCCGCGCGCTTGCTGGCGATCACGCGCTCCGGCGCCTGGCAGACCACGCTGCCCAGGTCGTCGAAGCCCTTGCGCCCGGCGCGCCCGGCGATCTGCTTGAACTGGCGCACGCTCAGGATCCCCAGCTTCTCGCCGTCGAACTTGTAGAGCTGGGAGAAGAGGACCGTGCGGATCGGGATGTTGACGCCCACGCCGAGCGTATCGGTTCCGCAGACCACCTTGAGCAGTCCGCGCTGCGAAAGCTGCTCGACCAGCAGGCGGTAGCGCGGCAGCAGGCCCGCGTGGTGCACGCCGATTCCGAAGCTCAGGAAGCGGCGGAACTCCTTGCCGTTCGGCGTGTCGAAGCGCGCGTGCGCGATCGCCTGCTTGATGCGGTCGCGCTCGGCGCGCGTGGTGATCTTTGCGCTGGTCAGCGCCTGCGCGCGCTCGGCGGCCTCGCGCTGGGTGAAGTGCACGATGTAGATGGGCGCGCGCTCCTCCGCGAGCAGCGCCTCGACGGTGTCGTGGATCGACGTCTCGCGATACTCGTAGTCGAGCGGAACCGGGCGCTCCTCGGACCAGACCTGCGCGACCTCGCGTCCGGTGCGCGCGTGGATGCGCTCTGCCAGCTCCTGCGTGTCACCGAGCGTCGCCGACATGAGCAGGAAGCGGCTGCGCGGGAGCGCCAGCAGCGGCACCTGCCAGGCCACGCCGCGTGAGCGGTCCGCGTAGTAGTGGAACTCGTCCATCACCACCCAGGGCGCGACGTCCGGATCCGCACCGCGCAGCGCGATGCTCGCGAGCACCTCCATGGTGCAGCAGATGACCGGCGCATGGGGGTTGATGGTGGCGTCGCCGGTGAGCATGCCGACGCGCTCGGGGCCGAACTCCTCGCAGGCCGAGAAGAACTTCTCGTTGACCAGTGCCTTGGTCGGCGCCGTGTAGAACGAGCGCTTTCCCTCGCAGAGCGCGCGGAACTGGACGAACGTGGCCACCAGCGTCTTGCCCGAGCCGGTGGGGGTCGCCAGGATGACGTGGCGGTCGCCGGCAAGCTCGAGCAGGGCCTCCTGCTGCGCGGCGTAGGGTTCCAGCCCCTGCGCCTCCACGTACTCCAGGAAGACGTCGAGGATCTCTTCCGGCGACGCACCGGCCCGCACCGCAGACGCCTCTCCCGGTCCAGGCGAGCCGGACGCGCGGGCGTCTGGCGGTCGTGGACGTGGCAGCCGGTCACCGAGATTGCCTGCGGACATCGTGCCTCCTGCTCCGCGGGCCGGGCCGGCGGGCGGCGAGGCGCGTAGAATAGGCGACGGAACGCGGGGAGGAAGACGGGGGTGAAGCAGATCTGGATTCCCAGGCCCGGGCCGCCCGGGGTGCTGGAGGTCCGCGAGGAGCGCGACCCGCTGCCGGAGCGCGGCCAGATCCGCATCCGGGTCGAGGCGTCGGGCGTCAACTTTGCCGACATCATGGGCCGGCTGGGGATCTACCCGGACCTGCCGCGGATGCCCTGCGTGCCGGGCTACGAGGTCGCGGGCCGGATCGACGCGGTCGGCGAAGAGGTCGGCACCGACTGGATCGGCCGCGACGTCTTCGCGCTCACCCGCTTCGGCGGCTACTCGGACGTGGTCTGCACCGACGAGATCCGCGTGTTCGCACGCCCTCCCGACATGACGGCCGCACAGGCCGCCAGCCTGCCGGTCAACTACCTGACCGCCTACATGCTGATCGAAGCGATGGGGAGTCTCCACGCAGGCGAGACGGTCCTGGTGCACTCGGCGGGAGGAGGCGTGGGGATCGCCGCCGTGCAGCTTGCCCGGCGCATCGGCGCGCACGTGATCGGCACCGCCTCGGCGTCCAAGCACGACTTTCTCGCGTCGATCGGCGTCGACCACGCGATCGACTACCGGACCGAGGACTTCGAGAAGCGGGTCGCGGAGATCACCTACGGCCGCGGCGTCGAGCTTGCGCTCGACGCGGTCGGCGGCTCGTCGTTCCGCAAGAGTTTCAGGGCGCTGTCCCCCTCGGGCCGCCTGGGCATGTTCGGCTTCTCGGCTGCGGTCCGGGGCAAGAAGCGCAGCCGCCTCGCCTTGCTGCGCGGCGCGCTCGCCATGCCCTGGCTGCGGTTCAACCCGCTGGCGCTGATGAGCCAGAACAAGGGCGTCTTTGGCGTCAACCTGGGGCACCTCTGGGACGAGAGCCCGCGCGTGGCCGCCTGGATGGAGACCCTGCTCGGCTACCAGCGCCTCGGCGCCGTCAAGCCGGTGATCGCCGCGACCTTTCCCTTCGAAGAGGCTGCGGCCGCGCACGAGTTCATCCAGGACCGGCGCAACACCGGCAAGGTCCTGCTGATCCCCTGAACGCCGGCCGCCGGCTCAGGAACACGCAGGCCGGCGGAGTCTTTCAGGCTGCCACCACGCGCAACCGATACGAGGAGTGCAGCGCTCCACCCCCGCGGCTGCGTCAGGAAGACCCGCATAGCGACAGGCGGCGACAGAAGCGAAGCATGTTCCAGCAGCTGACGATCCGGTTCGACTCCCGAGAGGAGTTCATGCGCGAGTTCGAGAGCAACATCTCGCGCGGGGGGCTCTTCATCCCGACCGTGGACGACTTCCAGATGCGCGAGGTCGTCGACCTCGACCTCGAGCTGACCTATTGCGGCCAGACCTTCTCGACACAGGCCGAGGTCGTCTCGCAGCTCGGCGCCGAGCTCAACCCGGCCGGGGGTGTGGCCGGAGTCGCGGTGCAGTTCCTGGAGTCGACCGAAGAGCTGCGCGCCCGGCTGGTCGAGGTGACGGGCATGCAGGCCCAGGATCTCGACTCCTCCCGCGAGGACCCCGGCCAGCGGCGCCGGCACCGCCGCGGCGAGGCGCGCGTCGCGACCGAGGTACTGAGCGCGGGGCACTCGATCACGGCGCAGGCGCGAGACATCAGCGAGTCGGGCGCGCTGATCGCCGCTCACGGCGCGCCCATCCCGGTCGGCGACAGTGTCGAGCTGAAGATCGTCCACCCGCGTACCGGCGAGCACGTCGTAGTCACGGGCTCGGTCGTCCGCCACGTCGAGCGCGCCGGCGGCGCCACCGACATCGCAGTCGAGTTCGAGGAGCCCGACGATCCCGAGGCGGCGTCCCGGCTCGACGACCTGCGTGCCGCCGCCCACGCGCACCGTCTCGGCGGCATCACCGGCTCGATCGCGGCGCTCGGCATCCCGAACCTGCTGCAGATGTTCCCGAACTCGGCGAACGAAGGGACGCTCGTCCTGACCACGGCCGAGGGAGTCGAGGGACGACTGCTCTTCCAGTCAGGCAACCTGCGCCACGCCGAGATCGGCGGCATCACGGGCGCCAAGGCCGTGGCGCGGATGCTGGAGTGGAAGGATGGAGACTTCGAGTTCCACCCGAGCATTGTGCCGGGAGAGCCTGACGGACCATGTGTTCCAATGGACTCCGTCATGCTCCAGGCGCTCCACCGCATGGACGAGCTGGCGACCCTCGACACGGCCGCCCTGCCCCGGGAAGCCCGCCTTGCCACCGCTGGAGACCCCGCCGACCTGGCAGAAATGGAGAAGCTCGAGGGCGAGGTCCTCGACTGGGCCACGCTCGGGGCGACCGTGGGCGAACTGCTGGACGCCCTTCCCCAGTTCGACGCGGAGATCTACGAGGCGCTGATCGCGCTGATCAAGCGCGGCGCCGTCCAGGTCTCGAGCTAGGCCCCGCCGCCCTACCTCCGCTCCCGTCCACCGGTCTGGAACCGGGCGGCGGCGCGGCGGTATGCTCGCCGGCGTGAAGCGCGCGGAGAAGGCCGAGCGGATCGCCAAGATCCTGGACGAGCTCCATCCACTGCCTCCTGTGCCCCTGCGCCATCGCGATCCCTACACGCTGCTGATCGCGGTCGTGCTCTCGGCGCAGTGCACCGACCAGCGCGTCAACCAGGTGACGCCGCACCTCTTCGAGCGCGCGTCGACAGCGCACGAGATGCTGGAGCTCAGCGTCCCGCAGATCCGCAGCATCATCCGGCCCTGCGGCCTGTCACCGTCGAAGTCCAAGAACATTCGCGCGCTGAGCCGCATTCTCGTCGACGACTACGACGGACGCGTACCCGACACCTTCGAAGAGCTGGAGGCGCTGCCCGGCGTCGGCCACAAGACCGCGAGCGTGGTCATGATGCAGGCCTTCCGCAAGCCGGCGTTCCCGGTCGACACGCACATCCACCGGCTCGCGGCGCGCTGGGGACTTTCGAGCGGACGGAACGTGGAGCAGACCGAGGCCGACCTGAAGCGGCTCTTCCCCGTCGAGAACTGGCCCAAGCTGCACCTGCAGATCATCTACTTCGGCCGCGCACAGTGTCCCGCGCGCAGCCACGACCTGTCGGTTTGCCCGATCTGCGCGTGGGCGGCGACGAAGAAGCGCATCGCCGAAGAAGCGCAGCGCCTGCCGCGCTCGATGCGAAAGCTGCGCTCGATGCGGAAGCCGCGCTCCTAGCCAGCGCGGCGGATCAGCACGATTCGGCCGATCATGTCGCGGGGCGGCGCTTCGGCGACCTCGGTGAGCTCGATGCGCGGGCCGACACGCTGTACCAGGCGTAGGCCGGACGACGTGTCCACGTAGCCCTTGGCGCGGAGCACGTCCTCGCTGCGGATCCGCGCCTCGACCTCGTGGGTGTCGAGCCCGGGCTCGAGCACCATCTCGCGGCTCTCGAAGGCCTCGTGCCGGTGCTCCCGCGGCCCCGGGCGCGTCCGGTCGCCGGTTCGCCCCGCGGGCATGAAGAGCAGCTGGGGATCGACGTCGCCGCGCACGCAGTGCACGACTGCGCGCGAGTCGGACAGCTCGGCGAGCCGCGCCTCGATCGCCGGCAGGTCCTGCTCGTCGACCAGGTCGAGCTTGTTCAAGACGATCAGGTCCGCGGACGAGACCTGGTCCTCGAACGTGCCCGCGATCTCGCGTTCGTCGCGCACCTGCTCGGCGTCCACGACCACCACGGCCAGGTCGTCCTCGATCCACTCGCTGACCGGCGGCCGCCAGAAGTTGAGCTGCGTGTCGTAGGGCAGCGCCACTCCCGACGTCTCGACGATGATGCGCTCCGGTGCGACGCGCTCGTAGAGTTCCTGCAGCGTCTCGACCAGGTCGTCGGCGAGCTTGCAGCAGACGCAGCCGCCCTCGAGCTCCACGTAGGCCTCGGCCGAATCCCCGAGCAGCGACTGGTCGATGCCGAGCTCTCCGAACTCGTTCGAGATGATCGCGACGCGCTGACCGTCACGTTGGGCGGCCTCGAGCAGGCGGCGCACGAGCGTGGTCTTTCCCGAGCCGAGAAATCCGGACACCACCAGCGCCTGTACGTCTGCCACTGCGCCCACAGGATAGAGCGGACGTTTGACACGGCCAGATGCCGGGGCGCACCATCGCTGCATGCAGGGTGACGCGCAGATCATCGAGTCGCTCAACGCGATCCTCACGGCCGAGCTGACGGCGATCAACCAGTACTTCGTGCACGCCAAGATGCTCGAGAACTGGGGCTACCAGCGCCTGGCCAAGAAGGCGCACGACGAGTCGATCGACGAGATGAAGCACGCCGACCAGCTGATCGAGCGCGTCCTCTACCTGGAGGGCACGCCGAACGTGCAGCGCCTGGATCCGGTCCGCGTGGGCGAGGAGCCCGTCGAGCAGCTCGAGCTCCAGCTCGCGACCGAGAAGGAGGCCGTGGAGCGGCTGAACCAGGCCATCGGCCAGGCGCGCGACAAGTCCGACAATGGCACGCGCGAGCTGCTCGAGGGCATCCTCACCTCCGAAGAGGACGCCGTCGACTGGCTCGAGGCACAGCTGCACCTGGTCGCGCAGGTGGGGCGTGAACGCTACCTGGCGGAGCAGATCAAGGACTAGACCCTTCCGCCCGCCCGCGGGCTTATTGGCGCGACCGTGGCGTCAGGTCGAACTCCAGGCGCTTCCCGTCGCGCTCTACCGCGATGCGCACGGTCTCGCCGACCTTCAGCGCCTCGATCGCGTACGTGTAGTCGTAGATGTTCTCGACGCGGCGCCCCGCCAGCTCGACGATCACGTCGCCACCGCGGACGCCGGCCTCGTCGGCGGGCCCGCCCTTCATCACGCCCGACAGCGGCAGGCCCGACGCCTGGCGAGGCGCGTAGTCCGGGATCGTGCCGAGCCAGGCGCGCAGGAACGCGCGCGCGCCGCCGGAGCCCTCGGGGCGCTCGGTCGCCAGGTACTCGGGCAACTCGTCGCTCGACGCGAGCGAGTCGGCGAGGCCCCGCACCAGGCGGGCGACCTCGCGCATGCCCTCGTAGTCCAGACGATCCGCGGTGTCGCGCGGCGTGTGGTACTCGGCGTGCGCGCCGGTAAAGGCGGTGAGCGAGGGCACTCCCTTCAGGTAGAACGAGGTCGCGTCGCTCGGAACGTAGCTGTCGTCCTGCAACTCGAGCCGCAGGCCGACCGGCACGTTGCGCCGCTCGATCTCGCGCTTCCACACCGGGCTCGAGCCCACGCCGAAGAGCACGAGGCTCTTGCGCAGCCGGCCGACCATGTCGAGGTTCAGGTAGGCCGAGATCGCGCGGTCGCCGGGGTCGCTATGGAAGTCCGGCGCCGGAAGGGCCTTGACGAAGTGGGCGGACCCGATCAGGCCGGACTCCTCGCCGGACCAGGCGGCGAACACCACGTCGCGGCGTGGCGGGTCGGCCGCCATTGCGCCCGCGATCTCGAGCAACGCCGCCACGCCCGAGGCGTTGTCGTCCGCGCCGCGGTGGATCTGGCCGCGCTCGTCGTCGCGCGCCAGCGAGCCGCCCGTCTCGCCGCGGCCCAGGTGGTCGAGGTGCGCCCCGACGACGACGGGCGCGAGCGAGTCGGGACCCGTTCCCGGCAGTCTCGCGAGCACGTTGCGGCCGGCCTCCATCTCCGCGACCAGGTCGATAACGGCCGAGACGCGCGCGCCCGGAATCTCGAAGCCGGCCACCGCGTCGCCGCCGTCGAGCGCCTGCTGGAGCGCGTCCAGGTCGCCGTGGGGTGCGAGCATCCGGTCCGCGATCTCGGGCCGGATCGACGCCGCGAAGAGGCTCGTGCCGGACCGCGAGACGTCGCCGACCAGCGACACCAGCGGATCGCGAACCTGGCTGCGCGGGCCGGTGACGACGAGCAGGCCCATCGCTCCGCGGTCCCGCGCGACGGTCGACTTGTACCGGAGCCCCGCGTAGCGAACCAGGTCCTGGCGTCGCTCGGGCGGCAGGTCCTCGGGCAGGAAGCGGAAGACCAGCACCCACTTGCCTTCGACATCGAGGTCCGCGTACGAGTCGTAGGCGGGGCTCGCCTCGGACTCGGGCGCGACGATCCCGTAGCCCGCGAACACCACCGCCGCCTCGGGCGCCTCGCCGCTGCGCGAGAACGCGAGCGGACGCCAGTCGCGGTCGACCTCGAGGGCCGGCCCCGAACCGTCGTCCGTGCGCAGCGCGTTGCCCTCCCCCAGCGACCCGCCGGCCACGTAGTCGAACTGCTCGAACCAGGTCCCGTCGTCGCCGGCGGGCTCGAGACCGAGGACCGCGAACACGCTGGCCACGTACGCGGTGGCTCGAGCCTCTCCGGGCGAGCCCGTCGCGCGTCCCTCCATCTCGTCCGAGGTCAGCACGTCCACGTGGTACCGGAGCTCGCGGACGCCGATCGAAGGATCCGGCGGCAGCAGCGGCGGCACCGCAGCCCCTTCCACAGAAGGGGCCGGGGACCCGGACAGACCGAGCGCGCCGAGCGCCGCGGCGTGGTCCCAGTCGGCCCGGAAGATCTGCGACTTGCCGTCGGGCGTGCGGCCGCTGGTCCACGCGAGCGTGCGGCCATCGGGCGCGAAGACGGGAAGCCCGTCGAAGCCCTCGCTGTCGGTCACGCGCAAGGGCTCGCGCGCGCCCTCCACGTCGACCAGGTACAGCTCGAAGTTCCCGAACCCGTGCAGGTTGGTCGTGAACACCAGGTACCGGCCAGACGGGTGGTAGAACGGCGCCCAGCTCATGGCCCCGAGCCGGGTGAGCTGCCGCACGTCGCCACCGTCGAGCGCCATGCTGTAGATCTCGGCGGTCGCCCCGTCCTCCGAGAAGCGCCGCCACACGATGCGCGACCCGTCCGGACTGAAGAAGGGACCACCGTCGTAGCCCGGGGTCCGCGTCAGGCGCTGCACGCTGCCGTCGGCGTCCATCCGGTACAGGTCCACGAAGTAGGAGGGGTCGCGTTCCAAGCGCTCGCGCTCGGCCTGCGAGAGGTCGCGTGCGAAGGCGTCGCGGTTAGAGGCGAAGACGATCGTGTCGCCGTCGGGCGACCACGAGGCCTCGGCGTCGTAGCCACGCGCGCGGGTCAGGCGCCGCAGGGCGCCCCCCGGCCGCTCGATCGAGTACAGCTCGTAGCGATCGTCGTAGTCCCAGCTGTAGCGGCGCTCGCGCCCCTCCGCGCGCTCCGCCAACTCTTCCGCCTGCTTCTTGCGGGCGTCCGGATCGTCGTGAGTCGAAGCGAAGAGCACGCGGTCGCCCGTGGGGTGGACCCACGCGCACGTCGTCTTGCCGTGGCCCGGTGAGAGCCGCTCGACATCGCCCGTACTCAGGTCCATCCAGTAGATCTGGTAGAAGGGGTTGTCCGGCTCGCGTTCGCTCTGGAACACCAGAGCCGAGCCGTCGCGGTCGAAGTACCCCTCGCCCGAGCGCGCGCCCTCGAAGGTGAGCTGACGCGCCGGCCCCAGCACGCGGGCCGGCGGCTCCGGGGCGCCGCGGTCGCCCCGCAAGGGCGAAGTGCAGCCGGCGACCAGGCCGGATGCGAGCAGCGCGGCGAGCACGGACACCCGTGTCCGTCCGCTCCAGCGCCTGTACCCGTAGGTGTGCATGGGGTTCGACATGATGCGAACCCAGTTGATAAGGTTTCCGCCTCGCATGCAGCAACCAGGCCGGGGGGAGGGCCCTTCTTGACTGTCCGAGATAGGCTGGGTGAGGGAGATCCGACCGGCGCCCGCCCTGCGACCCCATCCGGCCCCGGCACACCTGCCACGATCCTCGACGAGGAGCCCGCGCACGTCGACGCGCTCGGCCTGCGCCTCGCCTACGGCGCGAACAAGGTCTTCGACGGCCTCTCGTGCCGGTTCGCCCAGGGGGCCATCAGCTGCATCATCGGAGCCAGCGGCTCGGGAAAGAGCACGCTCCTCAAGCTGATCGCCTGCCTCATCAAGCCCGACTTCGGGGACATCTGGGTCGGCGACCAGGAGATCACCTGCATGCCCGAGTCCCAGGCGATGGTGTTCCGCCGCCGCATCGGCATGCTGTTCCAGGCCGGCGCGCTGCTCGACTCGATGACGGTCTTCGAGAACGTCGCCCTGCCGCTCCGCGAGAAGACCCGGCTCACCGAGAAGGAAATCGAGGAAGAGGTGCACCTGCAGTTCGAGGCGGTGGGCCTCGACAAGGTCGACAAGCTGCTGCCGGGCGAACTCTCCGGCGGCATGCGCAAGCGCGTGGCGCTGGCGCGGGCGATGATCACGCGGCCCGAGATCCTGCTGGTCGACGAGCCGTTCTCCGGACTCGACCCGATCGCGGTACGCGTGGTCGAAGCCCTGCTGCTCGACCTTCGCGAGCGGACCGGCGTGACGATGATCCTGGTGAACCACGACATTCCCTCGACCATGCGCATCGCCGACCAGATCGTGTTCATCGTGGGCCGCCGCACCCTGTCGGGGTCCGTCGAGGAGATGCAGCAGAGCGAAGACCGCAGGGTCCGCGCGTTCATCGACGCGGCCAGCCCCGGCGAGATCGATCCGAGCGTCTGGCAGGGACAGGAGAGCGAGCTTTGAACCCCGTCATCGGCCTGGGCGCATGGACGGTCAAGGTGATCGGCGCGTTCGGCCGCATGACGAGCTTCGCCGTGCAGACCGCGGTGGCGTCGATGCGGCCCTTCCGGGGTCGCCGGCTGGTCGAGGAGCTGTACCGGATCGGCGTTCGCTCGCTGGTGATCATCCTGCTCTCGGGATTCGTGGTGGGGGGAGTCCTCGGACTCCAGGGCTACACGAGCCTGGCGCGCTTCGGCGCCGAGGACCTGCTGGGGAGCGGCGTCGCCCTGATACTGATCCGCGAGCTGGGTCCCGTGGTCACGTCGCTGCTCGTGACCGGACGCGCCGGCTCGTCGATCGCCGCGGGCATCGCCTCGATGAACGCGACCGAGCAGCTCGACGGCCTGCGCATGATGTCGGTGAACCCGCTCGGGTTCGTGGTGGCGCCGAACGCCCTGGCCATGATCCTGGCGATGCCGCTGCTCTCCGCGCTCTTCATCCTGAGCGGACTGCTCGGCGGCTACACCGTGGGATCACAGCTGCTCGGCGTCGACCCCGGTCGCTACCTGACGGGCATCGAGACGGTCACGACGTTCGAGGACGACGTCGCCGGGAGTCTGCTGAAGGCGCTGATCTTCGGCGTGCTGGTCGCCCTGATCTCGACCTACCACGGCTACACTGCGAGCCGGAACGCACAGGGCGTGAGCGACGCGACGACGAACACCGTGGTGATCGGCTCGGTCACCACGTTGGTTGTAAACTACTTCTTCACCGCCCTATGGAGTTCATGAGCAGATGACCAACACGACCATCCGCGACCTGGTGGTGGGGCTCTTCGTCGCCGTCGGCATGGTGGCGATCGCGTACATGTCCTTCTCGCTCGGGGGGCTGTCGTACGCGGGGCCCGGGGGCCTCCAGATCTTCGCGACCTTCAACGAGATCGGCGGCCTCAACAAGCGCGCACCGGTCGTGATCGGCGGCGTCAAGGTCGGCCAGGTCACGCGCATCGCGCTCGACGACGAGTACTACGCGCGGATCGAGATGGACCTGGACGCCCGGCTGAACCTGCCGGACGACAGCTCGGCGGCCATCCTGACGCGGGGGCTGCTCGGCAACCAGTTCATCAGCATCGAGCCGGGCGCCTCCGAGGACCTGCTGGAGCCGGGCGCCGAGATCTCACTGACTGAGGACGCCGTCATCATGGAGCGGCTGATCGGGCGCGTCATCAGCAACCTGGGCGGGGACGGCTCTTGATGCGAGGCCGCACCGCGCAACGACTGGCCGTACTGGCGGCCGTCGCAGCGCTTGCCGCCTGCTCGACGACCCGGCCCGCGGTGACCACTGAACACGATCCCTGGGAGCCGACGAACCGGATCACGTTCCGCTTCAACGACATCCTGGACGAGACCTTCTTCGAGCCGATCGCGGTGGGGTGGGACTCGCTGACCTGGGAGTACCTGCGCCTGTCGATCGACAAGGCGATGCTCAACCTGCGCTTTCCCGTGCGCCTCGTCGGCAACCTGACCCAGGGCGAACTTCGCGCCACGGGAACGGAGACGTCCCGCTTCGTGATCAACAGCACGGTGGGCGTGCTCGGGTTCTTCGATCCGGCCGGTCACTGGGGAATCGAGCCCCGCGACGCCGACTTCGGGCAGTCGCTCGGGATCTGGGGCATCCCCGCGGGACCCTACCTGGTCCTGCCCGTCTTCGGGCCCTCGAACCCGCGCGACGCGTTCGGCTTCGCCGTGGACACCGTGCTCTCCGCCGGGCCCTCGCTCGTTTCACCGGTCGCTGGCCTGGTCATTACCGGGGTGAATTTCGTCAACACCCGCGCCCTCTTACTGGCTGCCGTGCGCGACGCGAAGCACATTTCACTGGACTACTACGTATTCATGCGCAACGCGTTCGTCCAGCGGCGGAACCGGCAGATCATCGGGGAGATCCCCGAGGAAGAGATCGACGATGACTTCTACGACATCGAAGACGACGAGTAGGCCGCCCTCGATCGCGGCGATCGCGCTGGGGCTGGGACTTGCCGCCGTACTGCTGGCCGGCGAGACACGCGCCGAGGACGCCCGCGCCGTGGTGCAGAGAGGGGCGGACGACGTGCTCGTCATCCTGCGCGACGACTCGCTGTCGCTCGACCAGAAGCGCGAGAAGATCGAGGACATCGCCTACGACACCTTCGACTTCGAGCGCATGTCGAAGCTGGCGCTCGCACGCAGCTACAAGAAGCTCGACGCGGACCAGCGCGTGCAGTTCAAGGAGGAGTTCAAGCGGCACCTGGCGCTCACCTACGGGCGCAGCCTCGAGACGTACTCGGACGAGGGCATCGCGATCGGCAACACGCGCGAGCACAAGAACGGCGACGTCACCGTGCTCGGCAAGGTCGTCGGCGGCAAGCACGACGGCGCCACGATCGACTGGCGCATGCGCACCCGCGACGACACGTGGAAGGTGATCGACGTGATCATCGAGGGCGTCAGCCTGATCGCGAACTTCCGCTCGCAGGTGCAGGAGATCGTCAAGAGCAGGGGACCGGCTGCTCTGATCATGCAGCTCCGGGACAAGAACGACGCCGAGGAGCTGAAGGACCCCTAGGTGGTAGACTGCGCGGAATGAGCGAGACGCCGAGCGCGAACGGTCCGGACGCGTCCATCAGCGACCCGCAGACGCTGCGCAAGATCCTCATCCAGGCGGCCGAAGTGGCGAGCGAACGCGATCCGGAGGAGATCGCGCGCGACGCGCGCGCCCGGGCCGAGACCGACGCGTGCCCCGAGGCCGGTCGCCTGGCGGCCGTCCTCGTCGATCCCGACTGGATCACGCCCCCGTCCGCGCGCCGCCGCATCGCAGCGGCGCTCACCTACTTCGGCGATCCCGAGTCGGTGCCCGAGGCGGCGCGTTCCGTGCCCGGACCCGACCTGGTCCGGCACGTCAGCGCGGACCAGGAGCCCGAGCTTGCCGCCTGGGAGGCATTCTGCGGCTACCGTGACCGCATCGACCGGCGCGGCTACAAGGCAGAGGGTCGAGCGCGAAGGCTGTACGCGCGCCGGCAGCGGCTACGCGCGCGGCTCCAGAGCCGGAGTCCCGCCTAGTCCCGGGTCCAGCCGCGCAGCAGGTAGTGGGCGATCGACATGGCGGGCGGCACGAAGAAGCCCTCCACCGACCCCGGACTGTGGATCGTCTGGGTCACCTGCTCGCGCGAGAACCACTGCGCGTCCTGCAATTCCTTGTGGTCCACCACGATCTCGGCGCTCGTCGCCTCGGCGGTGCAGCCGATCATGAGCGAGGAGGGGAACGGCCACGGCTGCGAGGCCTGGTAGTGCACCGCGCCCACGGCGATGCCCGCTTCCTCGAGCGTCTCGCGCCGCACGGCCTCTTCGATCGTCTCGCCGATCTCGATGAAGCCGGCTAGCGCCGAGAACATCCCGTCGGGCCAGCCGCGCTGCCGGCCGAGCAGGCAGTCGTCGCCGCGGATCACGACCATGATCACCACGGGATTCACTCGCGGGAAGTGCTCGGTCTGGCAGTCGATGCAGAGCCGCACGGCGCCACCCTGCACCGGACGCGTTCCTTCCCCGCAGTTCGCACAGAAGGTGTGGTGGGCGTGCCAGTCGAGCAGCGCGCGAGCCTGCGCGATGATCGACGCTTCCTCGGCGGGGAGCCGCGCGGCGAGCGCCCGCACGTCGGCGAACTCCGCCGAGCCCTCGACGCCGAGCGCGTCGAGCGGCTTCTCGGTGTCCGACACGTCCACGGCGAAGTGCGCGACGCCATCGCGCAGCCCGAGCAGTACCGGGCCCGTCGCGTCCCGCTCCAGCTCCCGCACAGCGCTCGTCGCCCAGGCGAGTCCGCCGGGATTCGCGGTCTTGACCAGCGCCTCCAGGTCGTTCAGCACCAGGAAGCGGCTGGCGGGATCCGCCAGGCGCGCGTCGATCCACTCGGGGTCGGTCCGCAGCTCGCTGGCGCGGTCGAGGGGGTTTCCGCTGAAGACGGGCGCATCGGGCATGCGCGCCACGGTATGATGCGGGCGGGGGGACTTCAAGCGATGGCGATCTACCTGATCCGGCACGGCGAGACGGCCTCGAACGCGAACCGCGTGGTGCAGGTCCCGGAGACTCCCCTGTCCGAGCGCGGACTCGCGCAGGCCGAGCGGCTCGGCCGCCGCCTGGCGGAAGACGGCATCTCGCGCATCCTGTCGAGCGACTACGCACGCGCCCACACGACCGCGGAGCACGTCTCGGCCACCACCGGCGTCCCGATCGAGATCGAGGAGACGCTACGCGAGCGGAACTTCGGCGACCTGCGCGGGCGTCCGTACTCGGAGGTCGGCGACCTCTTCGCCGAGGGCTACGAGCCCCCGGGCGGCGAGAGCTGGGAGGTGTTCTTCGAGCGCGCGGACCGCAGCTGGGAGATCGTCAAGCGAGCCGCCGCCGAGACCGACGGCCACCTGGCCGTCGTGACGCACGGCCTGATCTGCTTCGCATACGTGTCGCGGAGTGCCCGGACCGAGCCGGGGCACGAGGTGTCGCGCGGCTTCGCGAACACCTCGCTCACCGTCATCGAGTCGCAGGCGCCGTTCCGGGTCGAGCTTCTGGACTGCTCTGCGCACCTGGACGAAGAGACCGCGCACGACCGCCGCAGCGTCTCGGGACTCTGACGCGTCTGGAGCCAGAAGAGCGGGACGGGTCCGGATCAGCTCACGGCTTGGAGGTAGCGGACCGCTACCTCCAGGTGGTCCTCGGCGCGACTGAAGCCGGCTCCCATCGTCGCGATGGCGATGTGCGTCGCGCCGAGTTCCCGCCACGCGTCGGCGTGCTGCGTCCAGCGATCCGGGTTGCCGCCGCGCGCCTGGGCCTGCGCCTGGATGCCGAAGCCCGCCGGGTCGCGGCCCTCGTCCTCGAGGTAGCCGCGCAGCGCGCCGACCATGGCCTTGGCACGGTCGTTCGGAGGGACGATCGGCATCCAGCCGTCGCCGATCTTCGCGGCGCGTCGCAGCAGCGGGTCCGCACCGCCTCCGAACCAGACGGGGATCGTGGGGCGAGGCGGCCGCGGGTTGATGCTCGCGCGGTCCACTCGGTGCCAGCGGCCGTCGAAGTCCACCGAGTCCTTCGCCCAGAGCTCGCGCATCAGGGCGACCTGCTCCTCCTGGCGCTTGCCGCGGTTGTGGAAGTCCTCGCCCAGCGCCTCGTACTCGACCGTGTTCCAGCCGGTCCCGATGCCGAGCCGGACCCTCCCGCCCGACAGCAGGTCGACCTGCGCCGCCTGCTTCGCCACCAGCGCGGTCTGGCGCTGCGGCAGCACGAGCACGGCGGTCACGAGCTCGATCCGCTCGGTCACGCCCGCCAGGTAGCCCATGGTCACGAAGGGCTCGTGGAAGGGCGTGTCCTTGTCGTACGGCCTGCCCTCCCAGCCACCGGGCCGGTCCGGGTCGGCGCCCAGCACGTGGTCGTAGAGCAGCAGGTGGTGGAAGCCCGCCTCCTCGGCGCCGCGCGCGAAGTCGCGGATCACCGCGGGGTCGTTTCCGATCTCGGTCTGCGGGAAGACGATTCCGATGTGCATCGCGCGAGCGTACCAGATGGTCGACTCGCCGGTTCCCGGCGGGCCGCGCTCTTCGGTCCGGTGCTCACCGCGCGTCAGCGTAGGCCTCGAGGCGGCGGCCGAGCGACTCGCTGAAGTCGGCGAAGCGCTCCAGGTCCCGGAGCGGGATGTCGCCCCAGACCGCGGCGATGGCGCGCTCCCGGCTGCGCCGCAGCCCGCCCAGCACACGGCGCCCCTTTGCGGTCAGCGCGTAGCGGCGCTGACGCGCGTCCACCTCGTCGATCGAGACCGTCACCAGCCCCGCTTCGGCGAGCTGCCGCAAGGTCTTCGAGACCGCCGCGGGGCTCTGCGCGCGCCGCCGGGCGAAGAGCGACGGCATGAAGTCCTCGGTCGAGATCTCCTCCAGCACGCGCCACTGCCCCGGTGTGAGCCCGGCCTCGGCGGACAGCTGGTCGCGCCGCTCCGCAAAGTCGTCCGCCAGCCGCTGCAGTCCCGCGATTGCCCGCCCGAGCACGCGCTCCTTCTTCTTGCTCATATAGTTCACCATGGTAAACTATTGACAGGAGGATACAATATGACCTCGAGCGCGGGAATCAAGGCATCCGTCCAGAGCCAGTTCGGTGCGGCGTCCGCCGAGTACGCGGTCGCCGCGGTCCACATCGCCGGTGCAGACCTCGACCGCATGCTCGCCGAAGCGGACCTGCAGCCCGGCCATCGCGTGCTCGACGTGGGCTCCGGGGCCGGACACAGCACGCTCGCCTTTGCACGGGCCGGCGCGCGCGTGACCGGCGTCGACCTGACTGCCGAGATGGTCGAGACCGGGCGGGACCTGGCGCGCCGCGAGGGGCTCGACAACGCCGACTTCAAGCAGGGCGACGCCGAGCGCCTGCCCTTCGCCACCGACCTCTTCGACCGCGTGACCTGCCGCCTCTGCGCGCACCACTTTGCCGACGTGCCCGCCGCGCTGCGCGAGATGCGCCGCGTGCTGAAGCCCGACGGTCTGCTGCTGCTCTGCGACAGCGTCGCGCCCGAGGACGACGCGCGCGACGCGTTCTTCCAGCAGTTCGAGACGCTGCGCGACCGCTCACACGTGCGGAACTACCGCGTGTCGGAGTGGGAGCAGATGCTCCGCGAAGCCGGCTTCTCTCCGCAGACGCTGGACCGCTGGAACCTCGACATCGACTTCGACGCCTGGGTCGAGCGGATGCACACGCCCGCCGACCGCGTCGCGGCCCTGCGCGAACTGGCGGAGCGCGCAGACCCGGCCGCGCGCGAGCACTTCCTCTTCACCGGGCGCCCGGGGACCTTCCTTATCCCCATCTGCCTGATCCGGGGCTAACGTCCCGGAGAACTCCCCGCTACAGCTCCGCGGCTCGCAACGCGAGGCCGCCGGCGACGGACGTCAACTCGTCGCCGGCGTGGAGCTTCTCGACCCCGAAGCGCTCCAGGAACAGCCCGCGCACCGCGGGCACGAACGACGAGCCTCCCGTCAGGAACACGGCGTCGATGTCGGCGGGCTCCGTACCGCACTCCTCGAGGAGCCCGTCGAGGCAGGCCTCGATCTGCTGCACCTCGTCCCAGATCCAGGTCATGAAGTCGCCGCGGTAGATCTCGACGTCGATCGCAGCGGGGCCGTTCTGGAAGACGAAGCGGCTCTCGTGCCGCGACGACAGCTCGACCTTGGTTCGCTCGACCGCGCGGTAGAGCGCCAAGCCCAGGTCGTTGCGCACCAGGTGGATCAGCGCGTCGAGCTTCTCGGGCTCGACCGCCTCGCGCCGCAGGTCGTGCAGGATCTGCAACGTCTTCGGCGTCTTCAGGAACGACAAGTGATGCCAGCGCTCGAGGTGCGCGAAGATCCATTCGGGCATCAACAGCACGCGGCCGAAGATCGACCGGTGCTCGCCGCGCTGACCAAGCTCGGGAGCGACCACGTGGCGCACGATCTTGCCGTCGAAGGCGTCGCCCGCGACGCCGACGCCGGCCGTGCCCAGGATCGGCTGCGCGTCCCCGCCCTTCTCGCGCCCGGGACCGACGCGCACCAGCGAGAAGTCGCTCGTGCCGCCGCCGAAGTCGGCGATCAGGACGAGTTCGTCGTGGTCGAGCGACTGCTCGTAGAAGTAGGCGGCCGCCACCGGCTCGTACTCGAAGACGACGTCGCCGAAGCCACCGTTCCAGTACGCCGCACGCAGGCGCGACAGGGCGTACTCCTCGTCCTCGGCGCTCTTCGCGCCGGCGAACCGCACGGGCCGTCCCACGACGATGGGCCCGTCGAGGGGGCCGAGCCGCGCCTCGGCGCCCTCCCTGAGCCGCATCAGCAGCCGCCCGATCAGCGCCTCGAGCCGCCAAGCGTCACCGAACACGCTGGTGGTCACGAAGTCGCGGCTCGGCAGGAAGGACTTGAGGGACTGCACGAGCCGTCCGGGATCGTCGGCCGCCAGGTAGCGGTCGATCGCCGCGGGTCCGGCGACCGAGGCGATCCGCTCGTCCTCGTCCTTCTCGAAGTACAGGATCGAGCGGAAGGTCGGCGTCTCGCCGCCCGACCAGTCGAAGGTCCCCAACCGGGGCGCGCCCCCGCCGTCTACGACGGCGATGGCGCTGTTCGTCGTACCGAAGTCCAGACCGATCGCACGTGCCATCGGAGCCCTCCGCCGATTCGTGACCGCCGTTGGATACCGGACGCGGCGCTACAGGGCGCGCAGCCCCCGGGTCAGAGCTCGGAGTGACTCGAGACGACCTGCCCGACGATGCCGTACGCCTTCGCCTCTTCGGCGTTCATCCAGAAGTTGCGGTCGGTGTCCTTCTCGACCTTGTCGAGCGGCTGGCCCGTCTGGTCCGCGATGACCTGGTTCAGGCGCCGGCGCATCTTGACGATCTCCTCGGCCTCGATGCCGATGTCCGACGCCTGCCCGCGCACCCCGCCCATGGGCTGGTGCAGCATGTAGCGCGTGTTGGGCAGCGAAAAGCGGTCCTCGCGCGGCACGCTCAGGTAGATGTGCGCGCCCGCGCTGGCGACCCAGCCGGTCCCCAGGATCTTCACCCGCGGCCCCACGAAGCGGATCACGTCGAAGATGGTGTCGCCGGCCTCGACGTGGCCACCCTGCGAGTTGATCCAGACCGAGATGTCGTCGTCGGAGTCGTCGGCGAGTGCGACCAGCTTCTGGCACACGTCCTTGGCCACCGTCTGGTTGATCTCGCCGAACAGGAAGACGCGGCGCGCCTTGAAGAGCGCCTCTTCGATGCGCGCGGCGAACATCGACTGCGCGCCGCCAGGGGTGCTGTCGGGGCTCTCGGGCGTGTCGGGCATGGTCGTCTCTCCTGGCTGCAGCCCGGACAGGGCTGCGTGGCTGCGGCCCTGGGAGGGCTGCGGCCCGGGAGACTAGCGCACGCGGTTCTCGGACGGAGCCGCCGCCACGGTGGGAAGGTCGGGCGCGAAGCGCACCGTGACCTGTCCGGCGTGAAGGCGTCGGACCTCGATGCGGCCGGGGTGGCGCACCCGGTCCAGCGAGAGTGGGAGCGCGGCGCTGCCCTCTCCGTTCGCCAGGCTCGACCCCGCCCCGGACGCGTCGACCCACACCACGACGTCATCGCCCCCCAGCAGCGCCAGGCTGCGCCGCATTCCCGTGACCGTCACGTCAACGCGTGCGGGCTCCACCGACGCCACGGCCGCGCCCTCGGGCGCGTGGAGCACGCGCACGGGGACGGACCAGACCTGCTCGGCGGGCCGGGCGCCCGCCACGAAGACGCCCCACAGCGCGATCGCCAGCGCGCCGGCCCCCGCCAGTTCGGCCGGCCGGCGCCGCAGCCAGCCACCCCAGCCGGCGCGCGAGGGCGAGAGCGCCCGACGCTTGCGGTGGAAGCGGTCGATCGAGTGGCGGAGTTCGTCCCCGCCGGCCAGTTCGCGCAGCCGCCCGCCCCTTGCCGCCGAGATGGTCCCGCGCTCCTCCGAGACCACGATGCACAGCGCGTCGGTCCGCTCCGAGAGCCCGAGCGCCGCGCTGTGCCGCGTCCCGCCTCCGGCCAGTCGCTCGACGTTGCGCGAGAGCGGAAGCTGCACGCCGAACCGCGTGACGCGGCCGTCCTCGACCACCGCGGCGCCGTCGTGGCCCGCCGAGTGCGGGTCGAAGACGCTCTCGAGCAGGGCCCGGCTGAGCTGCCCGCCGAGCCGCTCGCCCCCGTGGAAGTGCCGCTCGAGCTTCTGGACCCCGGGCAGGATCACCAGCGCGCCGATCCGCGCTGCGGCCAGCGCCTGCAACGACTCGACCAGGATGTCGGACGAGCCGAGCCGCGGCCGGTAGTCGTCGCGCCGACCCAGCACCCAGGCCGCCACCTCCTCGAAGGCCTGGCGAAGCTCCTCCTGGAAGAGCACGACCAGCACGAGCGCCAGCGCGGCGAAGAACCCGTGGAAGAGCCAGGTCGTCAGCGACAGCCCGAGCGCCACGGCCGCCGTGTAGACCAGCGCCAGCACCGCGACACCGACGGCGACCAGGGCCGCTCGGGAGCGGCGCAGCCAGGAGAGCGCCGCGGCCATCAGCAGCGTCGCCAGCGCGACGTCGACCGCGTCCCGCGCCCCGAACTCCCCCAGCGCCTCGAGCAAGGCTCCCCCTCGGGATCCGGACCGGATCCACGCGGGGGAACCGGAGACTACCGAATCCTCGCGATCCTTCCCGCGGAACGGCCTGCCGGCCCGCAGACAGGCCCGCAGACAGGCCCGCGCCTCGGCCGTGATTTGTCGGTAAGGTGGGGCGCGTCACTGTCATGACCGTCGAGTCCGAAGATCCGGCAGAGCTTGCGGAGCAGATCGCGTTTCCGTTTCCGGAGACGCGCGAGGGCCAGCGTGTGCTCGTCGAGGACCTCGACGACGCGGTGGGCAGTGGGCTGCTGGTGGTGTGCTCGGCGCCGACGGGGACGGGCAAGACGGCGGCGGCGCTGTTCCCGCTGCTCCGCCGCGCGCTGGCCGAGCGGCGAAAGCTGTTCTTCGTGACGGCGAAGAACTCGCAGCAGGCGCTGGCACTCGAGACGCTGCGGCGCATGCTGCCGCCGGGCAGCGGAGGGACGGCCGTCCAGATCCGCGCGCGGGCGCGCTCGTGTCCGCTCGACGGACGTCACTGCCGGCGGCCGCGCTGCCGCTACCAGCAGCGCTTCCGAGCCAGGCTCGAGGAGAGCGGCCTGGTCGAGGAGTTGCTCGCGCGCGGTGTGGTCGAAGGCGAGGTGATCGCCGAGCATGCGCTGGCCGCGAAGCTCTGTCCCTTCGAGGTGTCGCTCGCGCTGGCCGAGAAGGCCACGGTGATCGTCTCCGACCTGAACTACGTGTTCGACCCGCGCGTGTACCTGCGGCGCTTCTTCGACAAGCCGTGGGACCAGCACCTGCTGATCGTCGACGAGGCCCACAACCTGCCGAAGCGCGCCGTGGAGTACTGGTCCCCGGCGATCGACGGCGCCCGGCTGGAGCGCGCGTCCGCGGCGTGCCGCAAGCACGGTGGCGGGCTCGCGGTCGAGATTGCGGAGCTGCTCGACGAGCTCCGGGCCCACCTGGACGCCACCCTCGCGCGCCTCTCGGAAGAGCGCGACGGACCGCCGCCGTACGTCGAGGCCCCGGACGCCAGCTTCCTCGACGGTGCGGGCGCGCGTCTCGACGAACTGCTCGCCGGCTACACGCTCGAAGCCGCGCTCGGCGCGCTGCCGATCCTGCCGCCGGGCCGGGGCGACGAGCCGGGACTCGACCCGCTCTTCGCGCTGCTGACCTCGGCCCAGGACTTCTGCCGCTGCGCCACGCTCGACCCGGAGCTCTTCGCCACGCTGTGGACGACCCACGGCGTGCGCACGCTGTGTCTCGACCCGTCCCCGTTTCTGCGCGAGCGGCTCGAGGGGTTCCACGCGGCCGTCTGCATGAGCGCGACGCTCGCGCCACTCGAGTTCTCGGCCAGCGCGCTCGGCGCGGACGGCTCGCGCTGCGTGACGCTCGAGCTGCCCTCCCCCTTTCCGCGGGAGAACCGGCGCATCATCGCGGCCACGTCGGTCGACACCACGTACAAGCGGCGCTCGGACTACGCGGCGGACATCGCCCACATCCTGGCCGAGACCGTGCGGCTGCGGCGCGGAAACTACCTGGCCTTCTTCTCGAGCTTCGCCTACCGCGACGAGGTCGTGTCGAAGCTGCCCCGCGGCGACTGGCAGCTGCTGCTTCAGCTGCCGGGCGTACCGGCCGACGCGCTGCTGTCGAAGCTGCGGAGCAAGGCCCAGCACAGCATCCTGTTGTGCGGCGTCCAGGGCGGCGTGCTGTCCGAAGGAGTGGACTACCCCGGCGACATGGCGATCGGAGTGTTCGTGATCGGCCCCGGACTCCCGACGGTGAGCGTCGAGCAGGAGCTGGTACGCGAGTACTACGACCGGACGCTCGGCGCGGGCTTCGAGCACGCGTACCTGCTCCCCGGCCTGTCGCGCGCGGTGCAGGCGGGTGGGCGCGCGATCCGCAGCGCCACAGCGAGGACTCCCCGGCTTCTGGCGCGAGGAACTCGTAAAGACCGACGACCCGGTTCGCGAGGTCGCGGCGTTCTGGAAGACGCGCGACGAGGGGCGCTAGGACACGCGCCGGTCGTGTCCCTTCCAGTAGGGCTCGCGCAGCTCCTTCTTCAGCACCTTGCCGCTCGGGTTCCGCGGAAGCTCGCCGATGAAGTCGACCGAGCGCGGCTGCTTGTAGCTGCCGAGGCGCGTCTTGCAGTGCGCGACGATGTCCTCGCCCGTCGCCTCCGCGCCTTGCTTCAGGACGACGATCGCCTTGACCTCTTCGCCCCAGCGCTCGCTGGGAATGCCGATCACGGCGACGTCCGCGACGGCGGCGTGCTCGAAGATGGCGTCTTCGACCTCGCGCGGGTACACGTTCTCGCCGCCCGACACGATCATGTCCTTGGTGCGGTCCTGCACGTAGACGAAGCCCTCGTCGTCGACGTAGCCTGCGTCGCCCGTGTGCATCCAGCCGTCGACCAGCGCCTCCGACGTGGCCTCGGGCAGGTTCCAATAGCCCTTCATCAGCTGCGGTCCGCGGCCGCAGATCTCGCCGACGGTGCCGTTCGGCACGGTCTCGCCCTGCTCGTCCACGATCTTGATCTGCGTGCCCAGCAGCGGCCGCCCGGCCGAGAGCAGCAGGCCATCTTCGCCGGCCAGCGCGCGATCGTGGTCCTCGGGCATCAGGTAGGTGAGCGCCGCCGTCGTCTCGGTCATGCCGTAGCCCTGCACGAAGCGACAGCGGAAGGTGTCGAGCGCCTGGCGCAATGTCTCGGTCGAGATGGGCGACGCGCCGTAGACCAGCTGCTCGAAGTTCTCGTAGCGCCGCTCCTTGACGTCGGGAACCATGAGCAGACAGGCCTGGATCATCGCGGGCACGAGCGTGGCGTTGGCGATGCGCTCCTCGTCGAGCGCGCGCACCGTCTCGACGGGGTTGAAGTCCTCCTGGATGAAGCAGGACCCGCCCCACGTCGCGGCATTGAAGACCGTGACGGCCGCGGCCGCGTGGTACATCGGCGCCACGATCAGCACGCGCGCGCCCGGCTCGCTCCGCATCGTCGTGAGCGCCTGCATGAGCTGGAACGAGAGCGCGCGGTGCGTGAGGACCGCGCCCTTCGGGCGGCCGGTCGTCCCGCTGGTGTACATCTGGTAGACGTCGTCGTCCGGCCCGACGACGCGCCCCGGCTCGGTGTCGGGCTGGCCCTTCTGCCAGTCGGCCCAGCCCTGCCAGCCCGCGGGGACCTCCGCGTCGAGCGCCACGAACTGCTTCACGTCCGGCAGACCGCCGCGCACGGTGTCGAGCGCGGGTACCAGCTCGCCGCGAGCGATCACCAGCTTGGCGCCGGCGTCCTTGACGATGTACTCCCACTCAGGGGGCGCGAGCCGGTAGTTGAGCGGCACGGGTACGACCCCGGCCTTCGAGGCCGCGTTGTACAGCACCGCGTACTCCACACAGTTCTTGGCGAGCACGGCGATGCGATCGCCAACCTCGAGTCCCGATGCCGCCAGCGCGTTGGCCAGGCGGTTCGCGTCGGCCTGCGCCTGCGCGTAGGTCAGCGCGCGTCGCTCGTCGATCGCGAACTCGGCGTCGCCGCGCTCGCGGGCCTGGTAGTCCAGAAAGTCGTGAAGACGCATCCCGTGCCTCCCGGTTGGTGCCCTGGCCCCGTTGGGAGGGGCTCGGCAGGCGCCATCATACCGGTAGGCCGCCGGTTCCGGCACCTCCCCGGACGGTGGCGCGGCGCCCGGCCTCCGGGTGTGGAATCATGGGCCCTTCACCGCCACGGAGGATCCGATGAGCCTGACCCCCGAGACCCGCGACCAGATCGCATCGCTCGTCCAGGCGAACACCGTGATGCTCTTCATGAAGGGGACGCCGGACAGCCCTCAGTGCGGCTTCTCGGCCACCGTCGTGGGCATCCTGACGCGGCTCGTCCCCGAGTTCGCGAGCGCCGACGTGCTGTCCGACCCGCAGCTGCGCGACGGCATCAAGGAGTTCTCGGACTGGCCGACGATCCCACAGCTCTACGTGGGTGGCGAGTTCATGGGCGGCGCCGACATCATCCAGGAGATGTACGCGGCCGGCGAGCTGCACGAGGCTCTCGGCCTCGGCAAGCCCGAGCCCACGATGCCCGAGATCCACGTCACGGACGACGCGGCCGAGGTGCTGCGCCAGGCCAGGGCGCAGAGCGAGCACGCGGAGCTGCACCTGGGGATCGACGCGCGCTTCCGCTACCAGATCGGCTTCGCGCCGCGCCAGGGCGGCGAGGTCGTCGTCACGTCGGGCGAGTTCACGTTCCTGCTCGACCCCGACTCGGCCGGCCGCGCGGACGGACTGACGCTCGAGGTCATCGAGACTCCCGAGGGCCGGCAGTTGCACGTCCGGAACCCGAACGACCCGCAGCCGGCGCAAGCCTGAGCCATGCCCCTGCAGATCCACCCGCCGGCGGACGAGACGATCGGCAAGCTGCAGGCCGCGCTCGAAGGCGCATTCGAAGGCGCCAGCATCGACGTGCGCGGCAGCGGCGGCCACTTCGAGATCCGCGTCACCTCGCCGCTCTTCGAGGGCGAGAACCGCCTGGCTCGCCAGCGCCGCGTCTACCGCGCAATCGCCGACCTGATGAAGGGCGACGACGCTCCGGTCCACGCCGTAGACCGGCTCGAGACCGAGACCCCGTAGCTCTCGGCGGCTAGCTGCGGGACCGGAGGGGGTGGGGCTTGCCGAAGAGCCAGCCCTGGCCGAACGGGATGCCCATGCTGCCGAGCATCTGCAACTCTTCGAGGGTGTCGAGGCCCTCGCCGATGATGCGCGCGTTCATGCGTTCGGCGATGCTGCAGAAGGCCTCGACCATGGCCTGGCGCGAGGCGTCCTGGTCGATGCCCGACACGAACGCGCGGTCGACCTTGATGAACTCCGGCGAGAGCTTCATCACTGCCTCGAGCGATGCGTAGCCGGCGCCGGTGTCGTCGAGCGCGAACTGGAAGCCCTGCGTGCCGTAGGCGTCGCGCGCCTCGCGCAGGGTGTCGTAGTTCTGGATCGACTCCTGCTCCGAGATCTCGAACACCACGTCGGTCGGGCCCAGGCCGCAGCCCTCCAGCGTGCGCTTGAGCGCGTCGGGCTGGAAGTTCGGATCGTGAAAGCTCGACGGCCGGATGTTCATGAAGAGCTTTGCCCCGGCGGGGAAGTCCGTCGCTCCCTCGATCGCCTTGGTGCGGCAGAGGCAGTCGAGCTGGAAGGTCAGGTCTTCTTCCTCGGCCAGGCCGAAGAGCACGAGCGGAGCGTGCATGTCGCTGTCCGCCGAGCCCCGCGCGAGCGCCTCGTATCCGAAGACCGTCAGGTTGGTGGCGTCCACGATCGGCTCGTAGACCGAGTAGATGTGTCCGCCCGTGATCAGCTCGAGCAGCCGGCGGCGCTTGTGCCGGTCGGCCACGCTCCGGTCCAGGTCGGCGTCGCCGCGGGCCTCGCCGAGCAGCTTCGACACCTCGGTCGCGATGCTGATGTGCGGGTTGCGGAGAGCGAGCGCGGCGCCGATCGCGAGCCGGGGAGTCGGCCGCAGGTACGGGTAGCCGATGCGCTGACCCTGACGTTCGAGCCGCTCGCGCAGCTGCTGCTCCAGCGCGGGCAGCTCCTTGGTGTAGAAGTCCGCGTCGTAGTGCCCGCGGGCCGCCATCATCACGATCTCGCAGCGTCCTGTCTCGCCGTGGCAGACCACGGAGTCCGAGCCCAGGGCGTCGTCCGCGACGGACCGGACCAGCTGCGCCAGCTCCGCCTTGGCCGCCTCGTACGCCGCGCGTCCGAACGAGCGCTCGATCGCGCCGAGCTCACGCGCGTCCACCAGCACCAGGCCGAGCGCCCCGCGCAGCGTGAACTCCTCGCCAATCGTGGCGAGCGCGGCCGCCAGCGTGGGCAGCGGACTGTCGGCTCTGGTGTCGGAACTCAATGGTCGGACCTCACAGGGGAGGCATCGGCATCGCGTCGTCTCGCGTTTAGGGATCGGCGTCACACTTCGGCTGCCCACGGGCTGGGCGGCCGTGCCCGGAGAGCGGGCAGCCGCGGGCCCGAAGCCGCTCCGTGCGGCTCCCCGCTCCGGCACCGAAAGTGCAACTCGGGGGGGTCCCTGCGCAGGAGGACCCATGGAGAACCGAGAGATCCGCTTCCCCACGCTCGGCGCGCTGGCCGATGCGTTCGACCGGCTCTTCGACCGGGCCGGCGCGGAACTGTGCGTCGCGCGGCCGGCCACCCTCACCCTCCAGGTGCGCAGCCGTGATCCACGGACCCTCGCGCTCCTCGACCGCCTCGTTCCGGCCCCTGTGCCGGTCGCCGCACGCCGCTCTTCCGGCGTGGCCTGAAACCTCCACCGCCCGCGAAACGTATTTCCCGACACCGGCATCTCTCCGCTGTCTGGGAGAGACTCCTGTCCGGGCACTGGGGAAGCGGGAACCGCGCGCAGCGGAGATCGGAGGACGCGAGATGTCGGAGCCGGGATCGATCGCCGTCGAGGCGGAGTCGCCGCCCGAGGCGCCCGCGTTCACGCTGCGCCGTGGGTTGGTCCTGGCGGTGCTCGCGGTCGCGCTCGTCCTGCTCGCCACGCAGGCCGGTGCGTACCTCGGCGCGTTCCGCGCCTGGGTCGCCGAGCTAGGCTACTGGGGTCCGGTCGTCTTCATCCTCGGCTATGCGCTGGCGGTCGTGGCCTTCGTGCCCGGGTCGGTGCTCACGCTGGCCGGGGGCACGATCTTCGGCGTTGGCGCGGGCGTCGCCTACGTCTTCGTCGCGGCGACGCTCGGGGCGAGTGCGGGCTTCCTGATCGCGCGCCACGCCGCCCGCGACTGGGTCGAGGCCCGCATCCACGGCAACGCGCGCTTCGCCGCGATCGACCGGGCGGTCGGGCAGCAGGGCCTCAAGATCGTGACGCTGCTCCGCCTGTCGCCGGTCTTCCCGTTCAACCTGCTGAACTACGCGCTCGGGCTCACGCGCGTGCGCTTCCGCGACTACCTGATCGCGTCGATCGGCATGCTTCCGGGGACGGTCCTGTACGTGTACTCCGGCGCGATCGCGGGCGACGCCGCCACGGCGGCGGGAGGGGCTGGCTCGACCGACGCGGCGGAGTGGATGCTGCGGATCGTCGGGCTCGCGGCGACGCTGGTCGTCACGGTCTTCGTCACGCGCATCGCGCGACGCGCGCTGACCGCCGCCGCGCTCGACTGAGCGTCCGCGGTCAGGACAGCGCTTCGCCCAGCCTCTGGAGCGCGCGGGCGATGGCGTCGTCGGACGCCGCGTACGAGAAGCGCAAGAAGCCCTCCCCGGCCTGGCCGAAGTCGATCCCCGGGGTCACGGCCACGTGCGCCCGCTCCAGCAGGTCGAACGCCAGGCTCCGGGAGTCGTCTCCGAAGCGGCGGGCGTTCGCAAACACGTAGAACGCGCCGGCGGGCGGCGTGGGAACCGAGAAGCCGATCGGGGCGAGTCCATCGAGCAGCAGGCGGCGGCGGCGCGCGTAGGCGCTGCGCATCTCCCGGAGCGTTGGCTCGCCGTGAGCGAGCGCGGCGATCCCGGCGCGCTGCACGAAGTGGCTGGCCGAGATGAAGAGACTCTGCCCCAGCGTCTGGAGCGGACGGATCGCGCGCTCGGGGGCGACGACGTAGCCCAGCCGGAAGCCCGTCATGGCGTAGCGCTTCGAGAAGCCGTCGAGCACGAACACGTCCTCGCCCAGTCCGAGTGCGGACGTCACGCGGTGTTCGTCGTAGACCAGCCCGTCGTAGATCTCGTCCGAGACGAGCGGCACCCCCAGGTTCGCCAAGGCAGCGAGCGTTTCCGCGTCCTGGATCGCTCCCGTGGGATTGGCCGGAGAAGCGACCACGATGGCGCGCGTGCGCGGCGTCAGGGCGGCGCGGACCTCGTCGGGGTCCAGGCGGTAGCCGTCCTCGGCGCGGGTCTCGACGTAGACCGGGACGCCCCCGGCCACGTGCACGAAGTTCGGGTAGCAGGGATAGTGCGGAGCCGCGAGCACGACCTCGTCGCCGGGCTCGACCAGCAGCAGGAAGACCAGCAGCATCGCGGGCGAGGTGCCCCCGGTGACGATCACTCGGTCGGGATCGACCTCGACGCCCGAGCGGCGCCGGTGGTCGGCCGCGATGGCCTCGCGAAGCTCCGCCAGGCCGCGGCTGTCGGTGTAGCCCGTCTCGCCCCGCGCGAGCGCCTGCTGGCAGGCCTCGACCGCCGCCGGCGGCGCGGGGAAGTCGGGCTCCCCGACCTCGAGGTGCACGATGTCGGCGCCACCGCGCTCGAGCTCGAGCGCGCGTTCCATCACCTCCATGGCGAGGAACGGCTCGGCGAGGTCCGCGCGGCGCGAGTACCCGAACGACATGCGCCCCGGTGTGCCGCGCCGCGCGCGGCTTGTCAAATCTCGAGCAGAGGCTCCGCTACAGGCCCGGCACGGGGAAGCGCGCGCAGAGCTGCTCGACCCGGACGCGGATCGCGTCCACGCGCCCGGCGTCGTCGCGCGAGCGCAGGGCGTCGAGCAGCCAGCCACCGATCCGGCGCATCTCGTCCTCGCCCATGCCGCGCGTGGTCGCGGCGGGGGAGCCCAGCCGGATCCCGCTGGGCCGCAGCGGCGGGCGCGGGTCGTCGGGGATGATCTGCCTGTTGGTGGCGAGCGACACGGCGTCGAGCACGCGCTCGGCTTCGCGGCCATCCAGGCCGACGCTCGTGACCGTGTCGACCACGACCATGTGGTTGTCGGTGCCGTCGGTGACCAGCGTCGCGCCGCCCTCGAGCAGGGCCTCGGCCAGGGCCCGGGCGTTGCGCAGCACGGCGGCCGCGTAGTCGCGGAACGCGGGCTCCGCGGCCTTGCGCAGGGTGATCGCCACCCCGGCGATCACGTTCATGTGCGGCCCGCCCTGCAGACCCGGGAAGACCGAGCGGTCGATCTCGGCGGCGAGGTCCTTGCGGCACATCACGAGCCCGCCGCGCGGGCCGCGTAGCGTCTTGTGGGTGGTCGTCGTGACGACGTCGAAGCCCGCGTCGAAGGGATTGCGCAGTGCACCGCCCGCGATCAGCCCGCCCACGTGCGACACGTCGGCCATGCTGATCGCGCCCACCTCGTCGGCGATGCGCTTGAACTCGGCGTAGTCGCAGTCGCGCGGGTAGCTCGTGTAGCCCGCCAGGACGATGCGCGGGCGGCTCGCGAGAGCGAGCCTGCGCACCTCGTCGAAGTCGATCCGCCCCTGCTCCTCGGGGCAGGTCTTGTAACGGACGAAGTTGAAGATCCTGCCCATGTGCGAGACCGGCGCGCCGTGCGTCAGGTGCCCGCCGTGCGACAGGTCCATGCCGAGCAGCGTGTCGCCCGGCCTGCAGAACGCCAGGTAGACGGCCTGGTTCATGGGCGAGCCCGAGAGCGGCTGCACATTGGCGTGGTCGCAGCCGAACAGCGCGCAGGCGCGGTCGCGCGCCAGGTTCTCGATCCGGTCGGTGAACTGCTGCCCGCCGTAGTAGCGGCGGCCGGGATAGCCCTCGGAGTACTTGTTCGTCAGTACGGACCCGAGCGCCGCCAGCACCTCGGGCCAGGCGTAGTTCTCGGACGGGATCAGCTCCAACGCGGC
>JAFDDB010000113.1 GCA_019311115.1 Deltaproteobacteria bacterium
ATGGACGTCGCGTTGGAGATCGACCCACTGAATGCGATGGTCGTCCATACGGCCGGAGACATCTATCGCTGGCGGGGCGAGACGGATCGAGCCGTCGCGATGTACCGGGAGGCAATCGAGCTGGACGCGGGAAACCCGCTCGGCCGCCAGTCACTGGGAATGTGGCAGTGCCGATCCGGTGAGACCGAGCAGGGCCTGGCGCTGCTCCGCGAGGCACGAGCGATCTCGCAGAACGACCCCCTCGTTGTAGGCGACCTCGGCTATTGCCTTGCGATCTCGGGCCGTCCCGACGAGGCGCGCGCGCTGCTCGCAGAACTCGAACTGCGCAGCACCATCGAGTGGGTCTCCCCGGTGGCGCTCGCCCGCGTGCATGTCGCCCTGAGTGATCGGGAATCCGCTCTCACGCAGCTTGAGCGCGCACTCGAGGAACGCGCCTATCGCCTCGTGGAACTCCCGCTCGATGACCGCTGGGACCCGCTCCGCTCCGACCCCCGCTTCCAGGATCTGCTCCGCCGCATCGGGTTCCCGGAGAGCTGACTCGACGGAATCACCCCTTGATTGACCCCTCGAGCCTCTCGGCGCCCGCTCCCACCGACGAGAAAGCCCCCGGAATCCCATCTCAAAGGCGGGACTCCGGGGGCTTGGAACTGGTAGCGGGGACAGGATTCGAACCTGCGACCTTCGGGTTATGAGCCCGACGAGGCATGGATTCAGCTCGGCTCGCAACTACCTGCGCTGATTGAGAAATCGCAGCGAATTCGATGACCTCGGCTGAACAGCCCACTTCCTCGTTGGTTCAGGATGGCTCACGTTGGCTCTCGTTCGAGACCCCGAAATTGACCCCACGCGCCGGGTGCGGTTCGATGCGTAGCAAGCCCGATGGACTGCCCCGGCTGCGGAGAGGAGAACCGCCAGGGACGCCGCTTCTGCGGCGAGTGCGGAGTTGCGTTGTCCCGAACCTGCTCGGGCTGTGGAGCGGTTGACACGGACGACGCGCGGTTCTGTGGTGAGTGCGGGGCGGAGTTCCAGACGCGGTCGCGACCGACGACACCTGCTTCTGACCGCGAGCCGCGCGCCTACACGCCAAAGCACCTGGCCGACAAGATCCTGCAGTCGAAGTCCGCGATCGAGGGCGAGCGCAAGCAGGTGACGGTGCTGTTCGCAGACGTGAAGGGCTCTACGGAGCTCGCGGCGGAACTCGATCCGGAGGAGTGGTACGGGATCAGCAACTGCTTCCTCCAGATCCTCGCCGACGGGATTCACCGCTTCGAGGGCACGGTGAATCAGTTCACGGGCGACGGCGTGATGGCCCTCTTTGGAGCCCCGATCGCTCACGAGGATCACGCCCAGCGCGCCTGCTACGCCGCGCTCCAGCTGCGGGACGAGCTCCGGCGCTACGGAGATGAGGTCAAGCGCACCAAGGGCGTCGCGCTAGCCTTCCGGATAGGTCTCCACTCGGGCGAGGTCGTGGTCGGAAAGATCGGCGACGACCTGCGCATGGACTACACGGCGGCGGGTCTCACGACGAATCTTGCCGATCGCATGCAGAAGCTGGCGGACCCGGGAACGATCTACGTCAGCGAGCACACCGGGAACTTCATCGAAGGCTACTTCCGGCTCCGAGACCTCGGGGAGTTCGAGCTCAAGGGCCTGCCCGATCCGATCCGGGTTCACGAGCTCGAGGGCGTCGGCGAATTCCGGACCCGCTTCGACGTCTCGCGAGCGAGGGGCCTCACCAGGTTCGTGGGTCGCGAGCAAGAGATGGCGGTGCTCGAAGCGGCGCTGGAGCGCGCCCGGGCGGGCCAGGGTCAGATCGTGGGAATCGTGGCCGAAGCCGGTACGGGCAAGAGCCGGCTCACGTACCAGTTCGGCGAGCAGTGTCGCGCGCTTGGCGTCACGGTCGTCACGGACAGCTGCCCGCCCTATGGCAACGTCATCCCCCTCCGTCAGCCCATGGCGATTCAGCGCAGCTTCTTCGGGATCACGGGTGAGGACAGCCCGGAAGCTGCGCGCAACAAGATCGCCGCCGGACTATCGCGACTGGATCCAGCACTGGCCGAGCACATCCCCTTCGCAATGGACTTTCTGGGCGTGGCAGAGCCGGGCAAGGAGCTCCCGCAGATGGAGCCCGAGGTCCGGCAGCGTGAGTTCCTGCGCTACTACCGACAGACGGCGCGATCGGTCGGGTTGACCGTGAGCTTGGTCGAAGACGTGCAATGGATCGACCCTGCGAGCGAGGCCGTTTCGCTCGAGGTCAGTCGAATCCAGCAGGACCACCCCCGGCTCAGTGTGATGAACTTCCGGCCCGAATACCGCCCGCCGCAAGCCGAGTGGCCGAATTATGAAGAGATCCGACTGAAGCCGCTCACGGCCGAGTCCACTGCGGAGCTACTCGCGGATCTGCTGGGCCCGGAGGCGACGAACTGTGGACTCGAGCCGCTGATCCAGGAGCGCGCTGCCGGCAACCCCTTCTTCGTCGAAGAGATCGTGCAGTCGCTTGCGGAGTCGGGCGCGCTCGAGGGGACGCGGGGCGCGTATAGAGTTGCCGATCCGGTGGACACGATCGAGGTCCCGAGCACGGTCAAGGCGGTCCTCGAGGCCCGCATCGATCGGCTGGGGGAGCGGGAGAAACACATCCTTCAGTCCGCGTCGGTGATCGGCAAGGAGTTCTCCGAGTCCATCCTCGCATCGATCGCGGGGCTACCAGAGACAGATCTGGCGTCCGGCCTCTCCGCGCTGCGATCGGCGGACCTTTTATACGAACTGTCGCTCTACCCGGAGGCAGAGTACGCCTTCAAGCACCCCTTGGCCCAGGAGGTGGCCTACGACTCGCAGCTCTCGGAGAGGCGCAAGCGCGGCCACGCGGAGGCGGCGCGAGCCCTCGAAGAGCTGCACGCCGACAAACTCGATGAGAGAGCGGCCCTGCTCGCCCACCACTGGGAGCAGGCAGGCGACGCGCACCAGGCGTTGCGCTGGCACGAGCGCGCCGCGCAGTGGGTGCAAGGGAATGACTACTCCGCGGCGGACCGGCACTGGCGCCGCGTCCGGGCTCTTGCGCAGGGCCTCCCGGAGTCCGATGACGCCGGCGGCGCGCAGGTGCGCGCCTGCTGGCGAGTACTCGCCCTGGGAGTGGCGGTCGGCATCTCCCGCGACGAGGCCCGCGCTCTCTTCGACGAAGGGACGACCGTCGCAAGCGCCCACGATGACCGGGCCGGTCTCACGCTCCTCGAGATTTCCTACGCGCACATCAGGGGCCTTCACGACGAGTTCCCGGAGATGCTCGATCACGCCACGAGAGCCGCGCGCTTGGCCGAACGGCTCGACAACATCGTGCTCAGGGTTGAGGCAGCGCAAACCGTCATGCGCCCCCTCCAGTGGATGGGCCGCCTCCGCGAAGGGCAGGAGGTGTGCGATCAGGCCCTGGAGCTGGTCGAGGACAATCCGGATCTATTCGTCGGGAGCCCCTTCACCCGCGCGGAACTACTCCATCAGCAGGGGATCTTCCTCACCTCGTTGGGTCGGCCGAGAGAAGGGCTCGCGGTCCTCGAGCGAGCGATCGCGCTCGTGCGAAGGCTTGGAATCGAGCGGCGAGCAACCTCCTTCTACACCGACGCCGTAGTGGCTACTTCCTTGCTGGGAGACAGTCCCCGGTCGCTGGACCTGGCTCATCGGGCGGTCGTGCTCGCCGAGGAGCACGGGGGAGCTTCGGTGCGCGGCTCGGCGCAGTTTGCGCTGCTACAGGCGAAGATCCTGAACCGCGAATGGGTCGACACGCTGGAGGTGGCAGGCAGGATCCGATCGATCGTCGAGGAGACGCAGATCGGCCTCGAGATGGAGAGCCTGGCCTTGCTGGGATTCTCGGAGGCGCACCTGGGACTCGGCGACCTCGCAGCCGCCCGGGAAGCCGCCGAGAAAGCGGTCGCCTTGACGCGCTCTCACGGTCTCCGCCTGATCGAACTCTGGGGCGTCAGCGTCCTGTCCCAAGCGGTGCTCGCAGAAGGCGAGTCCTCCGCGGCCGAGGCAGAGAGCCTGCTCGGGCGGCTGGCGCAGCTGGTCGAGCAAACCGGCGCGAGGAGCTTCAAGCCCCAGCTGTCCGAAGGCCGCGCCGGGCTCGCGCGCATCCGCGGCGACGAACGCGGCTGCGAGCAGCACCTTCGCGAAGCCCACCGCCTCTACACCGAGATGGGCGCGACGGCGCACGCGGAGCGGGTGGCGGGGGAACTGGCAGCTCTGCCGAACTGAAAAGCTGTCGCGCGTTCACCCGATTGACCTCATGGCTGACCCCACGCACCGCCACGAGCCCACCTCCACCGACGAGAAAGCCCCCGGAATCGACAGCGACTCCGGGGGCTTGAAGCTGGTAGCGGGGACAGGATTCGAACCTGCGACCTTCGGGTTATGAGCCCGACGTGGCATGGATTCAGTGCGGCTCGCAACTGCCTGCCCTAATTGAGAAAGCCCAGCCGATCCGCGGACCTCGGCTGAACCGCGCGTCCGCTCGTTGGCTCGGGTTGGTTCACGTTGGCTCTCGATCGAGACCCCGAAATTGACCCCGCGGGTGGCGAACCTGGGATTCCGCTGCACACGAACCGGTCCGTCCGATGGGGTATCTTTGTCGTGGTTTGACTGCCGAAACCGAGCAGCGGCGCCTGGGCGCCATCATGTTCACCGACATCGTCGGGTACACGTCGCTTACCGAAGCCGATGAAGCTGCGGCGGTGACCGTTCGGGATCGCCATCGCAAGCTCGTGCGCACGCTCGTGGAGCAGTTCGAGGGCGAGCTCGTCGAGGCGCCCGGGGACGAATCGCTCTCGCTGTTTCCCAGTGCCCTGACCGCCGTGGACTGTGCGCTCGCCATCCAGGCCAGCCTGCGCGATGACCGGGCCCTGGAGCTGCGTATCGGCATCCACATCGGCGACGTGCTTCGGCGCGGCGCGGAGTTGATCGGCGAGGGCGTCAACCTCGCGGCGCGTCTGCGCCCCCTCGCGGAGCCGGGTGGCATCTGTGTCTCGGACGCGGTCTGGCGGCTGGTCGCGAGCCGTGCGCATCTGCGCGGGCGGCTGCTCGGGGCAACGGCGCTGAAGAACGTGTCCGAGGCCGTGGAGGTCTACGCGATCGACACCGGGGGCGCTTCGGCCGAGGTGCCGCGACGGCGGCGGCTGGCATGGGTGGCCGGGATCGGGCTCGCTCTGCTCGCTGGGGGCTACGCTCTCTACGCGGCGAACCGACCGGCCGTGCTGGCAGCGGCCGCGCTCTACATGCCACTGTTGACGGGGGGGTCGATCGAGCAGCAGCTCGGGATGACCACCTCGAGCGATGGCGTGCGCATCGCCTATGCCACCACCGGTGAAGGTCCGCCCATCGTCTACGTACTGGGCTGGGCCACGCACCTGGACGGCGGCCTCGGGAGTCCGCTCTACGACATCGAGGGCCTGCTGCCGATGTCGTCGCGCGACCACCTCTTCGTTCGCTACGACGGGCGGGGCTTCGGTCTCTCGGACCGCGACGTGAACGACTTCTCGCTCGATGCGCGAGTGGCCGATCTGGAAGCCGTAGTCGACGCGCTCGCTCTCGAGCAGGTCGCGATCTACGCGGTCTCGTCGGGAGGCATGACGGGCATCACCTATGCGGCACGTCATCCCGAGCGCGTGACGCGCCTCGTGCTGGCCAGCACCAATGCCTCCTTCCCCTGGATGACGGACGATAAGCGCATCACGTGGGAACGAACGCTCGACCTGTTCGAGTCCGACTGGGAGAATCCGTCCGTCGCGAACCTGATGGTCGACCTGCTCAGTCCGCAAAAGGACGGCGTCACGCGCAGCATCATCAGCGAGTTCCTGAGGCGCTCGGGTGACGGTCCCGCGATGGCTGGCTACTTCCGCGCGTACATCGACATGGACGTGCGCGAGGATGCCCGGCGCATCAGCGTGCCTACGCTCGTCGTGCATGCGCGCGACGACCCTGCGGTCCCCCTGGAGGGCGGGCGCGATCTGGCGGCCCTGATCCCGGGCGCTCGCTTCGAGATCGTGGACGGCTTCCACGGAGAGGGAATCGGCTCGACTGCCGCTACCCGCGCCAGGATCCTGGAGTTCTTTAAGTAGAAGAGTGTCGCGAGTGAGGCGACCAACAAGAAAGCCCCCGGAATCGACAGCGACTCCGGGGGCTTGGAACTGGTAGCGGGGACAGGATTCGAACCTGCGACCTTCGGGTTATGAGCCCGACGAGCTACCGGACTGCTCCACCCCGCATCAGGAGAAGGGGGAAGATGCGCATCGGGGGACCGCTTGTCAAACGTACGTCAAAGGGCGCCAAGTGCGCGGCGGGACGCCGGATTCCGCCGAGGGGCGGGGAGAGGGTGCGCTAGTCTCCGCGCTGGGCGACGGAAGACATAGGAAGGGGAGAGCGGCATGGGCAAGTGGCTGGCGCGAGGCTTCCTGAGGATCACCGGCTGGACGCTCGAGGGAGAGAAGCCCGAAGCACCCTGCTACGTGCTGGTCGCGGCGCCGCACACCTCGAACTGGGACCTGCCCTACATGCTGGCGCTCTCGATGGCCTGCGGCATCAAGCTCCAGTGGATGGGGAAGCACACGATGTTCAAGCCGCCGCTCGGGTGGCTGCTGAAGCCGCTCGGCGGGATCCCGGTGGTGCGCCACCGCACGGGAAACCTGGTCGGCCAGCTGGTGCGGCGCTTCAAGGAATCGGAGTCGATGGCGCTCGTGGTGCCCGCCGAGGCGACCCGCAGCCGCGCGCCCCACTGGAAGTCGGGCTTCTACTACATCGCGCGCGCGGCCGACGTGCCCGTGCTGCTCGGATTCCTGGACTACTCGCGCAAGCGCGGCGGATTCGGACCCACGATCGACCTGACGGGCGACGTGAACGCCGACATGGACGAGATCCGCAGCTTCTACGCCGACAAGGTCGGCAAGTACCCGGAGCTCTTCGGCGACGTGCGGCTGAAGGAAGAGTCCTAGCGGCGGGTTCGGACCCGCGCCGCGTACGCAACCAAGCGGCAGAAGGTCACCTCCAAGCATCGTCCCGCCACTGTAGGGACGGAGATCTCCCCATCGCGAGAGGTCTTGCAAGGAGGACCTCATGCTACGCCTGAACCTGCTCCAGCGCCGCCCGTCCAGGCGGTTCTGGGCCCTGCTGAGCATCCTGGGGATGTGCGTCCCCGCCCTGGCCGGGGCCGAGTACTACCGCTACGAGACCGAGAACGGCTCGATCGCGTTCACGGACGACCCGGCCCAGATCCCGGCGCGCTACCGCGACTCCGCCGAGGCGCTGGCCGAGCAGAGCGTGCACGACTTCCGCCGCACGACGCGGGTCGAGCCGCGCCCCAAGGCCGAAGCCGTACCGGACGTCTCCGCGCCGCCCCCGGCGACGCGCCGCATCTACATCCAGCCAAAGGCCGCCACTCCCCGCCGCGTGACGATCGCCGCCGGTGAAGGCGTCGACTTCGACGTCGAGACCGACAGCCCCGAGCCGATCATCGTGCAGAAGGGGGTGCTCAGGTCCGACGGACGCGGCACCGCCGAGTACACGATCGTGAAACAGGGCGACAAGCTCCTGATGGAAGTCCGCGAGCCGATCGTGAACTGGGTCGAGCCCTAGGGCGCGACCGTCCAGCCGCCACCCAGCGCCTCGTACAGCCGGACCACCGCGTCGAGCGACTCGCGCAGCGTGGCCGACTCGTCGAGTTCGGCCTGGAACAGGCTCCGCTCCGAATCGAGCACCTCGAGGTAGTCCACGACTCCCGCGTCGTACCGCGCGCGCGACAGCCGGGACGCATTGCGCGCCGCCCGCACCTGCCGTTGCCGCGCCGCGTGTTCCTGCCGGAACGTCCGCATCGAGACGAGGGCGTCCTCGACCTCGCGGAACGCCTGTTGGAGGGTCGCCTCGTAGTCGAGCAACGCCTGCTGCATGCGCGCGCGCTGCGCTTCGGCCTGTGCCTCGAGCTGGCCCGAGTTGAAGATCGGCGCGAGCAGCCCCCCGGCGATGTTCCAGACCTTGGCCTCGCTGGTGTTCAGGTCCGAGAGCTCGTCGCTGACCGAGCCGAAGCTCCCCGTGAGCGTGATCGAGGGATAGCGCAGCGCCTCGGCGACGCCGACCAGCGCCGTCTCCGACGCCAGGATCTCCTCGGACACCACCACGTCCGGGCGCCGCTGCAGCAGCTCCGAGGGCAAACCCGGCGGGACTACTGGCGGAAAGGTCTGCTCCTCGAGCCGCAGGCCGCGTGCGACCGGGCCGGGATTCCGCCCGAGCAGGATCGCGAGCGTGTTCTCGGTCTGGACGACCTGCCTCTCGAACGCCGCGATGGCGACCTCGGCGATCGCCAGCTCGATCTGCGCCTGGTTCACATCGAGCTCCGGCACCGTCCCCTTGTCGAAGCGCGCCTGGATGATTCGCAGGCTCTCGCGACGGCTCGCCGCCGTGCGCTGCGCGATGGACAGCCGCTCGTCCAGGTCGCGGAGCAGCAGGTAGAAGCTGGCGACGTCGCTCACCAGCGTGATCGTCACGTTGCGGAACGCCGCCTCGGTCGCCAGCAGGTCGGCCTCCGCCGCCTCGGTCGCGCGGCGGAGCTTGCCCCACAGGTCCACCTCGTACGAGAGCTCCGCCGACCATCCGTAGTTGTCGCTCGTCCCTGCGCCGGGAACCTGGATCTGGCTCGGGCGGCCGCGGCCGCCGATGCCGAGCAGGTCGAGGAACGGGAACTGGTCGGCGCGCACCACGGTGAACTGCTCGCGCGCCTCGAAGATGCGCGCAAGCGCGATGCCCAGGTCCTTGTTCTCGTCGAGCGCGGTGCGGATCAGTCCCTCGAGCGCGTCGTCCTGGAAGACCTGCCACCAGTCCAGATTCGCGGCGGTCGGCCCGGAGGGCGCCGGCTGCTCGTAGTCGGGCGGTACATCGAGGTCGGGCCGCTCGTAGTCGGGCGTCAGCATGCAGCCCGAGGCCAGGGTCGCCAGGAGAACTGCTGTGAGACGCCCGCGCATTTTAGCCGTCCTCGGACTCGACCGGCGCGTCGGACTGCGAGCCGCGGCCCAGGTAGCGCTCGACCGCGACGAAGAGCGCGGGCACGAGCAGCACGCCGACCACGGTCGCGACCAGCATGCCGCTGAACACGGTCATGCCCATGACCTTGCGCGCCTCGGCGCCGGCGCCGCTCGCGATCAGCAGCGGCAGCACGCCGAGGATGAACGAGACGGCCGTCATCAGGATCGGGCGGAAGCGCTTCCGCGCGGCGTTCATGGCGGCCTCGAGCGGAGGGCTGCCCGCGTCGACGTCGGCCTTGGCGAACTCGACGATCAGGATCGCGTTCTTGGCGGCCAGGCCGATCAGCATGACCAGGCCGATCTGCGCGAAGACGTTGTTCACGTAGCTCTCGCTCATCAGTCGCGCGATCCACAGTCCCGCAACGGCGCCGAACACTGCGATGGGAGTGCCGAGCAGCACCGAGATCGGCGTCGTCCAGCTCTCGTACTGCGCGGCCAGGATCAGGAAGACGAAGACCAGCGCCATCAGGAACACGAGTCCGCCGCTGCCCTGGGCCGCCTTCTCCTGGTACGACATGGCGTTCCACGCGATCGACATGCCGGCGGGCAACACCCGGGCGGCGACCTCCTCGGCCGCCTCGATGGCCTGCGTCGAGCTGTAGCCGGCCGCGCTCTGACCCATGACTTCGGCCGACCGGAACAGGTTGAAGCGGTTCGTGAACTCGGGACCCACCGTGCGGCTCGGCGTAACGAGAGTCGAGAGCGGGACCATTCCCCCGTCGACGTTCCGCACGAAGAAGAGGCGGAGCGCGTCGGAGTCGGTGCGGTAGGCGGGCTCGGCTTGGACGTAGACCTTGTAGAGGCGTCCGAAGCGGTTGAAGTCGTTGACGTAGGCGCCGCCGAGGAAGGCGCCGATGGACGTGTTCACGTCCTGCAGGCTCACCCCCAGCGTCAGCGCCTTGGCATCGTCGATGTCCAGGAAGACCTGCGGGACGTTCGAGCGGAACAGGCTGAAGGCGTTGGCGATCGCGGGGTCCTTTGCGAGCTCCTGCGACAGGATCCGCACCTGCTCCTCGAGGTAGGCCGGCGTGTTGCCGCTCCGATCCTGCAGCATCAGCGAGAAGCCCGATCCCGTGCCGAGTCCCGGGATGGCCGGCGGGCCGAAGGCGAACGCGATCCCGCCCTTCACGCGCCTCGCGAACTGCTCGTTCAGGCGCCGGACGAGCGAGACCGCGTGGTCCTCGACCTCGGGGCGCTCGCCCCAGTCCTTGAGCTGAAGGAAGACGAAGCCGGCGTTGGGCTGGATGGTGCCGGTCAGCATGCTGTAGCCGGCGATCGTGGTCGAGTTCTCGATGGCGTCGAACTCGGCGATGACCGTTTCGACCTCGCGCATCACCTCGTCGGTCCGCTGCAGCGAGGCGGCGTCGGGCAGCATGAACGTGGCCAGCAGGTAGCCTTGGTCCTCCTCGGGCACGAACCCCGCGGGCACGATCGCGAAGAGCAGCACGATGCCCACGATCAGGCCGGCCAGCAGCGCGCCGGCGCGCCAGAGCTTCTCGGTGAAGTATCCCGTCAGCACCATGAACCGGTCCGTCGTGCGTTCGAGCGCGGCGTTGAAGGCCGCGAAGAACCGCGCCAGCGGACCCGACGCCTCGCTGGGCGGGCGCAGCAGCATGGCGGAGAGGGCGGGGCTCAGCGTGAGCGCATTGATCGACGAGATCGCCACCGAGATCGCGATCGTGATGGCGAACTGCTGGTAGAGCCGTCCCGTGATCCCGCCCATCGCCGCGACGGGCACGAAGACCGCGATCAGCGCGAGCGAAGTGGCGACGATCGGTCCCGAGACCTCGCCCATCGCCTCGATGGTGGCCTCGCGCACGGCCATGCCGGCCTCCATCTTGGCGGTCACGGCCTCGACCACGACGATCGCGTCGTCCACCACGATGCCGATCGAAAGCACCAGCCCCAGCAGCGACAGCGTGTTCACCGAGAAGCCGAGCAATGGGAAGACGGCGAAGGCGCCGATCAGCGAGACCGGCACGGTCAGCGTCGGGATGAGCGTCGAGCGCGCGCTCTGCAGGAACACGAAGACCACCAGGATCACGAGCGCCACCGCCTGGAAGAGCGTGATGACGATCTCGCGGATGCCCGCGGTAATGGGCTTGGTCGTGTCGAGCGAGATCACGTAGTCGAGGTCGTCGGGGAACCGCTGCGCCAGGCGCTCCATCGCCTCGAGCACGTTCCGCGCGACCTCGAGCCCGTTCGCGTCGGGAAGCTGGAAGATCTGGATCAGCGCCGTGGGCGACCCGTCGAGGCGCACGCTGACCAGGTAGTTCTGGATTCCCAGCTCGATGCGCGCCACGTCGCGCAGCAGCACCTGCGACCCGTCGGGGTTCGCGCACAGGACGACCTGTCCGAACTCCTCGGGCGTCTCGAACCGGCCCGCGGTCTGCACGGTGTACGTGAACTCCGTGCCCGGCGGAGCCGGCGCTCCGCCGATCTGTCCCGCGGGCACCAGCACGTTCTGCTCCTGGATCGCCCGCGTCAGGTCGGGCACCGTCAGCCCGAGCTTGGCGAGCTGGTCCGGCTTGATCCAAACGCGCATGGCGTACTCGGTGATGCTCCCGCCCAGGACCTCGGCGAGCCCTACGCCGCGGATGCGCGCCAGCTCGTCGATCACGTTGATCGTCGCGTAGTTGGTCAGGAACTCCTCGTCGTAGGTCTCGTCGGGCGAGACCAGCGAGATGAGCAGCAGCGGAAAGGCCAGCTTCTTCTTGACCGTGACGCCCTGACGCGTGACCTCTTCGGGCAGCATGGCCTGCGCCTCGGAGACACGGTTCTGCGTCAGCACGTTGGCCATGTCCAGGTCGGTGCCGACCTCGAACGACACCTCGAGGGTGAGCCGACCATCGCTCGAGTTGGTCGACTTCATGTAGATCATGTCTTCGACGCCGTTGACCTTCTGCTCGATCGGCGTCGCGACGGACTGCTCGACGTTGACGGCGCTCGCACCCGTGTAGGTGGCCTGCACCGACACCATGGGCGGCGTGATCTCGGGGTACTGCGCGACGGGCAGC
>JAFDDB010000114.1 GCA_019311115.1 Deltaproteobacteria bacterium
GGTGCGAAGGGCCTGTACGAGGTCACCGAGCTCGCGGTGCTCAACGCGAACTACGTGCTCGAGCAGCTGCGGGACGTCTACGACGTTCCCCGCGACGGACGCGTGATGCACGAGTGCATCCTGAGCGACGCGCGCCAGCACGACGCCGGCGTGACCACCGCCGACATCGCGAAGCGCCTGATGGACAAGGGCTTCCATCCGCCGACGATCTACTTTCCGCTTGTGGTCTCGGGCGCGCTGATGATCGAGCCCACCGAGACCGAGACGCTCGAGACGCTCGACGAGTTCATCGCCGCGATGCGCGAGATCGCCGAGGAGTCGCAGAACCAACCCGAGCTCGTGACCGGCGCGCCGAGCCGCCCGAAGGTCACGCGCCTCGACGAGGTGCGGGCCGCACGCCGGCCCCGCCTGCGCTGGAAGCCGCCGGAGAGCGAGTGATCCGGCGCGCCGCACTCGCGGCCGCAGTCATCCTGGGCGCCGCCGCCTGCCAGAGCCCCTCCACCGAGCCCGACGCGGTGGGGTCCGACGGGCTGATCACCCCCGACAAGGAGCGCGAGATCACCGCGGGCGTCGCAGCGCAGATCCGCGCACAGGCGCCCTTCGTCACCGACGCCGTCGTGCTCGCGTACATCAACGACCTTGGACAGCATCTCGTCCTGGCGACCGAGCCACAGCCCTTCGTCTACCGCTTCGCGATCATCGACGACGACTCGCTCAACGCCTTCACGATCGGGGGCGGCTACGTCTACCTGAACAAGGGCGTCATCGCACAGGCGGGCGACGTGTCGGAACTGGCGGGTGTCATGTCGCACGAGATCGCCCACGTGCGCATGCGTCACATGGCACGCCGCTCCGAGGGACAGGGCCTGTCGACGCTCGTGACCCTGGCCGGAGTGGCGGCGCTGGTGCTGAGCGGCGGCGACCCGAGCCTGCTGATCGCGAGCCAGGGGGTCAACGTGGCCCTGCAGCTCAGGAACAGCCGCGCCGCCGAAGCCGAGGCCGACACCGAGGGCGTGGACTACATGATCCGCTCGGGCTACGACCCGGATGGCATGGTGCGCTTCTTCGAGCGGATCTCGAACGCGCACCCGAACGCGGGCGACGACATTCCCGCGTACCTCTTCAGCCACCCCGCCGTGAAGGAGCGCGTCCGCACCACGCGCCTCCTGATCGAACGCGAGTCGCCTCCCGCCGACCTGATCCGCGCCGACGAGCGCCTGCCCCAGATCCAGGAGAGGCTCGCGACGCTGGGTGCGCGCGTCGTGGGCGGGAGCGGCCTGCACGCCCGGGCCACCTTCGACCGGACGGTGTCGGACCCGCTGCTCGCCCGGGCCCGCGCCGCCTACGACGACGGCGCGCCTGGTGAGGCGCGGCGGGTGCTGCTGCTGGCGGCCGAGCGCGAGCCGGGCGACCCGCGCATCTGGCTCCGGCTCGCCGACCTGTCCGAGGAAGAAGACGACATGGAGCAGACCGCCTACTACCTGCAGCGCGCATTCGAGCTCGACGACGACGTGCCGCTGGTGCAGTACCGGCTGGGCGTCGTGCATCGGCGTCTCGGCAACCGCACCCTGGCCGTCTTCTACCTGGAGCAGGCCGCGCAGAACTTCCGCCCGGGCAGCACCGGAAGACGCAAGGCCGAGCTCGAAGTGCGGCAGATGAGCGTGCCCGCGCTGCGCGAGAGCCTGGTCTCGACCTCGGGCGCCGCCGTGGACGCCGCGACCTTCCGGCGCGGCGACGTGCTGAACTGGTGGGGCGACCTGAACGAGGTCTTCATCGGGCCCGGGATGGTCATACGGGTGACGTGGCTGGATCCGAACGGCGAGGCGGCGCTCGACGAGTTCGTCCCGATGGACCCCTTCGGCGAGGTCGAGTCCGCCTTCGACACGAAGGACGCGGCGCTCGGCGGCTGGAGCGTCGTCGTGCGGCTGGCAGACTCGACGATCGACCGGAAGGACTTCTCGCTGGTGGGTGAGCCGGTGGCGCGTTGACCTCGCTGCCTGCGGGTCCGCGCACCCCGCGCGCGCTCGCCGTGCTGCACCGACGGCTTGCACCCGGCGCCCGCGTCGCGCTGTCCGTTCAGCCGGGCGCGGACTACGACCTGGCCGAGCTGCGCGACCGGCTCGAGGGGGCGGGCTTCGGGCATCTCCGCCGACGCGCGGCGACGCTCCACGCCACGCGCGAGCCCACGCTGCCGGACTTCGTGGCGCGCCGGCTGCGGCTGCTGGTCTGCGGGTTGAACCCGTCGCCGCTCTCCGCTGAACGCGGCGTGCCGTTCGCGCGCCCGGGCAACCGCTTCTGGCCGGCCGCCCTCGCCACCGGGCTGGTCGAGACGGACCGCGACCCGCTCGACGCCCTGCGTCTCGGCGTCGGGTTCACCGACTTGGTCAAGCGGGCCACCGGCGGCGCCCACGAGCTGCGGCCGGACGAGTACGCACGGGGAGTCGAGCGCCTGCGCCGCCTGGTGTCGGTCTGGCGGCCGCGCGCGACCTGCTTCGTGGGGCTCGACGGCTGGCGGCGCACCGTGGACGCCCGCGCGGTCGCGGGCTGGGTCGATGGCGGCTTCGCAGGCCGGCCCGCCTACCTGATGCCCTCGACGTCGGGGCGCAACGCGCACGCGTCGCTCGACGCGCTCACACGGCACCTCCGCGCAGCGGCGGCCGCGCGTTGACGCGCCGGGGGAACCCGTGGTGGAATCGACCAACGGAAGCGCGAGGCAGGCTGGTGCGGTCCTGGGACTTCAAATCCCATGGGAGGCCTGAGTCCAGGTCTTCGGCGGGTTCGATTCCCGTGCGCTTCCGCCAGCCCCACCGACGGCCCACGGCACGTCCACGCCGCGCCCGCTATAGTGGAGGCGTGTTCACTTGCGGGAGAGGCCGATGAGCTTTCGGATCCACTTCCAGGATGTCCCGCACTCCGACGCGATTCGCGACGAGTGCGAGCAACTCGCGTCCGGCCTACGGGAAGAGTTCCCCGAAACCTCGAAGTGCGAGGTCACCGTCACGCACACGGGTGACGACAAGGAGATGCACCTGCACGTCACCGGAAAGGACATCGACATTGCGGCCCGCGCACAGGCACGCGACATGCACGAGACGATGACCGAGGCCTTCGACCGGGTGCGGAAGCAGCTCCGCAAGCACCACGACAAGCAGATCTTCTCGCGGCGGCGCGGGAAGAAGTCGCGCGACTAGTCTTCGTCTTCCGCAGGCGGGGCGCTGGGCGCGCGGCACATCGGCGTTCCGCGCCCGATCGCGTAGCCCTGCCCATACGTACAGCCGAGTTCGCGAACCGTCGTGAGTTCGGCTTCGGTCTCGATGCCCTCGGCGATCACCGTGGCGTCCATGCGGCTCGCGAGACGCTGGAGCCCCGACAGGAGCTCCTGCTTCTGCGGGTTGTCGTCGATGCCGCGGATCAGCGACATGTCGACCTTGAGGAAATCCGGGTTCAGCTCGAGTGCGGCTTCAAGGCTCGCGTAGCCCGCGCCCGTGTCGTCGAGCGCGATCCCGAAGCCGAGCTTGAGGAAGTGGTCGATGGCCTCGCGAAAGATCGGGTAGTTCGAGATCGCCTGGCGCTCCGACACCTCGAGGACCAGGCTCTGTGGCGCGAGCCCGAGCCTCTCGAGCGTTCGCTGGAAGTCCTCCTTCCCGAACTCGGGGTCGTGGATGCTGGTGGGCAGGATGTTCAGGAACAGCCGGTCGCCGGACCGTATGCCGTCCGCATTCTTCAGGGCCATGCGCCGGCACAGGTTGTCGAGCTCGTACTCCAGGTTGAACTGGTTCGCGATCGAGAAGAGCTTCTGCGGCGTCTCGAGCCCGCTTCCTACGGGGCCGCGGGTGAGCGCCTCGTAGCCGATCGTCGTCCGGTCCTTCAGCTGCACGATCGGCTCGTACACCGTGCTCAGGTTCTCGTCGCACAGGATGCGCCGCAGGCGCTCGCCGCGCTCCCGGCCGATTCGGTCGACGACGGCGTGAGCGGAGCGCAGTGTCTCCTCGATGAGCCAGCGGATCTGCGTCTCGGGGCGCTGGAACGGCCGGTGGAAGCAGCTTCCGTGGGCCACGGCGATGTCGGAGAGCTCGGTGAGGTACGGATACACGATGCGCTTGAGACAGAGCTCGACGTAGTCGCGCAGGTCGTTCGCCAGCCGCGGCAGCATGGCTCCGTAGAACTCCCGGTCCGACCGCGGACGGTGCAGGAAGATGAGTATGTGCTCCTCTTCGAGCGTCCCCGCGGTCATGCGGAAGCTGTCGCCGACCTCACGGGCAAGCCGGGCGCGGAGCCTCCCGGCCAGCGTGTCGAGGGTCTTGCGGAACGACTGCGCGCCGTGCATCACCTCGATCTCGGAGAGCGGCGTGGCATCGACCAGGATCAGGCCGACCGCCTCGTCGTCGATCAGTCGCTCGACGATCTGCGGGAACTCGTCCGGCAGGGCCGGGATGCTGCGCTCCCCGTACATCGCGACGACCCGGTCGCGCGACGACAGCGAGCCCTGCTTCTCGTCGCCGGACACACCTTTCCCCGGAGTAGTTGCCACCAAGGGAGGATCGGCCTCGGGGCGTCAGAGCTTGAACGCGCCGCCAGTCTTGGCCCTACGCGACAAAGGGCTGGCGGGTCAGACCGTTAGCGGGTCTTCCTGCGCGTCCATGACGTAGAAGATCGTAATCGTCACGTGGTTCGTGGACTCGCTCTGGAGCACGTGGTGGATCTCGCAGGGGGTGGACTCGAGAAACTTGTTGACCTCTTCCTCGATCTCCTTGGGAAGCCCTCGAAAGACGTGACAGCACAGCTGGCTCATTTTCCCTCCGCCCGCAGACTAGTAGCGAGCCAGGTCGGGGTCCACCAGCACCGCCCACTCGTCGATCCCTCCGGCCAGGTTCTCGACGGCCGTGAAGCCCTTGGCGATCAGGATCTCGCACGCCGCACGGCTGCGGCCACCGTGGTGGCAGTGCACGACGACCGGACGGTCGCGCCACTCTTCGAGCTCGGCCAGGCGTGACTCGACGGAGGCCAGCGGGATGAGCCGGGCCCCGTCGATCTGCGCGATCTCTGCTTCGAACGGCTCGCGCACATCGACCAGCAGCAACTCCTCGTCGGCGTCGAGGCGAGCGCGCAGTTCCTCGGGTCCGATCTCGCGCACCGCGCTCTCCTCGCGGGCGGGACCGGCCGACGCGGCGCAGAACGCCTCGTAGTCGATCGGCTCCGTGATGGTCGGTGACGGTCCGCAGACCGCGCACTCGGGATCCTTGGGAAGCTTGAACTCGCGCATCTCCATGGACAGCGCGTCGTAGACGAGCAGCCGGCCGTACAACGGCTGTCCCTTCCCCAACAACAGCTTCAGCACCTCGGTAGCCTGCAAGAGCCCGATCACGCCCGGCAGCACCCCGAGCACGCCGGCCTCGGCGCAGTTCGGCGCCAGCTCGGGCGGGGGCGGCTCGGGAAAGAGGCAGCGGTAGCAGGGCCCGCGGCGCGCGTCGAAGACGCTCACCTGGCCGTCGAAGCGGAGCACGCTGCCGTAGACGAGCGGCTTGCCCAGCCAGACGCTGACGTCGTTGGTCAGGTAGCGGCTCGGAAACGTGTCGGTGCCGTCGAGGATCACATCGTAGTCCGACAGGATGCGCTCCGCATTGGCCGCCTCGAGACGCTCGTCGTACGCGATCACGTTCACGTCGGGGTTCAGCGCGCCGAGCCGCTCGCGGGCGGCCTCGACCTTGGGCCGGCCGACGTCCTGCGTCGTGTACAGCACCTGGCGTTGCAGGTTCGACGAATCGACGCGGTCGAAGTCGACCAGCCCGAGCGTTCCGACTCCGGCCGCGGCCAGGTAGAGCGCGGCGGGAGATCCCAGCCCGCCGGCGCCGATCAGCAGCACACTCGAGTCGAGCAGCCGCGCCTGGCCATCGGCGCCCACCTCGTCGAGGAAGAGGTGCCTCTTGTAGCGGTCGAGCTGCTCCGGCGTGAACGACGTCACGGGGTCAGGATACCCCAGGGGCCTACCTGCGCCAGAATGGAGCGGTCAGCAGGACGAGCACGGCGTAGATCTCGAGTCTCCCCAGGATCATCAACCCGCTCATCGTCAGCTTCGCCGCGGGTGCGAACCCCGCGTAGGTTTGCGAGGGGCCGACGCTTCCGAAGCCCGCGCCGTAGTTGCCGAGCGTGACGATCGACGCGATGAACCCCGAGTACAGGTCCGAGCCCAGCCCGGTGAGCACGGCGGTGCCGGCCAGGATCGCGAGCAGCCAGAGGCCCACGAACCCCAGCACCGACAGGATGACGTCGTCGTCCACCGTGCGCTGGCCCAGCTTGATCACGTCGACGCTGCGCGGGTGGACCAGTCCGGCGAACTGCGCGACCGAGAGGCGCACCAGGAGGAGCGCTCGAAAGACCTTGGGACCGCCCGCCGTCGAGCCGGCCATGCCGCCGATGAACATGCAGCCGAGCAGGACACCGTGCGACAGCGCCGGCCACAGGTCGAAGTCGTGCGACGAGAAGCCCGTCGTCGTCAGGATGGACGCGGTCTGGAATATCGAGGACTGCAGCGCCTCGGCCCAGCTGGCGAACTGCCCGGGCAGCCCCGTGCGCAGGTCCCAGGCGATCAGCGCGGCGCCGACGACGAAGATCCCCAGGTAGGCGCGGAGCTCCGGCGAGTCACGCCACGCCAGGCGGCCCGCGAGCGCGCGGTGCAGGACCACGAAGCTCGTCCCGCCGGCGAGCATGAAGAACGTGGTCGAGAGCAGGATGAGCGGCGAGTCGTAGCCCGCGAACGACGCGTCGTGCGTCGAGAACCCTCCCGTGGACACCGTCGAGAGCGCGTGACAGGCCGCGTCGAAGGGCGTCATGCCGCCCACGTAGAGCAATCCCGCGTCCACGACGGTGAGGCTGGCGTACAGCACCCACAGGATCTTCGCCGTCTCGGCGATCCGGGCGGTGAGCCGGTCCTTGGTCGGCCCCGGCACGTCCGCCTTGAAGAGCTGCATGCCACCCACGCCCAGCACCGGGAAGACGGCGATGCCCAGCACCACGATGCCCATGCCGCCGAGCCACTGCATGACGCTGCGCCAGAGCAGCAGCGAGCGCGGAAGCGCGTCGAGCCCCGACAGCAGCGTCGCACCGGTGGTCGTGAAGCCCGAGGTCGACTCGAAGAACGCGTCGACCGGCGAGAGACCCGCACCGAGCAGCGGAACGGACCCGAGCAGGCACGCCGACAGCCACGCCGCGGTGACCCCGAGGAAGGCGGCCCGGTGGTCGAGCGCGCGTTCGTGGCCGCGCACCGGCAGGGTCGCCGCAACGCCGAGTACCGCGCCGAGCGAGGACGACACGGCGAACGCCAGCCACGGCTCGCCCGCCACGACTGCCCAGACCAGGCTCGGAAGCTGGGCCACCGCCACGGCGATCAGGACCACGCCCACCAGCCACAGAACGGTCCGCGTGTTCATGCGCGCGGGACTCTAGCACCCGGCTCATGGGCGACGCCGCCCAGGGCTCTCCCGCTCAGGCGCGGAGCGCTCGGCCCCCGTACATGTACGCGTGGGTGCGCGGTCCCTTGGCGTAGAAGTTCTCGAGCGCGTCGATCTTGAAGCCCGCGCCCGTCACGAGCGAGTCGATGCGGCGGTCGATATGGCAGCCACCGGCCAGCGCCATCTGCACCCCGTTCAACCGGTGCTGCCAGCGCGCGACACCCGCGTCCGGCGAGAGCCCGTGCTCCACGAAGTGGAAGGCCGCTCCGGGCTTGAGCACGCGGCGGATCTCGGAGAGCGCGGACTCGACGTCGGGGATCGTGCAGAGCGTCCAGGTGCTGAGTACGGCGTCGACCGACGCGTCCTCGACGGGCAGTGACGCGCCGTCGAGTCCGACGAACTCGACGGGGATCGGACACTTCTCGAGCCGCTCGGCGGCCAGGTCCCGGCCCAGCATGGCAGGGTCGACGGCCATGATGCGTTCGACCCCCGCCGGGTAGTGCGGCAGGTTCAGTCCCGAGCCGAAGCCGATCTCGAGCACGACGCCACCGAGCCCGTGGGCCGCGCGTTCGCGGAGCCGCGAAAACTCGGGCCCGCGCATCGCGCGGTCTACCAGTCGGGGAAGGATGCGATCGGCCCAGATTCCCATGCTCTCTACCCCTAGCGCGCCTCGTTCGACAGCACGATCGTCCCGCTCGCGGCGAACATCCCGCCGACCCCGTGCGCGATGGAGATGCGCGCGTCCTTGACCTGTGCGGGAGCGGTCCCGCGTAGCTGGCGAACGCTCTCCTGCAGCGCGTACATTCCGTACATGCCGGAGTGCATGTAGCTGAGGCCGCCCCCGTTCGTGTTGAGCGGCAGCTTGCCGCCCTCGGCAGTGTTGCGCTCCTCGACGAAGTCCGCCGCCTCACCGCGGCCGACGAAGCCCAGGTCCTCGAGTCCGTACAGCGGCAGGTGCGCGAAGGCGTCGTAGATCATCAGGTGGTCCACGTCGCCGTGCGCGATGCCGGCCTCCTCGAAGGCGGCGCGGCCCGACACGCGGAACGCCCTGGAGGTGGTGAAGTCCTCCATCTGGCTCACCATCGGCGTCTCGACGCTCTCGCCCGTGCCGATCACGTAGACGGGGCGCTGCGGGAAGTCGCGCGCCCGCTCGGCCGAGGTCAGGATCAGCGCCCCTCCCCCGTCGGTGACCAGGCAGCACATGAGCTTGCGGAACGGGTAGGCGATCATGTCGGAGCTGAGCACGTCGTCCACGTCGATCGGGTCGCGGTACGAGGCGCGCGGATTGCGTGCCGCCCACTCGCGCTGCACGACCGCGACCATGGCCAGTTGCTCCTCGGTCACCCCGTACTTCTTCATGTAGCGAAGCACCGGGATCGTGAACGTGGACGGCGCACCCATGGTGCCGAAGGGCGCCTCGAACTGGCCTTGCAGGCTCGCGGCCGGCCGGCTGAACCCGCCGCGTCCGATGCGCGATCGGCCGCTCTCGCCGTGCGTGATCAGCACCGTCTTGCAGAAGCCCTCGTTGATCGCCGCCGCCGCGTGCCGCACGTGCAGCATGAACGAGCAGCCACCGACGGCCGTGCCATCGACCCAGGTCGGCGTGATGCCGAGGTAGTGCGCGACCCCGGTGGGCGACTCCCCCGCCGTGGCCACGCCGTCGACGTCCGCCGGAGTGAGTCCCGCGTCGGCCAGCGTGTTCAGCGCCGCGTCCGCGTGCAGCTGAAGCTGCGACTGGTCGGGGATCCTGCCGAGCTCGGTCGTCTCGGCCGCGCCCACGATCGCGACAGAGCCCGGCCTCACGACGCCTCCAGCGGCCGGAAGAACGGCAACGTGATCTGGTCGGTGAAGTCCTCGTAGACCGCCTCGACCGGCATGTCGAGCTGCAGCGCCTCGGGCGTCTGCGGCACGCCCACGATGTTCGTCATCATGCGCGGCCCCTCGTCGAGCTCGACGACGGCGATCGAGTACGGTGGCTCGAAGCCGGAGCCCGGCGGCGCGCGGTGGTTGATCACGTAGCTGTAGAGCGTTCCGCGCCCGCTCGCTGCGAACACGCTGACCTTGCGCGAGGCGCAGGCCGGACAGAAGGGCCGCGGCGGAAAGTACACCTGGCTGCAGGCGTCGCAGCGCTGGAGCCGCAGCTCGCGCTCACGCGTCCCGTCCCAGAAGTGCTGGGTCTCGGGCGTCGGACGCGGCAACGGTCGGCGGCTCTCGGCCATCGGGGCCCTCCCTCGGCCGGGCGGATCCGCCCGGCGCGGCACGCATCCTAAACGTCCAGCTCCGCCCGCCGCAAGGCACACCGCGCGTCGCTCGTGGTGCCGCGAGTGGTGCCGGAGGTGGGACTCGAACCCACATGACCTAGGGCCACGCGATTTTGAGTCGCGCGCGTATACCAGTTCCGCCACTCCGGCTGCGAGGCGAGTCGCAAGGTGACGGGGTCGGGACTCCCGTCCTTCGACCCCGGAACCGGCGCAGAGAGTGCCGGACGCCACGACCCGGGTCGAGCCCTGGCGCGGTCGTGACCGACCCGTGCGAGCGCGCCTCGGGTACCCTGCCCCCCAGCCTGGGCCTGCTCGGCCAGGCGGCCTTCTTCTCACGCTTCCTGGGACCGCTCGAGAAGCTGGCAGAGGTCGGCGCTTTCGTCGTCTGGCGCCAGCGGGAGCCCAGGCCCTACCGCTGATCTTCCGCGACGCGCGCCCGGCTCACTCCGGGAACGGGTAGAGCAGCGGGTAGCGCGCGAGCTCTACCGGGTAGACGAGACTCAGGTACTGCTTCTGCCACTGCACCAGGTAGGTCGTCTTGCCCCGCTGCATGCCGGATTCGTCTACGCGGTAGTGGCCGAGAATCGAGCGGAACTTCATGGTCGAGAGCTGGTGCCGGACGGCCTCGGGGTCGGTCGTGCCCGCCAGGCGGACGGCGGCCTCCAACACCTGCCCCGCCGCATAGGCCCCGGCCGCGTCATAGCTGGGATAGACGCCGTGCCGGCGCCGGTAGCGGAACGCGAAGTCGAACGACATCGGCATCCGGACGTCGCGCACCCACTGCACGGTGGCGAGCACGCCGTTGGACTTGTCGTAGCCGAGTTCGTCGCCGAACTGGCGCAGGGCGGGGCCGGCGCTGAGCGCCATGATCTTGGGCCTGAGTCCCACGGCCCGAGCCGCGCGCATGAACGCGATGCCGTCCTCGAGGTATCCGCCCACGATCACGACGTCGGGATTCGCCGCCTTCATGTCGCGAGCGAGCCCGGTCAGGTCGCCGGGGACGCCCGCGTAGCTCCCCGAAAACACGACCTTCAGCCCATACTCGGGTGCGTGCTCCACGACACCCGCGGCGACGGCCTCGGGAAACTTCGCCTGCTGGTGGGCAACCGCCACCGTCGACAGGCCCTTCTCTCTGCCGAGCGCCAGGACTGGATCCATGTTGCGGTCCGCGGGCGCATACAGGCCGTACAGGTTCTTGAAGCCGCGCTTCCAGAGACCGGGCGCCGAGCCGACGCTGATCATCGGCACCCCGTGACGCTCCGCCACCTGGCTCGCGGTGACCGTGAGAGTCGACGAGTACGGACTCACGAGCAGGTCCACCCCGTCCCGGGTGATCAGCCTCTCGTAGACGGCGGCCGCGCGGTCCGCTCGGGACGCGTCGTCGTGGTGGATGATCTTCACTCGACGGCCCAGCAGCGCTCCCCGGGAGTTGATGTCGTCAGCCCACATCTGGAGCCCGCGAAGCTGGGTCGCGGTGACGTCCTGGAACTCGCCACTCTCGGAGGTCGACATCCCGATCTTGATCGGCTCCGCCTCGGCCGCGCCCGCGTCGGGTGCGACCACGACGAGAGCCAGGCCGAACAGGAAGCGGGCGAACGTGCGCGCCGGGTTCCTCATGGCTATCTCTCGATCTCGAGCTTGCGTTTCGCGCTCATCATCATCCGGACGAGCTCGTATTCGAAGGGTGAGCCGGTTTCGAAGTACTGGAACGCGACGCGTCCGCGCGTGTCGACGACCAGGAGCGGGTAGTAGACCGCCTGCGCCGCCAGGTTCCCGTCGATCCCGACCGGCCGCGTGAAGGCGAAGCTCATGATGACCGAGTCCACGAGCTGTCCGCTGCCGTCCCGCAGGCTGGAAGGTCCGGCCAGCGGGAGTACCAGGTAGGGTCCCGCGCCCACGCCCCACACTCCCATCGTCTGGCCGAAATCCTCGACGTGGTACGGCATGCCGAACCGGCTGGCGACATCGAACAACCCTACGACCCCAAGTGTCAGGTTGACTCCGACGCGGCCGACGGTCTGAGTCGCACGCACGGGCC
>JAFDDB010000115.1 GCA_019311115.1 Deltaproteobacteria bacterium
CTTGAAGCCCATGGCGCGGCGCACCTCTTCGGCCTCGCCGCCGCTGAAGCCGGCGATCTCCATGGCGATCCGCAGCAGCTGCTCTTGAAAGACGGGCACGCCGAGCGTGCGCCGTAGGATCGGCTCCAGGTCCGGGTGCGGGTAGGTCACGGGCTCGCGTCCGGCGCGGCGCTTCAGGTAGGGCTGCACCATGTCGCCGGTGATCGGTCCCGGCCGGATGATGGCTACCTCGACGACCAGGTCGTAGAAGCAGTCGGGCTTCATGCGCGGCAGGGTCGCCATCTGCGCGCGGCTCTCGATCTGGAACACGCCCACGGTGTCGGCGCGCTGCAGCATGGCGTAGGTCGCCGGGTCGTCCGGGGGGATCCGGGCCAGGTCCACGTCGGCGTGGTCGTGCCGGGCGACGAGCGGGATCACCTCTTCGAGCACGGCCATCATGCCGAGTCCGAGCAGGTCGATCTTGATGATGCCGAGGTCGGCGCAGTCGTCCTTGTCCCACTGGATGACGGTGCGCCCTGGCATCCGTGCGGGCTCGAGCGGGACGACCTCGTCGAGCCTCCCCTGAGCGATCACCATGCCGCCCGAGTGCTGCGACAGGTGGCGCGGCAGGTGCTGGATCTCGCTCACCAGCCGGAGCAGGTGGCGCACGCGCGGGGCGCGGGGGTGCAGGCCCGATCCGGCCAGGCGCTTCTCCAGCTCGTCGTGCGAGTCGACGAACTCGAAGCGCGAGAGCAGCTTCGAGAACCGCTCGACCTGGCCGAGCGAGAAGCCCAGCACCTTGCCCATCTCGCGCACGGCGCTCCGGGGCCGGTAGCTGATGACGTTGGCGGTCATGCCGGCTCCGGCCGCGCCATAGCGCTCGTATACGTACTGCAGGATCTCCTCGCGCCGGTCTCCCGACGGCAGGTCGATGTCGATGTCCGGCCACTCGCCGCGCTCCTCGGACAGGAAGCGCTCGAAGAGCAGCTCGTACTTGACGGGATCGATCGCCGTGATGCCGAGCGCATAGCAGACCAGGCTGTTGGCCGCCGAGCCGCGTCCCTGCGCCAGGATGCCGCGCGCCCGGCACTCGCGCGCGATGTCCTGCACGATCAGGAAGTAGCCCTCGAGCTCGAGCCGGCGGATCACGCCGAGCTCGTGCTCGAGCTGCCGGGTCACCCGGGGCGTGACGCGCTCGTAGCGCTGGCGCACGCCGCGCAGTGAAAGCTCGCGCAGCACGCCGGCCTGCGTCTCCCCGGGACCGAGCGGGAACTCGGGAAAGCGGTAGCCCAGGTTCTCGAGCGTGAACTCGCAGCGCGCAGCTATGTGGAGCGTGTTCGAGAGCGCGTCGGGCATGTCGCGAAACAGGCGCGCCATCTCTGCGGGCGGGCGCAGGTGGCACTCGGCGTTCGGCAGCAGCAGCCGCCCCGCGTCGTCGAGCGTGGTGCCGTGGCGCAGGCAGGTGAGCGCGTCGAGCAGCGGCTTGCCGCCTGGCCGCGCGTGCCGCACGCCGCCCGTCGCGAGTGGAGGCAGTCCCGTCGCGAGCAGGCGACGGTTCAGGCGCTCGGTGTCGGGATCGCCGTTGCGGCGGATCTCGGCGTACAGGTCCGCGCCGAAGATCTCGCCGAGTGGTGCGGCCAACGCGGGCTCGCGTGTGAACGCGATCAGCCCGTCCGCGTGCTCGCGCAGCAGCTCCGGGGTCACGCGGCAGTGTGGCTTTCCGTACGGCGCGTGTCCGCGCGTCAGCAGGCGACACAGATTGCGGTAGCCGCGCGGGTCGCGGACGAGCAGCGCCAATCGTCCGCCCGCAGGCGGCGGGTCGCTCTTGCGCGGCCGCTCGGCGGGGGTGCCGAGCAGCTCGACCCGGGCCCCCGCCAGCGCGCGCAGCCCCTCCGCGCGGGCCGTCCGGTGGAAGCGCGGCTGGCCGTACACGCCGTGCAGGTCGCAGAGCGCGAGCGTGCCGTGTCCCAGCTCCGCCGCGCGGCGGACCAGGTCCTCGGGGGCGGAGCTGCCCTCGAGAAAGCTGAAAGCGCTCTGGACGCCGAGCTCGACGTAGGGGGGCGAGGCCATGGGGAAGATCGATTTTCGATCTTTCTTCGCCCCCGGGTCAAGAGCCCCTTCCGTGACTCAGCCAGTCATGAATAGCGCCACGCAGAGCGCGAGCCCTCCCAGGTACGTCCCGAGCGCGCCCACGAAGCGCAGCGGCTGCACCTGCTCCAGCGACGGGCCCATCAGCATTCCCGCCACGTGCAGGTAGCGGCAGGCCGTGACGATGACCATCGTCCAGACCACCCAGGTCCCCGCGCCCTGCGCGCCCAGGTACAGGATCAGCACCGCGAGCATGGGCGCGAACTCGGTGGCGTTGCCGTGGGCGCGAATCAGCCGGTACATGCGGTCGGCGGGGTCGGGGTTGGCGCCGAACAGGGTGTTGGTCTGGCCGCGTTGGATCGAGACGGCCATTCCCAGGCCGAAGACGAGCAGGCCCAACAGGGCGGTACAGAGGATCGCGACGCTCATGGATTTGCCTCCTTCGGGGGTCTGCTGAACTCGGGTCTCCCCCCCGCGTATGATGGCGCCGTCCGGATCGAGGTGTCCGGTCCCCCCGGAGAGAGAGGAGCGCCATGACCCGCCTTCACACCCCGCTCAACGAGCTGCTCGGGATCGAGCACCCCATCTGCCTCGGGCCGATGGGCTTGATCTCGACGCCGCCGCTCGTGTCCGCCGTCTCGAACGCCGGGGGGCTCGGCATCATGGGCACGGCCAACTACGACCACGAGGGACTGCGCAAGGCGATCCAGGAGACGCGCGAGCTCACGAGCAAGCCGTTCGGTGTCAGCATCATGGCGGGGTTCCCGACGGCCGAGGGACACGCCCGGGTCGCGATCGAGGAGAACGTGCCGTTCGTGACGACGAGCGCGGGCTCACCGAAGAAGCTGGCCCCGATGTTCCGGGAGGCTGGCATCCAGAACTTCCACGTCGTGCCCACCGTCGCGCTCGCCATGAAGGCGAAGGGCGCGGGCTGTACCGGCCTCGTCGCCGAGGGCAGCGAGGGCGCGTCGTTCAAGAGCCGCGACGAGATCTCGACCCTCGTGCTGGTGCCGCAGGTCGTCGACGCGACGGGCCTGCCGGTCATCGCCGCGGGCGGCTTCGGCGACGGCCGCGGGCTGGCGGCTGCGCTCTGCCTGGGTGCGATCGGAATCCAGATGGGGACGCGCTTCATCGCGACGCGAGAGTCCCCGATCCACGACGATTACAAGGCGATGCTGCTGCGCCTGGCCGAGACCGAGACGCTCATGGTCGGCCGCAAGAGCGGGCCGCTGCGCGTGGCCAGGAACGCCTGCTCGAACCGCATGGAAGAGATCGAGCGGAACACGGACGACCCCGCGGAGCTGCGGGCACACATCGGCTACCAGCACTTTCCGAAGGCGGCGCTGCAGGGCGACGTCGAGCAGGGTCTCGTCGTGGCCGGCCAGATCGTCGGCATGGTCCAGGACCTGCCCGGGGTCGGAGAGCTGATGGAGCGGATGGTCGAAGAGGCGGCGTCGACGCTCGACGCCAGGACGCAGCTCGCGCGCTAGGGGCTTCGCGTCTAGCCGACGATTCCCGCCGCGCGCAGGTCGTCGATCTCGTCCGCGGGGTAGCCGAGCTCGCGCAGACACGTGTCGGTGTCACGTCCGAGCGGCGGCGAGCTCCGCGGCTCGGGCGCTCCCGCCGTCGAGAACTTGAGGATCGGCCCCACCGTCGTCTGCGGACCCGAGACGTCGTGCACCAGGTCGACCATCAGGCCGTTCGCCCGGACCTGCGGATCCTCGGACATCTCCTCGGGGAACTGGACCGGTCCGGCGGGTACGCCCTCGCGCCCCAGCACCTGCAGCCACTCCGCCGTAGTGCGCGTCTGCATGCGCTCCTCGACCTCGCGCGCCGCGCGCCGCGCCTTGGCCAGGAACTCGGGGTCGTGCGGGTCGTAGTCGGGATCTTCCTGGCCCAGGAAGTCGCTCTCGAGCGCGCGCCGCGCCTTCTCGCGGAGCGGCGGCGAGAGTGCGCCGATCGCGATCGCGCCGTCCCGGGTGCGGTAGGCGCGGTAGAACATGCCACCCCGTCCGGGTGCGGAGCGGGCCCGGGCCTGCTCCGCGTAGGGCGCGCCCTCTTGCTGGAGCGCGCGCCGGCGCTCGCGCGCCGGTGTGCGGAACGCGTCGTCGGCCTTGGGGTTCTCCATCACCACGCCGCCCTGCAGCGCCAGCGCGGTCGCCAGCAGGGAACTCTCCACGCGCTGGCCCTCGCCGGTGCGTTCGCGGTGGAAGAGCGCCGCCGACGCCGCCCAGGCGATGGCGAGTCCTGTCGAGTAGTCCGCCACGGGCGACGACACGATGTACAGCGGGTGGCCGCGGTCGTTGACCTTTCCTTCGCCCGCCATCAGCCCGGTGACGGCCTGCGCGACGATGTCGTAGCCCGGCAGGTCGGCCCAAGGTCCTTCGCGGCCGAACGCGGTGTTGTCCACGTAGATCAGGTCCGGCCGGATGGCCGAGAGCGTCTCGTAGTCGACGCGCAGGCGCGCGGGCACGTCGGGGCGGAAGTTCGTGACCACGACGTCGATCGTCGGGATCAGCCGGTGCACGATCGCCTGCCCGCGCGGGTCGTCGAGCCGGATGGCCAGCGAGCGCTTGCCACGGTTCAGCGACTGGAAGGACTTCGACTCGCCGGGCATGAACGGCGCGACCTGGCGCCAGGGCTCGCCCCCCGGGGGCTCGACCTTGATGACCTCGGCGCCCAGGTCCGCGAGCATCATGCAGCCGAACGGGCCCGCGATGATCTGCGTCAGGTCGAGGACGCGGATGCCGTCGAAGGGTCCGTTCCGTGGAGTCTTGGAGTCCGCCACGCGTCCATTCTACGCGCGGCCGACCGACCCGAGTCGTAGAATCTGGCGGTATGCTCCGGCCATGTGGGGCCTCGAAATCAGCGTGGCTCGGGCCGGAGACCTCGACGCGTACGTCGATCTGCTCGAGGAGGCGGGCTCGTGGCTCTGGGAACGTGAGATCCGCCAGTGGGAGCCGGGCTCTCACCGCGCGCAGCGTCCCCGGCTGGCGCGTGACGTCGAGCGGGGAGCCGTACGCCTGGCGCGCGCCGGCGCGCAGCTGGCGGGAGGCGTGATCCTCGACTGGGAGCGCGGCCCGGTGTGGGACGGGTTCGAGGGCGAGGCGGGCTACGTGTACAAGCTCGTGGTCGCGCGCGCGTCGGCCGGGCGCGGCGTGGGCGCGCGGTTGCTGCGCCACTGTGAGGAAGAGACGCGGCAGCGCGGGCGCCGGTGGGTTCGCCTCGACTGCTGGTCCGGAAACGCGCGTCTCCGCGCCTACTACGAGGACGCCGGCTACGCGCCGCGCGGCCAGGCCCGGGAGCACGGCGCCAGCGTGTCGCTGTTCGAGAAGCCCGTCAGCGGACCCGGCGGGTCCCTTGAATCCGGAGCGCCGGGAGCATAGGGTCTGCGGCCGTGCGAGCATCGCTGTCGAGCGAGCCCGGGAACGTCGCCGACCTGGCGAAGCGCTACCGCGAAGTGCGCGGGGCGACGCTGGCGCTCTGCGCGACGCTCTCGCCCGAGGACGCGCAGGTCCAGTCGATGACCGAGGCCAGCCCGGCCAAGTGGCACCTGGCGCACACGACGTGGTTCTTCGAGACGTTGGTGCTGGCGCCGCACGTGCCGGGGTACGAGGCCTTCGACCCGAGCTTCCGCGTGCTCTTCAACTCCTACTACCAGAGCGTCGGCCGTCAACACCCTCGGCCGGAGCGTGGCCTGCTGACGCGTCCGGGCTGGTCGCGAGTGCTCGACTACCGCGCCCGCATCGACGAAGGCATCGGGGCGCTGCTGGAGCGCGTGCCAGTCGACGCCCGGGTCGCCGAACTCGTCGAGCTGGGCCTGAACCACGAGCAGCAGCACCAGGAGTTGCTGCTCACCGACATCAAGCACCTGTTCTCGTACAATCCGCTGCGCCCTGTCTTTCGCGAGGAGAGTGATGTCGGCGAAGAAGACGACGTGGGCGAGCCCGCGCGCCCGGTCGACTGGCTCCGCTTCGAAGAGGGCGTCCGACAGGTCGGCCACGAGCCCGGCGGGTTCTCGTTCGACAACGAGGGCCCGCGCCACCGCTGCTACCTGGGCGAGTTCGAGATCGCCTCGCGCCCGGTGACCAACGGCGAGTTCCTCGAGTTCATCGCCGACGACGGCTACCGGCGCCCCGAGCTCTGGCTCTCGGACGGCTGGTCCACCGTCGAGCGCGAGGGCTGGGAGCGGCCGGTCTACTGGGAGCAGCGCGACGGCGCCTGGCTCGACTTCACGCTCCTGGGCGTACGCGAGCTGCGTCTCGCCGAGCCCGTCTGCCACGTGAGCTACTACGAGATGGACGCCTACGCGCGCTGGTCGGGCGAGCGTCTGCCGACCGAGGCCGAGTGGGAGGTCGCCGCGGTGGCGCACGCCGAGGCGCGCGGCAGCTTCGCAGAGAGCGGACGCCTGCAGCCGGCCCCGTCGCGTGGCGCGAGCTTCCTGGGCGACGTGTGGGAGTGGACGCAGAGCCCCTACGTGCCCTACCCGGGCTACCGCGCGCCGCGAGGCGCGGTGGGCGAGTACAACGGCAAGTTCATGGCGAACCAGGTCGTGCTCCGCGGGGGATCCTGCGCCACGCCCGAGTCGCACATCCGCCCGAGCTACCGGAACTTCTTCTACCCGGACGCTCGCTGGCAGTTCAGCGGTGCGCGCCTCGCTCGCGATCTGTGAGCAGCTGCTCGAGGCGCGCCTCGGGCCACAGGTCGACGAAGCGGGTTCCGCCCGGGCGGAGCATCTCGAAGCACTGGTCGACGCGGGCGGCGATGCCCTCGTGGATCTCGGCGGCACTGTGCGTGCCCTCGCGCCACCAGGCGTCTGCGAGACCTCGCGTACCGCGCAGCACGTAGTCGCAGGCGTAGAGCGGCTCGGCGCGGGTGAACTCCTCGCGCGCCTGCTCGCCGGCCACCGCGAAGTAGTCGGACATGAACTTGCGCGCCTCCTCTCGTCCCGGGCACAGCCGGTGGAGGGCGCGGACCAGGTCCCTCGCCGCGTCGCCGTAGTGGGCGCTACCCACGTCGATGAGCGACGCGTTCGCCCCGTCGATCAGGAAGTTCCCCGGATTGACGTGGCCGTGGATCATTGCGTAGGAGCCCGGACGTGGGATCTGGCGTGCCGCCCCGCGTAGCTCGACCGCGAGTCGCCCCAGCGCGTCGACGGGGCCGTCGCGCTCGAGCCGCCCGAGACGGTCCAGGGCGAGCCCTGCGTACGTGCGCGCGTAGCTTCCGGTGCGCGGAGCGCCGACCCGCCCCCAACTCCGGCGCCGGCAGCCGTGAAGAGCCGCGAGCGAGCGGGCGATGGCGTGGCGTCCCCCTGCACGTTCCTCCGGCGCCAGTTCGTCGAGCGTGCGCCCCGAAACGAACTCCTCGATGGAGAGGTAGCGGCGAGGTACCGACCCGCGGCTCGCGACCGACCAGGACAGCAGGCCGGGTACGGGCAGCCCGCGGGACTGCAGGTAGCGCAGATGGAACGTGCAGCTCACGAAGCGCGTGATCTCGTCGAAGAGCTTGACGACGGCGGAGCTTGCTTCGCCCCAGCGCGCGATGGCAACGGGCGTTCGCGCACCCGTCAGCGGGAACGACAGAGACACGGCCACGTCGCGATTCAGCGAGAAGGTCCGGCGCACGCGCCGCTCCAGCCAAGCGAGCACGCGAGAGTCCTGCAAGACGGGGTGCTTCGACGCCGGCGCCGGCTGGCGTTCCGCGGCAACCGGGCCGGGCGCTTCGCCGGGTTCCGACACGGCGGGGAAGCTACCGGATCGTCGGCGGCAGGAGTAGCGAGGCCGGGCCTTCTCGAGTTGCGCACGCTCGCGTGCGGCGGGCTCCGGCGAGCGCTACCCGTCTCGCATGCCCGATCCCCTTCGCATCGTCCACGTCGACAGCGAGCGCGGCTTCTCGGGCGGCGAGGTGCAGGTCTTCCTGCTGATGGAGGGTCTGCGCGCGCGCGGTCACCACAACGTCCTGATCTGTCCGCCGGGCAGCCGCTGCGAGTCCGAGGCGCGCGAGCGTGGCATCGAGACGCTCGCCCTGCCGATGCGGAACTACACCGACGGACTGGCCGTGCTGCGCTTGCGGCGGGCGCTCGACACGCTGCGCGCCGACCTGCTGCACCTGCACACGGGGCGCGCCACCTGGCTCGGCGGGCTCGCGGCGCGCTGGGCCGGGCTGCCGGCGATCACCACGCGCCGCATGGATCGGCGGGTCAAGCGGGGCTGGCGCACGCGCCTCATCTACGGCTGGCTGGTCGAGCGCGCCGTGGCGATCTCGCCGGCCGTCGCGTCGCGACTCGAGGCGGGCGGTGTCCCCGCGTCGCTCGTGCGCACGATCCGCAGTTCCGTGGACCTTGGCGCGCTCGAGCCCGCCGCCGGGCGGGAGGCCACGCGCAAGGCGCTGGGCGCAGACCCCGACGCCGTGGTGCTGCTCTGCCTGGCGAGGCTCCACAAGCGCAAGGGAATCGACGTCCTGCTCCGCGCGCTGGGTGGCATGTCCGCGAAGCCGCGGCTCTGGATCGCCGGCGACGGACCGGAGCGCGGCGCGCTCGAAGCGCTGGCGCGCGAGACGGGAGTCGACGCGCAGGTGCAGTTCCTGGGCATGCGCTCCGACGCCGCAGACCTGCTGGCCGGCTGTGACGTGTTCGTGGTGCCCTCGCGAAGCGAGGGCCTCGGAGTCGTGGCGCTCGAAGCCATGGCGGCGGCGCGGCCCGTCGTGGCGAGCGCCGTGGGCGGACTCGCGCATGCCGTCGTGGAAGGGCGTACGGGCCTGCTCGTCTCGCCCGAGGATCCGGACGCGCTGGCGCGCGCGCTCGCACGTGTGATCGAGGATCCCGCGCTGCGCGAGTCGCTGGGCGACGCGGGGCCCGGGCGAGTCGCGGAGGGCTTCCTCGCCGAGCAGATGGTCGAGGCCTACGAATCGCTCTACTTCGAGGTACTCACCCCGGCCGCGGTCCCGCGGGACGAACAGGCCTGAGCCGGATTTCTCCCGGCCCGGGGCTACTCGGGCTCGACGCCGGCGAACACGATTCGCCAGGCGGCGTCGGCCGCTTCGCCGCCGTCGCGGTAGGGGGCGAGCCGCCGCGCCAGCTCCGCCCGCGGAACTCCGGAGGCTCCGCGTTCCACGCCATGAGCCAGGTTGGCAAGGTCGGACACCCGGGAGTCCGCGCGCACGCGGGTCCCGACGCGGAGCCGCTCGAGTCCCGTCAGCACGACCCGGCCGCCGGTTTCCGGCCGCACGCGAAGCTGATCGGGGTCGAGGTCGCGGTAGTGGAGGCCCGACGCATGAAGCCGCGCGAGCGTGCGCGCGGCGTCTCGCGCGGATTCTCGGGCGCTCTCCGCCTCGCCGGGCTGCAGCATGGGCTCGGTCGGCTCCCACCGCGTCAGCAGCCAGCTCCTCCGCGTCCACCCGAGGTGCCGCTCCTCGACGAGTGACAGGGGCGCGGGCGTGTCGAAGCCACGCAGCAGCGCCGCGTGCGCACCGCGCCATGCCCGCATGCCGGCGGAGCGCGCCGGCCAGGGACACCTCGACCCGGCGAGTTCGGTCACCGCGACCGGTCCCTCGGCGGGTGCGCCCGCTTCGCTCGCGCCGTGTCCGCGTGCGTGCGTGTCGACCACCGGACCCGCAAGCGGTCCGCCGCGCACGCCGTCGACCCGTCCCGACGCGCGGCCGTTCTCGAGGGCTTCGAGCACGGCCGCCATCTCGATGTCGGCACGCCGGTAGACACGCAACGCGCCAGAGTCCTCGATGCGGAAGCCCGTCGAGGGCACGACGCAGCGGCGGCCCCGGCTGCGCAGCCGGCGGCGCCTTCGCTGGCGCGAGGCGCGCAGTACCCGGTCCGCGAGGCGATCGTCGCCGTAACCCGCCATCAGCGTGGCCGCCTGCACGGAGTCGGTTCCCGAGGCCATGGCCAGGTCGAGCACGCGCAGCGTGGACGGCAGCGAAACGCGGAGTGCGCGGAGCTTCTGCAGGTCGATCATTGTCGAGCAGGCCTCGGCGCCGGTGCCGCTCACCAGGAAGTTCCCGCGGTGCATGTCGCGGTGCCACAGCCCGGCATCGTGCAGGCGGCGCGCCACCCGTCCGAGGTCCGAGAGCAGGGCGTCTCGTGTCTCGGATCCTGCGTCGTGGAGCGTGGTTCCCAACGTCGCAAGGGCGGCGACGTCGCGCGTGACGAGTAGCGATTCGTCGAGCCAGGGACCGCGCCGCTTCTCCGCGGTACAGACCGGTTCGGCGGCGCGCAATCCGAGCGCGCGTACGCGCTCCAGGTTGACGTGCTCCTGGTACGCGCGCGACCGGCGAGGCCAGGGTACGAAGCGGTCGAGAACGCCGGCCCCGGGGTAGCGCTTGACGAAGACCGCGCCGGAGTCGACAGGCACGCGCAGGACCTGCCGCAGTCGGCCCGACTTGATCTCGGTGGCCGACGCAGGCAGGTCACCGCGGCCGAGCGACTCCAGCAGTCGCGAGATCTCGTCACGCGGCGCCCCCGCCGCGAACGCGACGCGCCACGACCCCACCGCTTCCCACACTCGCTCTGCTCCTCGACGAAGTTGCGTGCCGAAAAACGCGTCCGTATCCTAACGAAGTTCCACGGCGCGCCCGTGGGCCGTGCCGCAAGCCTGCGCCGCCCCTCCCTGGAGGACGCTCTGATTCTCACGCTCAGATCCGGCCGACGGGCGTATCGGGGCTAGGTGTCGGACCTGCGCCAGGGCGGGACGAGCGCCCGGTCGGGCAGGCTCCGGCTGCTGCGCTCGACGTGCGAGCGCGTCGCCGCCGACGCGTCGCTGACGCGCATCGTCGAGTCGCACCGGCGCGCGCTCGAGTCCGGCGACGGCGTCCTCAAGGACCGCCACGGCACCGCGGTGACCCGCGTGCGCGCGGACGGCGGCGACCTGTGCGTCAAGCAGTACCGTCTGCGCGGCTGGCGCGACCGGCTCAAGGCCGTCCTGCGCCCGTCTCCGGGTCTCCGGGCCTGGCTCGCGGCCGAGCGCGTACTCGCACTCGGTGTGGACACCGCGGTACCGGTGGCGCTCTTCGAGTTCGAGGGCGAGACCTGGCTGGTGACGCGCTTCATCGCCGGGGCGGTGCCGCTCGACCGGCGCCTGCTCGACCTGCACGCGAGCGGCCTGCGTCAGGACCGGCTCGAGATCAAGCGCGGCCTCGTGCGAGCAGTCGGGGAGTGGCTCGCTCGCGTCCACTCGCTCGACATCGACCACGACGACTGCTCGGCCAAGAACGTCCTCACGGCCGCGTCCGAGGACGGGGGTGACGGCTGGATCTTCTACCTGCTCGACCTCGACGGCGCGCGCGTCGGGCGGGAGCCCGGCTACCGCCGCCGCGTCAAGAACGTGGCGCAGCTTCTCGACCCGCCGACGGGTGTGACCCTGACCGACCGCGTGCGCCTGTTGCGGGCGTACGCCGACGCCGCAGGGCTGGACACGCGAGCGCTCGCGCGCGACGTCGCACGCGCGGTTCGGCGCCGCAGCGCGG
>JAFDDB010000028.1 GCA_019311115.1 Deltaproteobacteria bacterium
AGTACATCGAGGGTTCGCCCTTCGCCACTCACGAAGACCTGGCGGACGCGATGGTCGACTACCTGACCGGGACGGACGCCTTCGACAAGGACGAGGACACCGTCTTCAACGAGCCCCGCGACAAGATCCTCGGCGACATCTTCCACGCCAACGCCGTACTGATCGGCCCGCCGCCGATCGCGCTGGCCGCCGAGGACGGGTTCGGCCCGCCCGAGACGGCGGGGACGTTCCTCGCGATGCACGGTCGGCGCGACCGGCGTCTGCTGATCGGCGCCAACGACGGCATGCTGCACGGCATCGAGGCGGGCAGCTACCAGACCGGCGACAACCCGATCACGCCCGAGGGCGAAGACGGCTACTACGAGATGGGCACGGGCAACGAGGACTTCGCCTGGATTCCCGGCCAGCTCCTGCCGACGCTCAAGTACATCCCGCGGAACCTGCCGCGCAAGTACTACTTCGTGGACGGGACCACGTCGGCGGCGGATGCCTGGTTGCCGAGCGCGCCCGGCGACACGACGAAGGAAGGCGACGAGTGGACGACCGTCTCCGTGACCGGCTACCGCAAGGGCGGAAGCGGCTACCTGGCGCTCGACGTGACCGATCCCTCGGCGGTCGCCGGAACGCACGGTCCCTACCCGAAGCTCCTCTGGGAGCTCGACGACCCGAACGAGCCGTTCGGCGAGTCCTGGTCGCAGATGATCATCACGCGCGTCAAGGTCGAGGGCGGCGTCGGCAGCGGCGACCACTGTGGTGCGGACGACGGTGACGGCGACTGCAAGGAGCAGTGGGTCGGGATCATCGGCGCGGGCTACAACCGGACCGGCGACCCGAACCTGCTCAGCTACATCGGCGATCCGAACAGCGTCGGCTGGACGAACGAGGGGCGAGGCATCTACATCATCAACCTTGAGGACGGGTCGGTCGTGTCGAAGTTCACCTACGACAGGGCCGACGCGGTCGCGTCCGGGCTGACCGACGCCGTCGCGAGTACGCCCGCCGTGCTGGACCTCGACTTCGACGGCTTCGCCGACGTCGTCTACGTGGGCGACTTGGGCGGCTGGATGTGGAAGTGGGACCTCTCCACGGTGGGCACCGACAGCGCCGATGCCGACTCGCTGATCGACAGCTGGCCGGTCGGGCCGTTCTTCCAGGACGACGGTCAGGATCTGGGCGCGGGGGCGAACCACTGGCGTTCCGTCTTCTTCCCGCCGAGCGCGACGATGATCGACGGAGAGCTGACCCTCTCGTTCGGCTCGGGCGAGCGGACGAACCTGCCGTATCCGGGCGTGGCGGGAGTGGATGAGAACAACCGCTTCGTCGTGATCCAGGACCCGAACCCGACCGGCCCCGGCTCGATCCCCACGACCCCGTACACGATCGCGGACGTCACGGACGTGACGGCGACCGGCATCGACACCGACCCGACGGACCTGGGCTTCTTCATCTCGGCCCGGGACGGCGAGAAGTTCGTGACCGACCACATCACGTTCCAGGGCTTCCTGATCACGACTACGTACGCAGTCGAGGACACGGGCGATCCCTGCAACGCGGGTGGCTCGTCCTTCGTGTACATCTTCGACCTGGCGACGGGGGCCGGCTTCTTCGGCTCCGACGACTCGCCCGAGGCGTCCGACCGGAGCCTGTCGCTGGGCGGCGGCATCCCGTCGAGCCCGGCCATCTCGGTCGGCGAGAACGGCGCGACCATTTTCGTGTCGACGTCCGGCGGATCGGTCCCGTCCCTCGAGGGTCCGAACGAGGACGAGTCGCCGGTCGAGCTGGTGTACTGGAAGCAGGAGCGCTAGCGGAACATGGGCGGAAGGCGCGAGGCCGGAGCCGGGCTTCGGCTCGCGCCTTCCCGGTTCCTGCGCTCTGCGTGGCGCCCCGGGCGACTCCGTCGCGCGGGGCTCTTCGCGTGCGTGGCCGCGCTCGCGCTGATCGCGGTGCCGGGCGCGGCTCCCGTCCGCATCCTGGACTCGGACCTCGAGTACTACCCGGTGACGGGCGGGACCGAGCAGGAGATCCGCGCGTCCCTGGATCGCGGCGGGCCGTCCGACCACGAGGGCAACCGCTACTCGGCCTACACGTCGTGGTCGATTCCGTTCAGCTTCTCGACCGTACGCCAGCCCGGACCCTGCAAGCTCCAGCTACGCGGCCCCGAGGTCAAGGCCTCCACACGCATGCCGCTGTGGAGCCCGTCGAGATCGGCGGACGCCGCGCTGGTCAAGCGTTGGAGCGGGTTCGTGGCGGACCTGGCCGCGCACGAGCAGGGACACGTGAGCATCGCGCGCGAGGCCGGGGCCGCCTTCCGGCGCGCGTTCGCCGAGATGGAGCCGGGCGAGGACTGCGAAGTGTTCGTGGACGAGGTGCTCGCGCTGCGCTCGGACCTGACGGGTCGGTTCCACGCGGTCGAGCTCCGCTACGACGCCGAGACCGACCACGGGGCCACGCAGGGCGCGCGCTTCCCCTGACCGCTCGAGGCGGCTCGCCCGCCGGAGCCAGGTGGGGGTTGGGCGGCGGCTGGGCCGGGGCTGCGAAGCCGCCCCGTCTTCCCCACCTTGTAGGCATGCGCGGAATCCGGGTCACCCGCCTCGCCCTGGCCGCCGCGGCGCTCGTCGCGGCGGGTCCCGGAGGCTGCGCGACCTGCGCGCCCTACCAGAGGGTCGGCGTCGAGTCCGTGCCGCCGGGAGCCCAGGTCTTCGCGGACGGCGAGCCGGTCGGGACCACGCCCATGGAGCTGACTCTGTCGACCGGCGTCGAGCACGCCGTCTTCGTCAAGAAGCAGGGCTACCGCCCGGAGTTGGTCGTCATGCAGCGGAACGTTCCTGAAGACCCGCCGCCCTTCCTCACGCCCGCCGACGTGCGCGTGCGGCTCACGCGCATGTCGCCGCGGCCCGGTGCGGCCGCCGCCGACCCCGCCGACCCGAATGCGCCCGCGCCCGACCCGGCCGACGATCCGCTCGGCCGCGACCTCGAAGTCGACATCGACGACTAGCGCGATCCGTGGACCGCGAAGCTCGCATGCGGGTGGTCGGCGGGGCCTTGCTGGTCGCGGCCGCCTGCCTCGTGCCACTCTGCCTGCGCGGCGCGGTGATCGCCGCCAAGCTCGGCCGGCCCGGGCCCGGAGACGCCGGCGGCCTGATCTCGGACCTCGCGGTCGGCGTGGCGTTCGCCGCACTGCTGATCCTGTTCGCGCGCGTCTCCAGACTCCTGACCGCAGCCGCGCTCGCGGCCTGGGCGCTGCTCCACTACGCGAACTACGAGAACGCGCTCGCGCTCGACGCGTTGGCTTCGGCCGCGGACCTGCGGTTCCTGGGAGACCAGACCTTCCTGCGCGGATCCGCGCTCTGGGTGTCGAGCCCCGGACTGCTCGCGGCCGTCATGCTCGGCGGTGCGACGCTCGGCTGGATCGGCAGCGGACCGAACCGCCGCAGCGGTGGCGGACTCGTGGCCGCTGCGGGGCTAGCCGGCGCGTCGGTGCTGCTCTTCGTGCTCCACGGCGTCTGGCTCAGCGGCACGATCCAGATCGGCTGGCGCTACGCGAACTTCCTGCAGGCCAACGCGTCGCGCCTGGTCGCCAGCATGCGGTACCCCGAGCTGGACGTCTCGGCTTCGACGGCGATGACGCTGCGCCTCCCCGAGTTGCTGTCCGACTTGGACGGCGAGCCGATCGTCTCGCTCGCGAGTGGCCAGGGGTCCAGGCGCAACGTATTGCTGGTCTTCGTCGAGGGCATGTCCGGCGGCTTCCTGCCGGCCAGTGTCCGCGCCCACGACACCTTCGTGGGTCCGCACCTGCCACGGCTCAACGAGACGGCGAAGCACGCGCTGCGCTACGACACCTTCATCGTGCACCAGCGTCGGACGAACCGGGGCCTCTACGCGGGACTCTGCGGTGAGCTCCCGAACCTGTTGAGCGGAATGCCCAAGATGACCGCGTACATCGACTCGGGTCAGCGCGTCTGCCTTCCGCACGTGCTGCGTGGCGAAGGCTACCGGACCGTCTATCTGCAGGCCGCGCCGCTCGCGTTCATGCTCAAGGACCAGTTCATGCCGAAGGCGGGCTTCGACGAGGTCCACGGCCACGACTGGTTCGAGACCGCGTACGTGCGAAGCGTGTGGGGCATCGACGACCGCGCGTACTTCGAGCAGGGCCTCGGCATGATCGACGAGCTGCGCAAGGGCGACTCACCCTGGTTCCTGACCATGCTCACCGTGGGGACGCACCACCCCACGATCGTTCCGCACGACTTCGAGCCCCACAAGCCGATCCGCTTCTCGCGCGCCATCTCGTACGCAGACCAGGCGCTCGACGCCTTCATCCGCGGGCTCGAGGAGCGCGGCGTGCTCGATGACACCCTGGTGCTCATCACTTCGGACGAGTCGCGCGGCGTCGCGGCCCGGCGCGACAAGACCACCGCCGCGTTGACGCAGAACTGGGGAATGCTCGTCGCGCTGCTCCCGGGTCAGACGGAAGGGCACTCGACCATGGAGCCCTTCGGACTCGCGGACCTGCCGATCTCGATTCTCGACTACCTGGGGATCGCCGACCGGGGCGCCCACTTCTTCGGACGAAGCGTCTTCCGCCACTACGACCGCGGCCGCTGGCTGTTCTTCGGAAACACGAATCTCGACATCGTCGGCGCGCTCACGCCCGACGGCTCGATGATCTTCTGTCCGGACAGCATGATCGGCTGCCGCCGCTACGAACTCGACCAGGGCCGGCTCTTCTCCACGAAGCGCAAGGAGTTGCGCTGGAAACAGGAAGAGGGCGACCTGATCCGCGACATCGCGCACCGCAGCGTCGCCGTGCACGGCGGCGGCGTGCGGCCCCAGGTCTTCGACCTGGTGACGACGCCGGACTTCGACGTGCTGCGCCCGCACGACTCCCTGATCCACGGCGGCCAATACATCGACATGAAGAAGGGGCAGTGGATCGAGGTCGAGATCGAGTTCGAGGTCAACGGCGGCGAGGGTCACGAGGTCGAGTTCGGTCACTACGTGCGCACGCTCCCGCGCGATCGCCAGGCCTTCCACAAGAACGTCGGCCGGGGAAGAACGATGCGGCTGCGGTACACGTTCACGGCTCCACGCAACGTCAAGGGCGTTCGCTGCCGCTCCTTCGCGAAGCTGATCGGGCCCGATGCCATGTCATTGAGCTTCCACCGCGCGCGCATGACGTTGCACACCGTCGGGACGAACCCGGGTCCGGGCCTGATCATCCACGAGAACGAGACCTTCCCGACAGTCGGCTCCGCCCCGCCCGCCTCCTGACGGGCCCCCGGGGCCAAGGGGGTCTTTCCCGGGGCTCCGCGGCTCCGGTAGACTCGCCCCGCGGCCCCGTAGGGGGCGCACCGGGAGGACGCGCGATGGCCGAGCAGTTCGAGATCACCGACGAGATGCGCGAGGCGATCGGCGTCGAGTCACCGCCCTGGGTCTACGAGGTGACGACGACGAGCGTCCGCGCCTTCGCGCGCGGGGTGGGCTACACCGACCCCGTCTACTTCGACGTCGAGGCGGCACAGAAGGCCGGCTACCGGAGCCTGCCCGCGCCCCCGACCTACCTGGGTACGCCCGTCTTCATTCCCGGGCAGTCCAGCGACACGTTCAGCGGCCCCGCACAGGGCGGACCGAGCCTGCAGCACGGGCTCAAGGGACTGCTCGACGGCGGCACCGAGACCGAGTACCTCGAGCAGATCTGCGCGGGCGACACGCTCGTTTCCACGAGCAAGATCGTCGACCTGCAGGTCCGCGAGAGCCGGTCGCTCGGCAAGATGCTGATCACGACGAGTCAGGCGACATACACGAACCAGCAGACGGGCAAGGTTGCCGCGATCCAGCGCAGCCAGGCCATCTTCTACTGAGATCTTCTACCGAGGACGGGAAAATGGGCGCAACCTGGGACGGCATCGAAGAAGGGTCGGAGCTTCCGGTCCTGGAGAAGCAGCCGGGCGTGACGCAGTTGGTCAAGTACGCGGCCGGCTCGGGGGACTTCAACCCGCTGCACCACGACTTCCAGTTCCCGCAGTCGAAGCAGCTCGGATCGATCATCGTGCACGGCCGCTTCAAGTACGCCGCGCTCGGCGAGCTGGTGTCGAACTGGCTCGATCACAACGGCCGGGTGAAGAAGCTCTCTTGTCAGTACCGCGGCATGGACTTCCCGGACAAGAAGGTCACCTGCAAGGGCAGTGTCTCGCGCAAGTGGGAAGAGAGCGGCGAGAAGCTGGCCGAGGTCTCCATCTGGACCGAGGACGAGGACGGCAAGAAGACGACGCCGGGCGAGGCGATCGTCGTCTTCAACTGACCCGCCCCGCCGCGGCCCGCCCCGCCACTGGCGACGCGATGACGGTCAGGCGCGCGGCAGTCCGAGCACCCGCTCCGAGATGATGTTGCGCTGGATCTCGCTCGTGCCGGCGTAGATCGAGTACGCGCGCGCCCACATCTCGCGGAACTGCCAGATACCCCGGTCGGTGACGCGCTCGCTGTCCTGCCAGAGCTGCCCGTAGGGGCCCTGTATCTCGGTCGCGAAGCGCGTGAGGCGCTGCTCGAACTCCGAAGCCTGCAGCTTGAACAGGCTCGACTCGGGTCCGGGGGTGCCGCCCGACTTCTGGAGCTCGAGGGCCTTCAAGGTGTTCTGCCGCAAGACCTCGAACTCGATGCGGAGCTGCGACCAGCGCTGGCGGAATACGGGGTCGTCGGCCAGCCGGGTGCCTCCGGGCCGCGGCCGCTGCGCCTGCTCGGCGATCGCGTCGAGAAAGCCCTGGTAGCGCAGGCAGCCGACGTCGGCCCCGCGCTCGTGCATGAGGACGTGGTTCGCGATCTGCCAGCCCTGTGTCGGCTCGCCCACGAGGTTCGAGCGGGGAACGCGAACGTCGCTGAAGAAGACCTGGCAGAAGTCCGTGCCGCCGGTCATCTGATGGAGCGCCGCGACCTCGATGCCCGGGCTCCCCATCTCCATCAGCAGGAAGCCGATGCCGTGGTGCTTCTTGGCGTCGGGGTCGGTGCGCACCAGGCAGAACATCCAGTCCGCCTGCTGTCCGTTCGACGTCCAGATCTTCTGGCCGTTGACGACGTAGTCGTCGCCGTCGGTGACGGCGCGGGTCTGGAGTCCCGCCAGGTCCGAGCCGGAGCCGGGCTCCGAGTAGCCCTGGCACCAGACCTCCTCGCCCGAGAGCATCCTGCGCAGGTAGCGCTGCTTCTGCTCCTCGCTGCCGAATCCGAGCAGGGCCGGAGCGCAGAGCGTGATGCCGAGCAGGTTCACGGTCGGCGGGGCGCCCGCCCGCTGCAGCTCTTCGGAGCGCACGATCTCGTGCTGCACCGTGAGCCCCTGTCCGCCGTACTCCTTCGGCCAGGTCACGCCCATGTAGCCGGCCTCGAAGAGCTGGCGGTGCCACACGCGGAGCTCGTCGAAGCGGTCCTCGGCCTCGAAGCCGGTGACCGCGACCTCCTCGCGCCACCAGTCGGGGATGCTCGTATCCAGCCAGGCACGCAGGTCCTTGCGGTAGATCTCGAGCTCTTCGTTCGTCGGTCCGCTCATGACGCCCTCCGCGCGCGCGAGCGGCGAGGGTAACAGAGGTTGCACTTCGCCGATGCGAAGCCCCTTCTGCTTCCATCCTGCGCCCGAAGCGCGCGTGCCGGATGCCGCAGTGGACGTGCAGCGGTCGGTTCGGACTCCCCGAGGCCGCGGCGGATTCGCGTTTTCGAACGCTGCTCGGCACGGAACTTGGACTCTCCGGGCACGCGTGAACTTGGGGAGGGAAGATCCAATGCGTGCGAGACGAGGAGCCGGGTACTGCCTGAAGCAGGACTGCTCGGGCTTCGGGCAGCCATTCCTGCTGATGCGCCCGAGTGTGCCGTTCGAGTGTCCCGTCTGCATGCGCACCGGCGTGCTCGAGACCGAGCGCTGGGCGCGTACGGGGGAGGGGGCGCTGGTGACCGAGGTGCGGGTCGACTTCGACTTCGATCCCGAGCGGCGCCGCTACCGCAAGCGGACGCTCAAGGTCGAGCGCGGCCTCGAGGGACGCCGTAGCGTCGTCACGCTGCAGAGCCCGCTGATCGACACCCGCGAGCAGGCGATCCGCGTCGCGCGAAGACTGCTCGACACGCTGAACGCGCGCGCGCGCTTCTCGCTCCGCGATCCCACGCCGGCCAAGGCGACGCGGCGCGACCTGATCGCCGAAGGCTGGACCGTCCTGGCCTAAGAGCAGCCCTCGGGCTAGCGGTGCCCGAGCTTGATGGAGCCACCGGACGTGCGCATCACGAGCGGGGGGCCGCCACCGTTCACCGTCCCACGCACCTCGTTCCGGCCGGAGCGCCCGCCCGGATCGAGCTTCGGCTCCAGCTTGACGCTCCCGCCGCTGCTGCGAGCGTCGACCTCGAAGCCGCGCCGGGTGTCGCACTGGACCTTGATCGATCCGCCCGAGGTCTCGAGCCGGCCCCACGGTTCGGCGACGAACCGGGCGCGGATGGAGCCGCCGCTGGTCGTGGCGTCGATCTGTCCGCGGACGTCTTCGACGTCGATCGAGCCTCCGCTCGTGCGCGCCTCGACGTCGCCTTCGACGTGCTCGATCGAGATTCGTCCCCCGGACGTCTTGGCGCGAAGGTCGCCGCCCAGGCCTTGCACGCGGATGGAGCCGCCGCTGGTCCGCAGCAGCGCGGGTCCGCCGATTTCCCGCAGGCCGATGCGGCTGCCGCGCGTGGTCGCGAAGACGCGGCCGCTCACCCGCTCGATCTCGATGCGCCCGCCGCCGGTCTCGACCTCGACCGCGAACTCGCGCGGGACCGTGCAGCGGACCTCGATGCGCGGCCGACCCAGCAGCGACGGCATCCAGTGGTCGATGCTCCCGTCGAGCTGCACGTCGTTCGCCGATCGCTCGACCGTGAACAGCACCAGGCCCGACGACCAGCCGCGCGCGTTGGCCTCGATCCAGACCTCGTCGCGGTCGTGGGAGCGGACCTCGACGGAACCCCGGTCGAGGTCGACGTAGAGCGTGCCGCCGGGCTCGACGGGAATGCGCTCCTCGAGCCACTCCTCGGCGCTCGCGACCTGGTCCACGTGTGCGTTCCCCTCGGTGCCTTCGCGGTCTTCGCCGCTCCCGGGTTCGGAGGCCATCATGCCCCGTCCCTTAGCAAGCGCGGTGCCGTGGCCGCGCGCCGCGCAGACGCTTGCGCGAGGTCGTCGGGTGCAGTCCGCGAGCTGCAGCTGAAGCGCGGCGCCTGCACGACGCACCGCCCGAAACGCCTTGAAAATCGGAGGCTTGGCCTGTCGGCCCGGGCGGCACGCCTTTTGCTCAAGAGCCGGACCGTGAGGAAGTCTACAATGTCGCAGTGGCAGGCCGAGCGGGGGTCGGTTGCGGTCAGCCTGGGAGAGCAGATGTCGGACTGGGAGGAGCGCCCTCGATTCTCGACCCGGCCGGCGCGACATCGTCCGCGCCGCCGGCGACGCGAGCGCGTGCGCCGCGAGGTGACGCCCGAAGAGCAGGCCTACCAGGAGGCCCGCCGGCGCGCCGACCGCAAGCTCTCCTTCGTCCGCCACTTCGTCTGCTACGCGTTCACGCTGGCGTTCCTGCTGGTGGTGACGCGCGGCGTATTCGTGCCCGCCATCGTCGGCCTGTCCTGGGGCATCGGCCTGTCGATGCACTTCTTCCAGGCCATCGTGGCCCCGGAGCTTCGCCGCAAGTGGATCCAGAGCGAGGTCCAGCGCGAGGTCCGGCGCACCGTCACGCGCCAGCGCCGCGAGGCGTCGGGCGACAAGACCCGGTCGCTCGAGCAGCTCTCCGCGTCGATCGCCCACGAGATCCGCAACCCGATCACCGCCGCGAAGAGCCTGGTCCAGCAGATGGGCGAGGATCCCGGCTCGAACGAGAACGTCGAGTACGCCGCGGTCGCGCTCGAGGAACTCGACCGCGTCGAGCGGTCGATCTCGCACCTGCTGCGCTACGCGCGCGAAGAGGACGTGGAGATCAAGACCACGCGGCTCGAAGAGGTGGTCGCGGGCGCGCTCGAGACGCTGCGCGACCGCGTGCAGAAGGCCGGCGTCGAGGTCGACAGCAAGGTCGACGCGCCCGGCGAGCTCGAAGGTGATCCCGACAAGCTGCGGCGCGTGTTCATCAACCTGATCGGCAACGCGCTCGACGCGCTCACCGAGGCGGGCATCTCGCGGCCGCGCATCGACCTGGGCGTGGGCGAGAACCTGGCCGGCACCGAGGTCTGGGCCAGCGTGCGGGACAACGGCCCCGGCATCGATCCCGAGCGCCAGGACAAGATCTTCACTCCCTTCTACACGTCGCGCGCGGAGGGCACCGGCCTCGGCCTGGCCATCACGCGCAAGCTCGTCGAGGCGCACGGGGGCGCCATCGAGCTGACCTCGAGCCCCGAAAAGGGCACCGAGTTCCTGCTGTCCTTCCCCAAGACCCAGAACGGCGGAGGAGACCGATGAACCCGAGGATCCTGGTTGCAGAGGACGAGCGCGCCATCCAGTTGGCGATTCGCGGGCTGCTGCGCCGCGAAGGCTACGAGGTGGAGCTTGCCGACAACGGTGAGGCCGCCATCCGCAAGATCCGCGAGACGCCACTCGACCTGGTGCTGACGGACCTGGCGCTGGGACAGGGGCCGAGCGGAATGGACGTGCTGCGCTTCTCGAAGGAGCACCGGCCCGAGGCCGCGGTCGTGATGATCACCGCGCACGGCACCGAGAAGATCGCCGTCGAGGCGATGAAGCTCGGAGCGGAGGACTACGTCCCCAAGCCCTTCGACAACGAGGAGCTGCGCGTCGTGGTGAAGCGCGCGCTGGAGCGGACGCGGCTGCAACGCGAGAACCGCATGCTGCTCGAGCGCGTTGAGCGCGACTTCGGCTTCGAGAACCTGATCGGCTCGGGCCCCGCCATGAAGCAGGTCTTCGAGACGATCCAGAAGGTGGCCGAGACCGACCTGTCCGTGCTGATCCGCGGCGAGAGCGGCACCGGCAAGGAGGGCGTCGCGCAGGCCCTGCACCAGCGGAGCTCACGCCGCACCCGGCCCTTCGTGGCGGTCAACTGCGCCGCGATCAGCAAGGAGTTGGTCGAGAGCGAGCTCTTCGGCCACGAGAAGGGCGCGTTCACCGGCGCGGACGCGCGGCGCATCGGCAAGTTCGAGGCCGCGGACGAGGGCACCATCTTCCTGGACGAGATCGGCGACATGCCGCAGGACACGCAAGCCAAGGTGCTGCGCGTGCTGCAGGAAAAGGCCTTCGAGCGCGTGGGCGGCAACCGCGAGGTCGAGGTCGACGTCCGCGTCGTTGCGGCGACGCACCGGGACCTGGAAGAAGAGGTCCGCGCCGGGCGCTTCCGCGAGGATCTCTACTACCGGCTGAACGTGGTCGAGATCGCGATCCCGCCGCTGCGCGAGCGCGTCGAAGACATCCCCGCGCTGGCCGAGCGGTTCCTGACGCAGGTCTCGGAGCGGCTCGACCGCGAGAAGAAGACGATCGACGCCGATGCCGTCGCCGCGCTCGCGCGCCACGCGTGGCGTGGCAACGTGCGCGAGCTGCGCAACGCGATCGAGCAGGCCTCGGTGCTGTCTCCGGGCCAGTTGATCGGGGCCGGCGACCTGCGGCTCGGCGGGCTGGACCCGGCCGAGACGGCTGCGCAGGACGGTCCCGGCGCGGTCTCGACGGACCTGCCGTTCCGGGACGCCAAGCGCTCGATCGTCGAGCGCTTCGAGCGCGGCTACCTGATCCAGGCGCTGCGTTCGCACGGCGGGAACATCTCGCGCACCGCCGAGGCGATCGGGATGGTGCGCCAGAGCCTGCAACAGAAGATCCGAGAACTGGGTCTCCGCTCCGACGACTGGAACGGCGGCTCCGGAAAGGAGGAAGGATCATGAGTCACGAGAAGAGAGGACTGTTCAGCCGCGTCCGGAACCTGCTCCGCGGCGTCTTCACCTCCTGGGTGCAGGACCGCGAGGGCGAGAACCCGCGAGCGGTCTACGAGGCCGCCATCCACGAGCGCATACGCCAGTACGAGGGCCTGAAACAGGCGGTCGCGGGCATCCTGTACATGCGAAACAAGCTCGAGGCCGAGATCCGCGAGCGCCGGGGCGAGGTCTTGCGCTCGCAGGACCTGACCCGGCGGGCGATCGAGCGGGGGGACGACGACGTCGCGCTCGAGCTGATCGCGCAGAAGGACCACCTGGCCGGGGAGCTGCACCGCTCCGAGCGGGAACTGGAAGAGGTGGGCACCGAGGTGGAGAGCGCCAAGGCCAACCTGATCAAGTTCCGCAGCGAGATCCGCTCGCTCGAGCGCGAGAAGATCCGCATGCTGGCCGCGCTCGCGAACGCCCGTGCCCGCCGGCGCTTCCAGCGGGCCATCGAGGGCCTGTCCGTGGACTCCGAGATGAAGGCGCTCGACAGCGTCCGCGAGCAGATCGCCCGGCTCAAGTCCGAGGGGCGGCTCGACATCGAGCTCGACGACTCTCCGGTGCAGACTCGCATCCGCGCGCTGCGCCAGGAGCAGCGCGACGAGGCCTGCCGCGCCGAGCTCGAAGAGCTCAAGCGGCGCATGCGTCCGGCCGCGCTTCCGGTCACCGAGCCGGAGCCCGTCGTCCACGTCGCCAACTGATCTCCCGACCGGCCGGGCTCCCCGGCCTTCGGCCCGGCGGGTGGCGCGTGCCGCCACCCGCCGAACGCTGGCCCAAGTCCCGAACAGGTGAGATACTCCGCCCGACGAAAGGTCGCGCGTGCACGGCACAGTGCGGCTCGAGAGGCGGGAATGGGTTTTTTCAATCGCTTCAAGCGCGGAGGCAAGGGTCGCCGCGGGGGGCGAAGCGGTAGCCGGGGTAGTCAGAAGGGGGAGCGGCGGCGCGACAGCGCGCGCCCCGATTCCCACAGGGAGACGGAGTACGTGCAGACCCTGCCGCCTCCGGCCGGCGCGGCCCCGCCCCCGGCAGCAGCGCCCCCGCTTGCGGCTCCGCCCGCAGCGGCTCCTCCGCCCGCGGCGCCTCCGCGCGCCGCGCCCTCGCCGCCGGCTGCACCCCCCGCTCCCGCTCCCGCTCCCGCTCCGGAGGGAGACGCCGGCAAGACGCGTATCGTCAAGGTCGGACTGGCCCCGGCGAGCGGTGTCGTCGGCGTGCTGATCGGGGTGGATGGCAAGCTCCGCGACGAGGTCTTCAAGGTCTTCGACGGCGAGAACACGCTCGGCCGGCGCTCCGACGCCGAGGTCTACCTGGGCGAGCGAGACGACTCCATCTCGCGGGACCACGCGCAGATCATCCACCGTGAGGGGGCCTTCGGCTTGCGGCCTCTCAAGGACGACAACCCGACCTTCCTGAACGGCGACCGCGTCGAGGGTGGAGCCCCGCTGAGCGATGGAGACGAGGTCGGGATCGGTGACTCCAAGCTCCGCTTCCGGGTGGTCTAGATCCATGCGCCGGGCCGTGGCGTGCGCAGTCGCCCTTCTGATCGCCCCCCTTGCCGCTCGCGCCGACGGTCCTCCCGAGCCGTCCGGTGGCGCGCTCGAGTTCAAGAAGGTCGAGCGTCTGCACCTCGACGACATCCACCCGGGGGTCGGCGGCGAGCGCATCGTCGAGCTCTACGTCCGCGCGCTCACGCGCTACGGCATCCCGGTCCGCGGGCTCGGCTCCGGTTCCATCGAGGTGTGGCAGGACGACGAGCGGGTCGACCCCGAGGACGTGGAGCTCGTCCCGCTCGAGGCGACCGGCCGGGGAATCACCGCCGTGCTCGCCATCGACGCGAGCGGCACCATGCGGGGAGATCCCTTCGAGCGCGCGAAGGAGGCCGCCCTCGCTTTTCTGGAGCGCCTCTCCTCCGAAGACCGCGTGGCGGTCGTGAGCTTCGCCGAAGAGGTGCGCGTGGTGGCGGACTTCGACATGCAGCGCGCCGAGACGCGGATCGCCCTGCGCGAGCTCGCCATCGACCTCGAGCGCAGCCAGCACACGCTGCTCTACGACGGCGTTCACCGGGCGGTCGACCTGGTGCGCAAGGGGACGCACGTTCCGCGGCGCGCGTTCGTGATCCTCTTCTCCGACGGCAAGGACGGGGGCAGCGATCGCTCGCGCGACCAGGTCATCAAGGCGGCCGCGGGCAGTGGAGACACTCCGCAGATCCTGGTGTTCTCGATCGGCTACGCGCGCTTCGGCGGCGGAGGGCTCAAGGACCTGAAGCGCCTGTCCGACTCGACGGGCGGCGAGTTCCTCGAGGCCGCGTCCATGGTCTACCTGCAGGACTTCTTCGACGGCATCGCGACGCAGATGATGAACAGCTACGTGCTGCGGTTCCCGGCCCCGATGGACGGCGAAGAGCACGAGGTGCGGATCTCGCTGAACAAGCTGAGTGCCAAGGGCAAAGTGCTGTACCCCGAGATTTCGGGTCCGATCTGGCCGTGGCTCATCCCCCTCGCGGCCCTGCTGCTGGTGGCGCTCGGCTACCTGGGGGTCCGCATGGGCAGCAGGAAGGGGCGCCTTGCGATCGTATCGGGCCCGCTCGCGGGGACCGTAGTTGCGCTCAAGTCCGGCAAGACGCGCATCGGATACCTCGAGGACAACGACATCACGCTCAACTCGACCACCGTGTCCCGGTACCACGCCGAGATCACCAGCCGCGGGCGCCGCACGCAGATCCAGGACCTGGGCTCGAAGAACGGCACCCGCGTGAACGGGCAGCCCGTGCGCGAGTCGCCCCTGCAGCCCGGCGACCGCATCCAGATGGGGGAAGTCGAGCTGCTCTACGAGGGCTAGCTCGAGCGCGCTTCGAGCAGTGACGTACCGCCGAGCGTGCGCAGCGAGACCAGTTGCGCTTCGTCACTGGCGACCACGCCGGCCAGGGGCAGGAGGCCGCGGGCGACGAGCTCCTTGAGCAGGGTCTCCGTCATCACGTGCTCGACCGGGTGCCGGCTACGCGTCTCGCCCTGTGCGCGGTACACGTGGACGGGCAGGCCGCCGATTCCGGCGTGGCGCGTGATCCCTTCCAGGCCGCCCTCGGCCGTGATCGCGCGGACCACCGCGCGCCCGACGACCGGCGCCGCGCTGGCCCAGGTGTAGTCGGGCTCGGACTCCCCGGGGGTCTCCTCGAAGTCGAACCGGTCCGCCGGCACCGTGTCGCGCCCGTAGGGAAGGCGGAGCAGTACGCGCGGGCAACAGAGCGCGACCCGCTTCGCCTCGGCGCTCTGGCGCAGCTCCTCGAACTCCGGCGACGGCTGGCGGTCGGGCGCCGACAGCGACGCGTCCGCACCCACGAGGACCGGCCACTTGCCGCGGTTCGCCAGCGCTCCCAGCCGCGAGACTGCCGCGCGGTCTTCGTCGCGGTCCCCCAGGTCGAAGTCCGCGATTACCAGGTCGATCCCCGGAGCGCCGCGAGTCTCGGCCCGCTCGCCGTGCAGCGTGCGCTCCAGCTCGCCGGACAGGCTCTCTTCGAGAAGCTCCTCCCGAGTCAGGGCGAGGACCTCAACGCGCACGGCGTCATCGGTGTCTCCCGAGCGCAGCAGCTCGCGCAGTCCCGTCCACGCGGACTCGACGCGCCGGAACGCGGGGTCGTGCAGCACCGCGCGCACCCGCTCCTCGATCTCGCGGTCGATCGCCTCGCGCCAGCGGTCCTGGGACGCGAAGTCGACGTCGCTCGCGGAGTCGTCCGCGATCTGCGAGATGAGGTCGTCGAGCTCCCGGTCGGCATAGCGCCGGCGCGGCGCGCCCGGCCGCGTCTGGGCGCCCTCGAGCATCGAGTCGAGCAGGTCTCCGGGCTCCCCCGTGGGCGGCTGCGAGGTCGGCGCGGCCTCGTCCGCGCCCGCTTCCTGTAGCTCGACCGCGACGCCGGCCCGGTCTAGGCGCTCGCGCATGGCGCCGGAATCCCCCACCGCGTCGCGCGCGGCCATCAGCTCCGCCAGCGCCGGCACGCGGGTCGCCAGCCCGTCGGGCGAGAAGTCCTCCCAACTCGCGATCTCGAGCGCCGCCGCGTACGGCAGCTGCGTCTCGATGCGCGGTCCGATCTGCGCGAGCAGGCGGTCGAACGAGTCGCGGTCGACGCTGCGCAGGCGGCGCTCGTCGCCCCCCGCCGGTGCACGACCGGCGAGATCTGCGAGCAGGACGAGGTGAAAGGGCACGGAGACTCCCTGGTGCGGGGATCCGATTGTGTCAGAATTCCCGCGCAGTGGGGGCCAGAGCGTGAACGACTGCGCCTATCATCGCGGGCGCGCCGGTGTGGAGCGGCTCGGCGGAGGCGCGCTCTGCGACGAGTGCGCCCGCGCCCGTGCGCAGGCCGTGCGCAGCCTGGGGCCCGGAGTGCCGCGCGCCGAGTGCTGCGTGACCCGCTCGGCCGCGGGTGAGTGGACACCCCTCCGCGAGCATGCCGCGTCGCACTGGCTGTCGCACGAGATCGGTGCCCGGGCGTTGCCGGGCGCCGACACGTGCGCGGGTGGCGCGCCGTTCCGTCTCCACGACCTGCTGCGCCAGCGGCGCCCACTGCCCGCGGGCACGCCGGTGGCGAGTGGAGACCTGTGGGTCGACCTGGATCGCAGTCACGCCGGGCGGGTCGTGGGGGTGGACCGGAGAGATGGCGTACGCGTGCTGATTCGCCACCTCTGTCCGGTCGCGGGCAGCGTCACGGTCGACGACTTTCACGAACGCTTCGCCGGCCGCGGGGAGTTCTTCCGCTAGTCGAGCGGTGCTCGGGGAGCGCGTCACCCCGCCCGCACGCAGTTGCCGTGCAACCCCGACACCGAACCCGGTCACAGTCGCTGGAGCACCGGTCGGGAGCCGCTTTCGGCTTGACTACGCCACGGCGCCGGTGGTCTACTATGCCGGACTTGCTGCGGTTTCGTGGGTCGAAGCCGACAGTTCCGCCCTGCTCGGGAGCCCGATGACTGACCTCGAGAAGCTGCTGGCTCCGGTGAGTGAGGAGTCGCCGACGGGGGTCGACCTGCGCGACCAGCCGGCCGACCTGACCTTCCAGCAGCTCGAAGAGGAGCGGACCGAGGTCAGCCCGGCCGAGGATCCGGCCGGAGCCGGGCGCAGCCCGCACTGGCCGAAGCTCGTGGCCGCCTGCGAGGAGACGCTCGAGACCACCAAGGACCTGCAGATCGCGGTCTGGTTGACCGAAGCCTGGGGCCGGCGGGACGGCTTCGAAGGTCTCGAGTCGGGACTCCGACTGCTGATCGGCCTGATCGAGACCCATTGGGAGGGGCTGCACCCCGGAGCTGACCCCGAGGACGGAGTCGTACTGCCGGTGCGCGCCCGGCCGCTCAACTGGCTCGGAAGCTCCAAGGACTTCCTCGATTCCATCTCGCAGTGTGCGGTGCTCGGGGGCGGCGAGAAGCCGCTCTCCTGGTACGACTACAAGAACTCCGACATGGTCGACGCGAAGAAGGTCCTCTCCGACCCGACCGCGTACCAGGATCTGAAGGACATCGGATTCATCGACGGCGACGAGTGGAACGCACGGCTCGGCGCCCAGTCGGGTTCGGATCTGCGCGAGGTCCTCGGCCACGTGACGGCGTGCCGCGAGGCGCTCGAGGATCTCCGCGTGCTCTGCGACAAGCAGTTCGGCAACGAGGACTCCCCGAACCTCGTCGGCATTGGCGAGTTCCTCTACGACCTGCGCGAGTACCTCGAGGAGCGCGTCCCCGACGAGGTCGCCGAGGACGAGGCGGAGGCCGGCTCCGAGACGAGCGGGCAGGGCGGCGGTGGCGGGAGTGGCGGGCAGGCCCAGAGCCGCGAGCAGGCGCTGCGCAAGCTCGCCGAGGCCGCCAATTACTTCCGCCGCGCCGAGCCGCACAGCCCCATCTCGTACCTGGTCGAGCGCGCCGTGCGCTGGGGCGGCATGCCGCTGATGGAGGTTCTCCAGGAGTTCATCGAAGACCCGAACGCGCTGAAGCGCATCCAGTCGAACCTGGGCATCCAGGCCCAGCCCGCTGGAAGCTCGAGCACGAGTTCAACCCCGACCGCAGAACCGAGCGACGACGGCTTCTAGCCGGGTCGCGATGACGAGGAGCCGACATGGCTGAGAGCGTATTCGACAAGAAGTCGCGGGTTCGCCCGCCGCGCGTGCACATCACCTACGAAGTCGAGACGGGCGGCGCCATGGTGATGAAGGAGATTCCCTTCGTCATGGGCGTGCTGGCGGACCTGGCCGGCGACTCGAAGGCCAAGGTTCCGAAGCTCAAGGACACGAACCGCAAGTTCACCGACATCGACCGCGACAACTTCGACGACGTGCTCAAGAGCATGAAGCCGAGGCTCGCCATGCGGGTGGAGAACACCCTCAAGGACGATGGCAGCGAGCTGGCGGTCGAGGTCAACTTCGAGAAGCTCGCCGACTTCCGTCCCGAGAACGTGGTGGGGCAGGTGAAGCCGCTCTCGGATCTCCAGGACATCCGCAACCAGCTCAAGGACCTGCTGGGACGGATGGAGGGCAACGACCGGCTCGAGGAACTGCTCGCGTCGATCACCGACAACGAGAGCGTCCGCGACAAGCTCAAGGACGTGCTCGGAGCTGCCGCGCCTTCGGATGACTCGGGCGACGCCGGCGAGGAGGGATAGTCATGGCAGACGCACAAGAGGCCGTTGCGGTCGACCAGCTCCAGGAACTCGAAGGGGGCGACATCCTCGATCAGATGATCGACACGGGGATCAAGCCCGCCGAGGACGGCCGGGAGCGCGCGGTAGACCTGATCAAGAACTTCGTCGGGCAGATCCTCGATCCCTCGACGGTCGTCGACAAGAACGTGGTCAAGACGATCAACGCGCGCATCGCGGCGATCGACGAGGTCATGTCGAGGCAGGTCGACGCGATCATCCACCACGAGAACTTCCGCAAGCTCGAGGGCTCCTGGCGCGGGCTCAGCCAGTTGGTGATGAACAGCGAGACGTCGGAGACGCTCAAGATCCGCGTGCTCAACGTGAGCAAGAAGGAGTTGAAGAACGACTTCGACGCGGCGGCGGAGTTCACCGAGAGCGCGCTGTGGAAGAAGGTCTACGAGTACCAGTTCGGGCTCTACGGCGGCGACCCCTTCGGAGCGCTCGTCGGCGACTTCGAGTTCGACAAGGGGCCGCAGGACATCGCGCTGCTGAGCGAGTTGACCACGGTGGCTGCGGCGGCACATGCGCCGTTGATCTCGGGCGTGGCGCCCAAGATGTTCGGCATGGACAGCTTCACGCAGATGCCGGACCCGCGGGACCTCGCGAAGATATTCGACAAGAGCAACCCCGAGAACACCAAGTGGCTGTCGTTCCGCGACTCCCCGGACTCGCGCTTCTGCGCGCTGGTGCTGCCGCACACGCTGCGGCGCCTGCCGTACGGGGCCGAGACCGAGCCGATCGACTCCTTCAGCTACGAGGAGGCGGTCGAGGAGCACGACGACTACGTGTGGGGAAACGCCGCGTACGACTACGCCGGTCGGCTGACGGCCGCCTTCGCCAAGCACCACTGGTGCGTGGCGATCCGCGGACCGGAGGGCGGCGGCCTCGTCGAGGGACTGCCGATCCACACCTTCAAGACGCGCGAGGGCGACATGGCGGCCAAGATCCCGACGGAGGTCGCGATCCCCGACACGCGCGAGAATGAGCTTGCGGGCCTGGGCTTCATCGGCCTGCTGCATTGCCAGAACACCGATTTCGCTGCGTTCTTCGGCGCGAACTCGGTGCAGCGGCCCAAGAAGTACGACACCGCCGAGGCCACGGCGAACGCAAACCTGTCGAGCAAGATCTCGTACCTGATGGCGACGTCGCGGATTGCGCACTACATGAAGTCGATCTGTCGCGACAAGATCGGCTCCTTCATGTCGCGGTCGGAGTGCGAGATCTTCCTGAATCGCTGGATCAGCAACTACGTGCTGGCGCAGGACGAAGCGACGCAGGAGCAGAAGGCCGAGCGTCCGCTGCGGGCGGCGCAGATCCAGGTGATCGACGACAAGTCGAAACCCGGCTGCTACAAGGCCATCGCGCACCTGAAGCCGCACTTCCAGATGGAAGAGGTCTCGGTGTCGCTGCGTCTGGTCGCGGATCTGCCGGCGGCGGCGAAGTAGGTCCCCGGCTCCAGAGCCGAGGGGCATGACGCCAGAACCCGAAACAAGACCACCAAAACGAGAAGGGGACCTGAGAAGTGGCAACCGACAACTATCTCAAGATCGCGGCAATCAAGGGTGACAGCAAAGTCGACGGACACGCCGACGAGATCGAACTGCAGAGCTGGAGCATGGGCGTCAGCGTGCCGGTAGGCGCGCGCTCATCGAGCGGCTCCGGCTCCGCGGGCACGAGCATGCACGCCGACGTCAGCTGCATGAAGACGCTCGACGCAGCGTCGAACGACATCGCAGCCGCGTGCTGGACGGGTGCGACCATTCCGAACGCGGTCATCACGGTGCAGCGCCAGGGCGAGAGCGGCGGCGGCAAGGTGGACTACATGAAGCTCACGCTCGGAAACGTGATCATCTCCACCTACCAGCGGAGCGGCGGGGACAGCTCGGTGCCGATGGAGCAGTTCAGCATGAACTACGACAAGATCAAGACCGAGTACTTCACGACGGGCTCCGGCGGCGAGAGCGACGGTTGGCAGTCCAAGGCGTGGAGCGTAGCGGAAGAGAAGGAGATCTAGGTCTCCCTCCGGTTTCTGTGAGTCCGCGGCGTCGGGGAGATGCTCCCTGGGGCCGCGGACACGCAGCCGGACCGGTCGAAGCCATATGGACGAGCGGATCCAGAGCGGGAACCTCGCTGAGGCCATCGCGGCGCAGAGCGCCGAGGTCAAGTCGCGGCCGACGGACCTGGATGCCCGCTACCAGCTCGCCGTGTTGCTGTGCTTTGCGGGAGAGCTGGACCGCGCGTCGCTCCAGCTGAAAACGATCGCGAGCATGGACGCGGAGCTCGGCATGGGCTCCGCGACCTATCGCAGCCTGATCGTCGCCGACGCGGCTCGGCGCAGCGTCTTCCACGAGGGAGGAGTACCGCTGCTGCCGCCGGACTGCGCAGCGGGAATCGAGGACCGCGTGCAGGCGCTCCAGGCGATCCGGCGCGGTGACGCCGAAGCGGCGCGCCAAGCGCTCGAGCGCGCGCAGGCGGCAGACGCGCCGCTCGAGGTCAAGCTCAACGGAGAGCTGACCTCCGACGTGCGGGACTACGACGACTTCCTGGGCCCGGTGCTCGAGGTCTATGCCGGGGGCAACTACCTGTGGCTGCCGTTCGAGCGCATCCGCACGCTCGAGGTGAGGGCCCCCGTGACCGAGCTGGACCTGCTCTGGGCGCCGGCGCAGCTGGTCGACGCCAACGGGATGGAGGCGAACGTGCACCTGCCCGTCCTGTACGAGGGGTCGCACCTCGCCGAAGACGGGCGGCTGCGCGTAGGCCGCATGACCGAGTGGATCGACGTGGAGGGACTCGGCTTCCGTGGGCAGGGACAACGAACCCTGATCGCCGAGCAGGGCGGGGACTCTCGCGAGGTCGGCCTGCTCGAGGTCCGATCGCTCGAGCGCGCGCCCTCGTCGAGCGAGGCGGACGGTGGCTGATCCGAGCCAGTCCGAAGTCCTCCGCCCGTCCCTGATGGACCGCCTGATCGGAGGCGGCGGAGATGGCCAACGCGGGCTGCGCCCGTACGTAGGCATCCGCGAGCTTCGCGAGGCCGTCGGGCGCGACCTGGAGTGGCTGCTGAACTCGAAGCAGTCGCCGCTGGACCTCGACGCGTATCCGGAGGCCAAGCGGTCGCTGCTGAGCTACGGCGTGCCGGATTTCTCCGGCTACTCGTGGCGCAGCGCGCGGGACGGTGTGCGCATCGCGGCGATCCTCGAAGAGGTGATCGAGCGCTTCGAGCCGCGCCTAGCGCCGGGCAGCATCAGGGTCGATGTCCAGCCCGCCGGCGAGGTCGACGATTTCCGCATGAAGTTCCGTATCGACGCGTTGCTCCGAGTCGACCCGGTCAGCGAGCCGGTCTCGTTCGACACCCAGATCGACTTCGAGAATGCGGCCGTCAAGATCACGGGGTCGAGCTGATGCGCGACCAGCTTCTGCACTACTACGAGCGTGAGCTCGGCTTCATCCGGCGAACGGCGTCGGAGTTCGCGGAGAAGTATCCCGAGGTGGCCGGGCGGCTCCTGCTCGAGCCGACCAAGTGCGACGACCCGCACGTCGAGCGGCTGATCGAGGCGTTCGCCATGATCTCGGCGCGCATCCAGATCCGCCTGAACGACGACTTCACCGAGATCACAGACGCTCTGCTCGGCGTCCTCTACCCGCACTACCTGAGCCCGATTCCCTCGATGACCGTGGTCAAGCTCGACGTCGACCCCGACGCGGGCCTCCCCGGCGCAGGCATGAAGGTGGACCGGAACGCGCTGCTCTACTCGCGGCCCGTGAACAACGTGCGCTGCCGCTTCCGCACCGCCTTCCCGGTCACGCTCTGGCCGATCGACGTGGAGTCGGTCGAGATCGTCACCGCGACCCAGCTCGGCTGCCGGGTGCCCGACGGCATCCGCTCGGCGTTGCGCATCCGCCTGAAGGCGCTCGGTGGCGCGTCCTTCTCGGACCTCGAGATCGATCGACTGCGCTTCTTTCTCGACGCCGAGAGCGGCGTCGCGCACCAACTCTACGAGACGTTCCTGCGCAATCCGCGCGGGCTCGCGGTGCAGAAGGGGCCGGGCACTCCCGCCGAGATCCTGCCACCCGAGTCGATCCAGCCGGTGGGCTTTGCCGCGGACGAGGGGCTGCTCGAGTATCCCGACGAGTCCTTCCTCGGCTACCGGCTGCTCCAGGAGTACTTCGCGTTCCCCGACAAGTTCATGTTCGTCGATCTCAGGGGGATCGACACGGTGTCGATCGATACCGAGGGCGATACCCTCGACGTGTCGGTGCTGTTGCAGGAATCGGCGGCCGAGATCGACCTGCGTCTCGACCGTGAGCACGTCAAGCTGGGCTGCTCTCCGGCCGTGAACCTGTTCGAGCACGAGGCCGACCCGATCCGCCTCACCCACACGTCGATCGAGTACCCGGTCGTGCCGGACGCGCGCGCTCCGGAGGCGTACGAGGTCTACTCGATCCTCGAAGCTTCGAGCAACGTCATGGGCAGCAGCGATGTCGAGCACTACGAGCCGATGTACCGGCTGCGCCACGGCACTGCCGCAGCGGGCGCCGCGGCCACGAGCTTCTGGCACGCGTCCCGCCGTCCCTCGATCCGCCGCGGCGATGCGGGCACCGAGGTATTCCTGTCGCTGGTCGACGAGAACTTCGACCCGCTCGCGCCCCCGGCCGAGGTGCTGCACGTCCGCGCGCTATGCACCAACCGCGACCTTCCGGCCCGGCTCTCGTTCGGTGACCCTGCGGGAGACTTCGACCTGGAAGGCAAGCCCGGCATCTCGCGCATCCGCTGCCTGCGCAGTCCGACGTCTCCGATGCGCGCGCCGGTCGGCGAGGGCTCGCGCTGGCGCATCGTCTCGCATCTGGCGCTCAACTACCTGTCGCTGAGCGAGGATGCCGGGCAGGGAGCCGCCTCCGGCGAGGGGCGCGCGCTCGACGCGCTGCGCGAGATCCTCAAGCTCTACGACTTCGTCGACTCGCCGGTCACGCGTCAGCGCATCGCGGGCCTGGTCGGGATGCGCTCGCGCAAGATCGTGCGGCGCGTCGGGGCGGGCGACGGGTCCGGGTTCGCCCGTGGAACGCAGGTGGAGTTGGAGTTCGACGCGGACCAGTACACGGGAACCGGCGTGTTCCTGTTCGGTTCGGTTCTCGAGGCGTTCTTGGGGCTGTACGGCTCCCTGAACTCGTTCACCCAGGTGGTCGCGCGCACCCGGCAGCGCGAAGGAGTCCTCAAGCAGTGGAAGCCGAGAGCAGGCGAGATTCAGCTTCTCTGAAGGAGTTGCTGCTCGAGCACGCGGGCCGCTTCGAGTTCATGCAGGCGGTGCGCCTGTTCCGCCGCATCTGGCGGGACCGCGTACCGGTCGGCTTCGACAGCGATCCGCGCCGCGAGGTCGTGCGCTTCCACTCGGACGTGTCGTCGGTGTTCGCGCCGAGCGACGTCCGCGACGCCGAGGCGCCCGTCGAGGACCGTCCCGGACGGATGACGGTCTCGTTCCTGGGTCTCGCCACGCCGGGGCTCTTCGGCGCGCTGCCGCGGCGCTACGCCGAGGAGCTTCGCTACCAGGCGCGGAGCAAGAACACGGCACCGACCGACTTCTTCGACATCTTCAACCACCGGCTGATCTCGCTGTTCTACCGGGCCAGCGAGAAGAGTCGGCCGGCCCTGGCCTATGAGAGCGGGTCGAGCGCGTTCGAACGCGCGTTCTATGCGGTACTCGGGCTCGGAACGCAGGGTCTTCGCGGACGCCTGCCGATCGACGACCGGGCGCTGCTGGCGCGCGCCGGCCTGCTGGCCATGCGGCCAATGCCGGCCTCGGCGCTGGCCGGCGTGATCCGCAGCATCTTCCGTGCGCCCGTCGAGATCGAGCAATTCGTGCCGCAGCACTACCGAATCGAGCCCGACGACCAGAACCGCCTGGGACTGGTGAACTCGCGTCTTGGCGGGGACCTGTACCTGGGCTCGGAGATCACGCTGGTGCAGTCCAAGTTCCGCGTGCGCCTCGGCCCGCTGACGCGCCGGGAGTACGGCGAGTTCCTGCCCGATCGTCCCTCGTTCCGGAGCCTGATGGGCGTCGTCCGGCTCGCCGTGGGCGAGGGCATCGACTTCGACCTGCAACTCGTGCTGCGGGCCGAGGACGTGACCCCGCTGCGGCTCGGAGGTCCGGACGAGAGCGCCACGCGCCTCGGCTGGACGTCCTGGCTCACGACCCGGCCCTTCGAGCGGCCGGCCGACGACGCGTGCTTCGATCCGGAGTGCGCCGAACCCGCCCCGGCGGCGAAGGCCGCATGACGAAGCTGGAGGAATGGCAATGAGTCTCGACCTGCGATCCCTGATCGGACGGATGGACGACACCACGCGGCGCGCGCTCGAGGGCGCCGCCGGGACGTGCGTGTCGCGCACGCACTACGAAGTCGAGATGGAGCACTGGTTCGCGACGCTTCTCGACGAGGCCTCGGGCGACCTGCCGAAGATCCTGCGGCACTTCGACGTCGATCCGGACCGGTTCCTGGCGGACCTGAACCGCGCGCTCGACACCTTCAAGACGGGGAACAGCCGCCGGCCGGACCTGTCGACGACGATCGAGTTGCTCGCGCGCGAAGGCTGGGTCAACGCGAGCATCAACTTCGGGCTCGGCAAGGTGCGCTCCGGGACGCTGCTTCTGGCTGCGCTCCAGGACTCACGCCTGCGACGGCGGCTGGTCGACATCCACGGGGACATCCGGAACATCAACCTGGAGGTGCTCGAGAAGGACCTCCCGACGATCGTCGCGGGCTCGGCCGAGGACGCGCAGGTTGGCGGTATCGACTCGGGCACCGCGCGCGACCTGGCGGAGCCGGGAGCCGTGGCGGGCGGGGGCTCGACCCGGACGCCGGGCCTCGACAAGTACACCGTCGACATGACCCGTGCCGCGCGCGAGGGGAAGATCGACCCGGTACTGGGCCGCGACTCCGAAGTGCGCCAGATCGTCGATATCCTGATGCGGCGCAAGCAGAACAACCCGATCCTCACCGGTGAGGCCGGGGTCGGAAAGACCTCGGTCGTCGAGGGCTTCGCCCTGCGCATCGCCGAGGGCGACATTCCTGAGCCACTCCGGGGCGTGTCGCTTCGCAGCCTCGACCTGGGCCTGCTTCAGGCGGGCGCGGGCGTGAAGGGCGAGTTCGAGAACCGTCTGAAGCAGGTGATCGAAGAGGTCCAGAGCTCGCCGACACCGATCATCCTGTTCATCGACGAGGCTCACACCATGATCGGTGCGGGCGGCGCCGCGGGCCAGAACGACGCGGCCAATCTGTTGAAGCCCGCACTGGCGCGCGGACAGCTGCGCACGATCGCGGCCACGACGTGGGCGGAGTACAAGAAGTACTTCGAGAAGGACCCGGCGCTCACACGCCGCTTCCAGGTGGTCAAGATCGAGGAGCCGAGCGAGGAGGACGCCATCGAGATGATGCGAGGACTGACGGGCATGCTCGAGCGGCACCACAACGTGCGGCTGCTCGACGAGGGCGTGATCGACTCGGTGCGGCTCTCGCACCGCTACATCCCCGCCCGGCAGCTCCCCGACAAGTCGGTGAGCGTGCTCGACACCGCCTGCGCGCGCGTCGCCATCGGCCAGAACTCGGTGCCGGCCCCCGTCGAGGACGTACGTCGTCACATCCAGAACCTGGAGCGCGAGGAGAAGATCCTCGCGCGGGAAGAGGCCGTCGGCACCGACCACGCGGAGCGCCTGGAACAGGTGCGGAGCGCCAAGGCGGAGTCGTCCGAGACGCTTGTCGGTCTGGAAGAGCGCTGGGAGCAGGAGCTGGAGCTCGTCAGGGACCTGAACGAGATCCGTTCGAAGCTCGAAGCCGCCTTCGAGCCCAAGCCGCCACCGGAGCCGCCGGAGGCGCCGCAGGGAGAGGGCGAGGTGCCTTCGGAAGGGGGCGAGGTGCCCGCGGGCGGGGGCGAGGCGAAGCCACAGCCACACCCCCTGTCCGACTCCGACATCGCCAAGCTAAAGCAAGACCTCAACGCCAAGCGGGACGAGCTCGAAGCCCTCCAAGGCGAGCAGCCGCTGGTCGCCTACGACGTCGACAGCCAGACGATCGCTGAGGTGATCTCGGGCTGGACCGGAATTCCGATGGGCAAGATGGTCGCGGACGAGATCAAGACCGTGCTCCACCTGGCCGAGACGCTCGGCGAACGGGTCGTCGGACAGCCGCACGCGCTCGAGAGCATCGCGCGGCGAATCCGCACGTCCCGGGCGCGGCTCGACAACCCGAAGCGGCCGATCGGCGTGTTCCTGCTGGTGGGCCCCAGCGGCGTCGGCAAGACCGAGACGGGCATGGCGCTGGCCGACACGCTCTACGGTGGCGAGCACAACGCAGTCATCATCAACATGTCGGAGTACCAGGAGGCCCACACCGTCTCGAGCCTCAAAGGGTCGCCTCCAGGCTACGTCGGCTACGGCGAGGGGGGGGTGCTGACCGAGGCCGTGCGGCGACGTCCGTACTCGGTCGTGCTGCTCGACGAGGTCGAGAAGGCCCACCCCGACGTGATGGAGCTCTTCTTCCAGGTGTTCGACAAGGGCATGCTCGAGGACGGAGAAGGGCGCCAGATCGACTTCAAGAACACCATCATCCTGCTCACCTCGAACGTCGGCTCCGACATCACGATGAACCTGTGCGCCGACCCGGAGACGAAGCCCGACCCCGAGGCGCTCGTCGAGGCGATCCGGCCGGACCTGCTCAAGCAGTTCCCCGCCGCGTTGATCGGCCGGCTCGTGGTCGTGCCCTACTACCCGATCTCGGAAGAGATGCTGCGCCTGATCACCGAGCTGCAGCTCGGGCGCGTCGTGAAGCGCTTCAAGGAGAACCACGGCGCCGACCTGGTCTGCTCCGACGACCTGATCGAGGCTGTCGTTGCGCGCTGCAACGATCCCGAGAGTGGCGCGCGCGCCGTCGACCGCATCCTGACCCACGCGCTCCTGCCGCGGATGTCCGAGGAGGTGCTGTCCCGCATGGCGAGCGGCGAGGACTTCCACAAGATCGAGGTCGGCGTCGACGACGCTGGCGATTTCACGTTCGCCGTATCCTGACCCCGCCCCCACGACCCGACGCATCGACGGAGAGACCGCATGGAGTTCACGCAAGACACCCGCCTCATGGTGATCCGGACCCCGCTGCCCGAGGGCACCTTCCTCGTTCGCGGGCTGGCGGTGGAGGAGTCGATCTCGAACCTGTTCAAGCTCGAGGTCGAGGTCGTCTCCAACGTCCACGACGTCGACTTCGAGAAGATGATCGGCCAATCGGTGACGATCGAGCTCCAGCTTCCCAGCGGCGGGAGCCGGTACTTCAACGGCATCTGCGCGCGCTTTTCGCAGGGCATGCACGTGGGCGAGATGAGCTCTTACCGGATGGAGCTCGTGCCCTGGCTCTGGCTCCTGACCCGGAACACCGACTGCCGGATCTTCGCGGAGAAGACCCTCGGCGACATCCTGACCGAGGTGTTCAAGGAGGTCGGCGTCGCCGAGTTCGACTTCCAGCTCGCCAGCTCGGAACCTTATGAGTACGTCGTCCAATACAACGAGACCGACTTCGACTTCTGCTCCCGGCTGATGGAGGAGGCGGGCGCGGGCTATTTCTTCACGCACGCCAAGAACGAGCACAAGCTCGTGGTCTTCGACGACTCGTCGGCGAACCTGCCCTGCCCGGCGAACGCCACCGCGCGGTTCGGCGTCAGCCACGACGGCTCGGCCAGCCTCCCGCACGAGCGCGTCGAGGCCTTCCAGAGGTCCCAGCACCTTCACACCGGCGCCTTCGCCGTCACCGACTACAACATGGAGGATCCGGGAAACGACCAGGCGCCGGGCAGCAAGCTGCTGTCGACGGCGACGAGCGCGATCCGGGTGGCGGGCAACGACAGGTACGAGAAGTACGAGTTTCCGGGCCGATTCCAGACGGTCTCCTCGGGTGAGGGCGTTGCGCGCAGGCTCTCGGACATCGAGGATGCGCACTCATCCGACATCGAGCTGCAGAGCGGGTGCCCGGGCTTCACGCCCGGCCACACTTTCGAGATGACGCATCACCGCAACAGCGCCCACAACGTGAAGTACCTGATCACGAGCCTGCGCCACCACGCCACGCAGGCCACCAGCATCGTCGGCGACGACACCGTGTCCAGCTACATCAACCAGGCGAACTGCATCCCGAGTGCGATCCGCTACCGTCCGCGGCGCAAGACCCCCCGTCCCGTGATCACCGGCGTACACACGGCGCAGGTCGTGGAAACGGCCGACCCCGACGGCTATGGGCGCGTCCGCGTCAAGTTCCCCTGGGACCGCTCGGACGGCGAGACGTCCTGCTGGATTCGCGTCTCTCAGAACTGGGCCGGCAACACCTGGGGCGGCATGTTCATGCCCCACATCGAGCACGAGGTGCTGGTCGGGTTCCTCGAGGGGAACCCCGATCGGCCGATCATCGTCGGCCGCGTCTACAACGCGCACAACATGCCGCCGCTCGAGCTTCCCCCGAACGAGAGCAAGAGCATCATCCGCGACCACGGCGGCAACGAGATCGTGATGGAGGGCGAGGACGGGAGTCAACGAATCTCGATGTACTCGCCCCATGGCGAGACGAAGTTCAACATGGGTGCGCCCAACAGCCCCGGTCCGGGGATCACCCTCGAGACCGCCCTCGAGCAGTTCGTCTCCATCGGGGGCAACGTGACGGAGTGGTTCAAGGCCGACGAGGACAGGACGGTCGACGGAAACACCACGCGGCAGATCCAGGGCAACGAAACGAATACGACGACCGGCAAGAAGAAGGAAGAGATCAAGGGCCAGCTGGTCAACTACAACTTCAGCCTGAAATCAGACACCACGGTGGGCGCCACGCACAGTTTGTTCGCGGGGGGTCAGTACAGCCAGTTCTACGGCTACAAGCACGACGTCAACCGTGGGTGGAAGAAGACCTCAGACACGGCCAACGTCGTAGGCGAGTTCG
>JAFDDB010000116.1 GCA_019311115.1 Deltaproteobacteria bacterium
CGCTGCAGCTCACCGTGCTGCGCGAGGGCCGCGAGGTCCAGACCGAGCTGGTGGCCACGAAGCGCACGCGCCCGATCGACGGCGAGGTGACGACGAGCTGGGTGATCGGCGTGCACGGCGGCATGCTGCGCACCGAAGGCGAGATGCGCGACGACGTCATCCTGAACCCGTTCGCGGCGCTCTGGACCGGGACGAAACGCACCTACCAGGTCACGGCGGGCACGCTCTACGGCCTGTCGCAGCTGGTCACGCGCAAGGTCGGGGTCGAGAACCTGGCCGGCCCGATCGGCATCGGCGAGATCGCGGCGGACTCCTTCGCCGAGGAGGGCTGGTTCAGCTTTCTCTGGATCATGTGCGTGATCAGCGTGAACCTGGCCATCCTGAACCTGCTGCCGATTCCCATCCTGGACGGCGGACAGATCGTGTTCGCCGCGGTCGAGGCCGTCCGTGGGGGTCCGGTCGGCGTCCGCGCGCGGGAGATCGCCCAGACTGTGGGGCTGTCGCTGATCGTGCTGCTGATGGGCTTCGCGTTCTGGAACGACCTGTCGAAGCACTGGCAGGGCATCATCGGCTGGTTCAAGGGCCTCGTCTGAGGCCCCGTCCGCGTCGATGATCCTGGCGATCGAGACCGCCAGCGCGGAGGGCGCGGTAGCGCTGCTCGACGGCGCGCAGGTGCTGTCCGAGACCGCGCTCTCGGGCGGGCGGCAGCAGCACGCGGCGCAGCTGCTGCTGGCGATCGACGCGCTGCTCGAACGGCACGGTGCGGCTCTCGACGAGGTCGAGGGCATCGCCCTGTCGGTCGGTCCGGGCTCGTTCACGGGGCTTCGCATCGGCCTGTCCACGGCGCTCGGGCTCTGCTTCGGCAGCGAGCGCTGGATCGTGCCCGTGCCGACGCTGGCCGCGCTGTCCCTCCGTGCGGGTGAGGAGGGTGCGGGTGCGGGCGACGCCGACGCGATCGTCCCCATGCTCGACGCCCGCAAGGGTGAGCTCTACACCGCGCTCTACGGTCCCGGCGCTGCGCTGCGAAGGCCGGACTGCGTGGTTGCGGCCGCGCCCTGGCTCGAATCACTCGGCGACGGCGACTTCTGCCTGGTCGGACCCGGCACCGAGGTCTGTGCGCGCGAGATCGAGCGCGTGCTGGGAGCGCGCGCACGCATCGTCGGGGGTGCGGCGGGCCGCCCGAGTGCGGCGCAGGTGGGGTTGCTCGGCGCGCGGCTCGCATCCGAGGGCCGGACGTGCGCGCCGCGACAGGTCGACCTGCAGTACGTGCGTGCTCCGGACGCAGCCAGCAAGCAACCCGCTGGACAGCCCGGAGCGCGGCACGTAATCTAGCGATCGAACCGCATTTCATGAGGATCCATGGAGGATTACGAGCGATCGCGGATCGAGGCCTTGCTCGACCGGGACCCTGAGCTGAGCGAACTGTGGAACGAGCACCTCGAGCTGGACAAGCGCATCGAGAAGCTCGAGTCGCAGATGCACCTTTCGCCTTCTGAGAGCCTGAGCTGTAAGCAGCTCCAGAAGCAGAAGCTCGCCGGTAAGGACAAGATCGCCCAGATCCTGGCCCGTTATCCGGACGACTGATCCGGAGGGTCCAAGGGACGTCGCGTCCCGAGGGAGCGCGCCGCGTTCCCGCGGTTTCCTGTAACCTCGATCCGGGTCGGCCCGGTTCGTCCCCCTCCCCCTCCCCGTCCGTAGGGGGCCGCACGCGCCCCGACCCAGAGGAGTCTGTCGATGAAGGTCTTCTACGAGAAGGATGCCGACCTGGCGCGGCTCGAAGGCAAGACCGTGGCCATGATCGGCTACGGCAGCCAGGGCCACGCCCACGCCCTGAACCTTCGCGACAGCGGCGTGAACGTCGTCGTGGGCCTGCGGGCGGACTCGAGCTCGCGCGCCAAGGCCGAGGCCGAGGGCCTGCGCGTAGCGACGGTCGCCGATGCTGCGGCCGAGGGCGACGTGATCATGATGACGCTGCCCGACGAGACGATGGCCGACATCTACCACGCCGAGATCGCTCCGCAGCTGAAGGCCGGCAAGTACCTGGCGCTGGCGCACGGCTTCAACCTGCACTTCGGCTGCATCACCCCGCCCGACGGCGTGAACGCGTTCATGGTCGCGCCCAAGGGTCCGGGGCACCTGGTCCGCGACGCCTACACCAAGGGAGGCGGCGTTCCCTGCCTGGTCGCGGTCGATCGCGATCCCAGCGGGGACACGCTGCAGGTCGCGCTCGCCTACGCCAAGGGAATCGGCGGCGGACGCTCGGGGATCATCGAGACCACGATCCGCGAAGAGACCGAGACCGACCTGTTCGGCGAGCAGGCCGTGCTCTGCGGTGGGCTCACCGCCCTCATGACCGCGGCGTACGACACGCTGACCGAGGCCGGCTACGCGCCCGAGATGGCGTACTTCGAGTGCATCCACGAGATGAAGCTGATCATCGACCTGATCTACGAAGGCGGCATCACGAACATGCGCTACTCGGTGTCGAACACCGCGCAGTTCGGCGACCTGACGCGTGGACCGCGGCTGATCGACGAGCACGTGCGCGCCGAGATGAAGCGCGTGCTCGAAGAGATCCAGTCCGGCCGCTTCGCACGCGAGTGGCTGCTGGAGGCGAAGGCCGGAAAGCCCGTCTTCAACGCACTGACCCGGAACGGCGAGGAGCACCCTCTCGAGGCGACGGGAGCCCGGCTGCGGGCGCTCATGCCCTGGCTCAGCGAGAAGAAGCTCGTCGACCGCTCGAGGAACTGAGGCGGGGCGTGGCGGGCCCGCCCGCGCTGCGCTCTGCGGTCGCACCCCAGGCCTGGGGCTTCGCGATCGCTTTCGGCACCGCGGCGGCGGTCTGCTTCGTGGTGGGCTGGGGGGCGTTGGCCTGGACGCTCGCCGGACTCACGGCCTTCAACTTCGCGTTCTTCCGCAACCCCGGGCGCACCGCTCCGCCCGGTGAACACGGCATCCTGGCGCCCGGCGACGGCAAGGTGGTCGAGGTGCGCGACCTCGACGAGCCCGACCCGTTCGTCGGCCGCGCCAAGCGGATCGCCATCTTCCTGTCCGTCTTCGACGTGCACATCAACCACGTGCCGGTCAGTGGCAAGGTGCGGGCGATCGCGCGCAAGGGCACGCGCTTCAAGGCGGCGTTCGACGCCGACGCGTCCGCACTCAACGTGCAGAGCCGCATGGAGATCGAGGCGAACGACGGCGTGCGCGTCGCCGTCGTCCAGATCACCGGCCTGATCGCGCGCCGCATCGTCTGCTACGCGCAGGAGGGCGACACCTTGGAGCGCGGCGATCCCTACGGGTTGATCTGTTACGGCTCGCGCATGGAGCTGATCGTCCCGTCCAATGCGACGCTGCGGGTGAATCGAGGCGACCGCGTGCGCAGCGGCGAGACCGTGGTTGCGGAGGTCGAGGCATGACGGCTCGCGACCGTTTCCGCCGGCGAAACCGGAGCCAACGCCAGAAGCAGCGCCGGGCGATCTTCCTGCTTCCGAACCTGATCACGACCGCGGCGCTGATGCTCGGCTTCTGGTCGATCACCGAGGCGATCCAGGGGCACTGGGACCGCGCCGCCTGGGGAATCGTGCTCGCGGGTGTCGCGGATTCGCTCGACGGGCGAGTGGCGCGGGTCACCCGCTCGACCAGCAAGTTCGGCGTGGAGTACGACTCGCTCTCGGACGTGGTGTCGTTCGGGCTGGCGCCGGCCCTGCTGGTCTACAACTGGGCGCTGCAACCGCTCGGTCGGCGGGGCTGGGTGATTGCGGCGCTCTTCGCGGTCTGCGCGGCGCTTCGGCTGGCCCGGTTCAACGTGCAGAAGGACCAGGAAGAGAAGCTCCACTTCGAGGGGATCGCGTCCACGGTGGCGGGCGGGTCGGTCGCGGTCGGGGTGTGGTTCGTCGGCTGGCTCGGGTTCCAGCCCCCTTTCGAGCCACTGGTGGGCACGGCGATCACGGCGTCCTTCACGGTGCTGGCGCTGCTCATGGTGAGCTCGGTGCCGTACCCGAGCTGGCGAAACCTGCCGGTTTCGGGCCGCGCCGCCTTCCCGACGCTCGTCGGGCTGGTGCTCGCCATCGTGCTGCTGGTGCTCTACACAGATCCCGCCTTCTTCGCGATCGTCTGCATCTACCTGGTGTCGGGCCCGATCCTGTGGGTGATGCTCGTGCGGCGGCGGCGGGCCGAGCGCATGGCGGACAGCCTGGGCAGCCGTTCGGCGGAGAGCCGCGCGGGAGGGGCCGGGGAGCCGGGCGACCATGGCCGATGACGACCGCGTCCTGATCTTCGACACGACGCTCCGCGACGGCGAGCAGGCTCCCGGGTGCAGCATGAACCTGGACGAGAAGCTCCTGCTGGCGCGGCAGTTGGCCCGGCTGGGCGTCGACGTGATCGAAGCGGGCTTTCCGGTCGCGTCGCAGGGTGACTTCGAGGCCGTGCACCGCGTGGCGAGCGAGGTCCGCGGGGCCGCGATCTGCGGGCTCGCGCGCACCTCGGACGATGATGTCGACCGCGCCTGGGAGGCGCTGAAGCCCGCCGAACGGCCGCGCATCCACACCTTCATCGCGACCTCGCCCATCCACATGGAGCACAAGCTGCGCATGGGCCCCGCGCAGGTGCTCGACGAAGTGACGCGCGCCGTCACGCGGGCGCGCGGCTACTGCGACGACGTCGAGTTTTCGGCCGAGGACGCCACTCGCTCGGAGTGGGAGTTCCTGGTCCAGGTGTTCACGCGGGCGATCGAGGCCGGCGCACGCACCCTGAACGTGCCCGACACCGTCGGCTACACCACGCCGTCGGAGTACGCCGAGCTGATCTCGTTCCTGCGCGAGCGGCTGCCGGGCTCCGATTCGGTCCGCTTCTCCGTCCACTGCCACGACGACCTGGGCCTGTCGGTCGCGAACTCACTCGCCGCCATTCGCGGCGGCGCGCGGCAGGTCGAGTGCACCGTGAACGGCATCGGCGAGCGCGCCGGCAATACCGCGATGGAAGAGGTCGTGATGGCGCTGCGCACCCGCTCCGAGTACTTCGGCGGCTGCGACACGGGTGTGGACTCGAAGGAGATCTGGCCGACGAGCCGCCTGCTCTCGCAGGTCATCGGCGTCGGCGTGCAGCCGAACAAGGCGATCGTCGGCGCCAACGCGTTCGCGCACGAGGCGGGCATCCACCAGCACGGGATGCTGAACAACAGCCTGACGTACGAAATCATGACGCCCGAGTCCGTCGGACGCGGCGCGACCGAGCTCGTGTTGGGAAAGCACTCGGGCCGCCACGCCTTCGCCGACCGGCTCGAGGAGCTGGGCGTCGATCCCGAGAAGATCGACTTCGAGCGGGCCTTCCGGCGCTTCAAGGACCTGGCCGACGCCAAGAAGACCGTCTACAACGAGGACATCGAGGCGCTGGTCGCCGACCAGTTGCTGCGCGTCGAGGAGCACTACAAGATCGAGAACATCTCGATCACCTGCGGCACGTTCGTGACGGCGACCGCCACGGTCGAGCTCGACATCGACGGCGAGAAGCACAAGACCGCGAAGCTCGGCGATGGCCCGGTCGACGCGGTATTCAAGGCGATCGCCGAGCTGACCGGCACCAGCGCGCGTCTGCTGCGCTATCAGGTCAACTCGATCACGAGCGGCATGGACGCGCAGGGTGAGGTGAACGTGACGCTCGAGGCGGACGGCCGGCGCTCGATCGGACACGGAGCGGACACCGACATCGTGGTGGCGAGCGCGCGCGCGTACGTCCACGGCTTGAACAAGCTCTTGCAACACTCGCGGTCGCCGTCGAGCGGCGACCTGCGCGGGATCTGAAGGGACATCGATGCCACGCGTTCTTCTCCTGCCCGGTGACGGGATCGGTCCCGAGGTCGTCGCCGAGGCGCGCGCCGTGCTCGAGGCGGCCGCACCGGACCTGAGCTACGTCGAAGCGAAGATCGGCGGCTGCGCCATCGACGACGAGGGCGCGCCGCTCTCCGACGAGACGGTGGCGCTCGCCAAGGACTGTGGAGTCGTGCTGCTCGGCGCCGTCGGCGGACCGCGCTGGGACGCGCTGCCGCCTGACCGGCGTCCGGAGCGGGGTCTGTTGCGGATGCGAAAGGAGCTCGGCCTCTACGCCAACCTGCGTCCCGCCACCGTGATCGCCGCGCTCTCGGACGCGAGCCCGCTCCGCCCCGAGGCCGTCGAGGGTGTCGACCTGCTGGTGATCCGCGAGCTGACCGGAGGCATCTACTACGGCGAGCCGCGGGGCCGGCAGGACTCGGACGGCGTGCGCCGCGCGGTCAACACCATGGTCTACGACGAGCACGAGGTCGCGCGCATCGCGCGCGTGGCGTTCGAGAGCGCGCGCCGCCGGCGCAAGAAGCTCACCAATGTCCACAAGGCGAACGTGCTCGAGGTGACGGCGTTCTGGAACGAGATCGTCGAAGAGGTCGCGCCCGACTACCCCGACGTGACGCTCGAGCACCAGCTCGTGGACAGCATGGCGATGGTGCTGCTGCGCGACGCGCGCGACTTCGACGTGGTGCTCTGCCCCAACATGTTCGGCGACATCCTGTCCGACGAGGCCGCCATGATCACGGGCTCGCTCGGCATGCTGCCGTCGGCCAGCATCGGCGACTCGGGCCGCGGGCTCTTCGAGCCCGTGCACGGCTCCGCGCCCGACATCGCCGGAAGCGACGCGGCCAACCCGCTCGCCACCATCCTGTCGGCCGCCATGCTGCTCGAGCACGGACTCGACCGCGCCGACGCGGCGGAGCAGATCCGCAAGGCCGTCACGCGCGTCGTCGACGAGGGCTACCGCACCGCCGACCTGGCCCGCGCCGGCGAGACGGCCATCGGTTGCCGCGAGATGGGCCTGCGCGTACGCGAGGCGCTGTGATCCTGGGACTGGTCGGGGCGACCGGGGCGGTCGGCGAGGAGGTGCTGTCGTTGCTCCAGCAGCGGCGCGTTCCCGTGCAGGTGCGCGCCTTCGCGTCCGAGGACTCCGAGGGCCTGTTCGTCGACTGGATGGAGGACGAGATCGCTGTCGAGGCGGTGACGCCCGAGCGGCTGGGCGGCTGCGAGTTGGTGATCTGCGCCGCGCCGCTCGAGCCGGGCGTGCTGGCGGGACTCCGCGAAGCCGGCGTGACGCTGCTGGACCTGAGCGGTGCGCTGGAAGACGAGGCGGACGTGCCGCTGATCGCCGGGCCGCTCGCTACCGGCCCGCGCGACGCGCCGGTCGTGGCGGCGGCGCGCGGCGTGACCGTCGGACTGGCGGTGGTGCTCCAGGCGTTGTCGCGCGAGGCCGAGCTGGTGCGGGTCACCGTGACGACGCTCGAGAGTGCGGGCGGGGCCGGCCGGCGAGGCCTCGACACGCTCTCGGAGCAGACGGTGAGCGTGCTGAACGCCATGGACGGCGCGCCGGAGGGAGGAGGGGTCTTCCCCGCGGCGATCGCGTTCGACTGCCTGCCGCAGGTCGGCGATCCGCTTCCATCGGGTGCGACGACCGAGGAGGAAAGGCTGGCGGTCTCGCTGCGGCGGCTGCTCTCGGCGCCGTCGCTGCCCGTGCAGGTCACGCGCATCCGGGTGCCCGTCTTCCTGGGCAGTCTCGCCGTGCTCGACGTGGAGCTGGCCAAGGAGCTGCCGCTCGACCGGGCCGCCTCGTTGATCGAGGCGGCGCCAGACCTCGAGCTGCTCGGCGCGGGCGAGCTGCCGACGCCGCGAGGCGCCGTCGGTGGGGACTCGATCCAGGTCGGACGCCTCCGCGCAGGCAAGGCCTCGCTCTCGCTCGTGCTGGCGCAGGACGACCTGCGGCGCGGCGCCGCGCAGACGGCCGTCGAGCTGGTCGAGGCGCGGCTCGCCTAGAGACCGGCGTGCGCCGCATCCTGCTCACGCTCGAGTACGACGGCAGCGACTTCCTGGGCTGGCAGCTGCAGCCCGGCGTTCGCAGCGTCCAGGGCGAGGTCGAGGCGGGTCTCCGGAAGGTCACGCAGCAGGACATCCGCGTGATCGGCGCCGGCCGCACCGACGCCGGCGTGCACGCGAGGGGGCAGGGCGCGCACTTCGACACCACCAGCCGGCTGGGGCCGGCTGGGCTCCGCAAGGCGCTCAACGCCGTCCTGCCCGACGACCTGGCCGTGCTGGCCGCACGCGAGGTCCCGCCGGGCTTCCACGCGCGGCACGACGCGGTCTCCAAGCTCTACGTCTACCGCGTGCTCAACCGGGCGGCACCGAGTCCGGAGCGCCGCCGGCACACCTGGCACATCCGCTCGCGGCTCGACCTGGACGCGGTCGGGCGGGCCGCCGGGCTGCTGCTCGGCGACCATGACTTCGAGGCCTTCCGCGGCGCCCACGGAGGCGCCCCCGAGGGAGAGGTCACGAGGCGCTCGCTGGACCGCCTGGAGGCCGTGCGGACCGGCGACGAGGTCGAGTTCCGGGCCGAGGGACGGAGCTTCCTGCGGTACATGGTCCGGAACCTGGCGGGCACGCTGGTGGACGTGGGCCTGGGGCGGACCCGGCCGGACGAGGTCGCCCAGATCCTGGCGTCGCGCGACCGGGCCCGGGCGGGCCCCACGGCGCCCGCCCAGGGGCTCTGCCTGGTGGCCGTCCGCTACCCTGTCGGAACGCCGTCCGAGGCTCCGACCGATGACGCGAATCCCCAGTCGGCGCCGGGGGTTGGACCCGATTCCGCGGACACCGGCGGAGCTTGACCCCCCGCAGCCGTTCGGCTATTCAAGCCGCAGCTTTGCGTCCCCTAGGGAGACTTCCGTGCCCAATCCGAACCGCCCGACGATCAGTGCGCTGCCGGCCGAGGTCGAACGCGCCTGGTACGTGGTCGACGCGGGTGGCAAGGTGCTGGGACGCGTCGCGACCCAGATCGCGAGCGTGCTCCGCGGCAAGCACAAGCCCATCTACACGCCGCATGTCGACACCGGTGACTTCGTCATCGTGATCAACGCCGCCGGAGTCGAGCTGACCGGACGCAAGCGCGAGAACAAGACCTACTACCGGCACACCGGCTACCCGGGCGGCATCCGCGAGGTGAAGGCCGGGCGCCTGCTCGAGACGCATCCCGAGCGCGTGATGGAAGCGGCCGTGAAGGGCATGCTTCCGCGCGGCCCACTCGGCCGCCGCATGTTCAAGAAGCTCAAGGTGTACGGTGGCGCCGAGCACCCGCACGCGGCCCAGAACCCGGAGCCGCTGGAGATCCAGGCATGACGCAGCGAGCGGTCGAACGCATATACGCAACGGGGCGGCGCAAGAGCGCCAGCGCGCGCGTCTTCATGTCGCCGGGCACCGGCCAGATCACCATCAACCGCCGGCCGGTCGAGGACTACTTTCCGCGCGAGTCGCAGCGCATCCTGCTGCACGTGCCGCTCGACGTGACCGCCCTCGCGGGGCAGGTCGACCTATGGGTCACGGTTCGCGGCGGGGGCCCGTCGGGACAGGCCGGCGCGGTGCGCCTCGGCATCGCCCGCGCGCTCGAGAAGCAGAACCCGGACTTCCGGCCGTCGCTCAAGAAGGCGGGCCTGCTGACGCGCGACTCCCGCATCAAGGAGCGCAAGAAGTACGGTCAGCGTGGCGCCCGCGCCCGCTTCCAGTTCTCGAAGCGCTAGGTCCCGGCCCAGCACGACCCTGCGCGCCCGGGCTTTACGAACGGCCGGGCGTGGGATACTCAAGCGAGGCAGGGGGCCACTGCATGATGAAGCGACCGACGAAATTCCTCTTCATCACCGGCGGGGTCCTGTCCTCGCTCGGCAAGGGTCTGTCTTCGGCGTCGATCGGCGCGCTGCTCGAGGCCCGAGGCCTCCAGGTCGCGTTCCTCAAGCTCGACCCGTACCTGAACGTCGATCCCGGCACCATGAACCCGCTGCAGCACGGCGAGGTCTACGTGACCGACGACGGCGCCGAGACCGACCTGGACCTGGGTCACTACGAGCGCTTCACCCACGCCGAACTCGGCCGGGCCAACAACCTGACGGCCGGCAGGGTCTACGAGCGCGTGCTCCAGAAGGAGCGTGACGGCGAGTACCTGGGTGCGACCGTGCAGGTGATCCCTCACGTCACCGACGCGATCAAGGAGCACATCGTCGAGGTCGGCCAGGACACCGACGTGCTGATCGTCGAGGTCGGCGGCACGGTGGGCGACATCGAGTCGCTGCCGTTCCTCGAGGCCATCCGCCAGCTGCGCTCCGACCTGGGCCGCGACAACGTGCTCTACGTGCACATCGCGCTGGTGCCCTACGTGGCGTCGGCGGGTGAATTGAAGTCCAAGCCCGTGCAGCACAGCGTCAAGGAGTTGCGCTCGATCGGGATCGCGCCCGAGATCGTCATCTGCCGAACCGACCGATTCCTGCCGCGGAGCGTGAAGCAGAAGGTCGCGCTGTTCTGCGACGTGGACGAGGAGGCGGTGATCTCGGCCCGGGACGTCGAAACCATCTACGAGCTTCCGCTGGCGTTCCACGGCGAGGGACTCGACGACGCCATTACCCAGCGGCTGAACATCTGGACCGGCCAGCCGCGGCTCGAGGCCTGGGAGCGCGTGGTGACTGCGCTCAAGAACCCCGAGGACCGCGTTCGCATCGCCATGGTCGGCAAGTACGTCGAGCTGACCGAGTCGTACAAGAGCCTGAACGAGGCGCTGGTGCACGGCGGCATCTCGCACGACGTGGCGGTCGACATCACCTACATCGACTCCGAGAAGCTCGAAGGCAGCGCGCTCGAGTCGCTCTCGCACGCGCACGGCATCCTGGTGCCGCACGGCTTCGGTGCGCGCGGGGCCGAAGGGAAGATCCACGCCATCCAGCACGCGCGCGAGAACGAGATCCCGTTCTTCGGCATCTGCTACGGGCTGCAGTGCGCCGTCATCGAGGCCGCGCGCAACCTGGCGGGTCTCGCGGGCGCCAACTCCGTCGAGGTCGACCCCAAGACGCCGTACCCGGTCATCGACTTCATGCCCGGGCAGCGCGAGGAGCGGGTCAAGGGCGGCACCATGCGGCTCGGCGCCTACCCGTGCCGCGTCGCACCCGACACCCTGGCGGCGCGCGCCTACGGCTGCACCGAGGTCTCGGAGCGCCACCGCCACCGCTACGAGGTCAATCCCGAGTACCGCGAGCGGCTCGAAGCCGCCGGCCTCGTGCTCTCCGGGGTGTCGCCCGACGGCTCCCTCGTCGAGATGATCGAACTCCCGTCGCACCCGTGGTTCCTGGCCTGCCAGTTCCACCCCGAGTTCAAGTCCAACCCGTTCGAGGCGCACCCGCTCTTCCGCAGCTTCATCGGCGCCGCCATCCGCCGCAAGCGCGACCTGACGCCGTAGACCGGTTGGCGTATATTCCCACCGTCGGAGCCCCGCTCCGATCGGGCGATTAACTCAGTGGTAGAGTGCTACCTTCACACGGTAGAAGTCACTGGTTCAAATCCAGTATCGCCCACCATTCCCCCCGCGATTTCATTGGGGATTTCCGACGCTGCTGCTTGAGGGACTGTCGGTGACGCCCCCCCTGGGAGAGTTCCCCGCT
>JAFDDB010000216.1 GCA_019311115.1 Deltaproteobacteria bacterium
GGCCAGGTCGGGACCGCGCGCGAGGGCGGCGGCGACGCGCGGCGCGCAGACGGCGCGCAGCTCGCTCGCGCGCGCCGCCCAGATGGCCTCGGCGGAGCCGAAGCGCGCGAGCAGCCGGTGAGCGACGGGACGAGACAGGCCCGGCTGCGCACGCAGCGCCAGCCAGGGCAGGACTCGGTCGGGTTCGTTTGCCACGGAAGTCCCCGGCGGGACCGAGGGGTGAGCCGCGCAAGCATAGCGCCTATCCTGCGTCGGACATGAGCGAGATCCCGCAGAAGTACGATCCCGAAGCCGTCGAGCAGAAGTGGCGCGACTCCTGGGCGCGCCAGGACCTGTACCGCTACGACCCCGAGCGGCCCCGCGACGAGACCTTCGTCGTCGACACGCCTCCGCCCACGACGTCGGGCGAGCTGCACATCGGCCACGTCTTCGGCTACGCGCAGCAGGACGTGATGGTGCGCTACCAGCGCATGGCGGGCCGCAACATCGCCTTCCCGATGGGCTGGGACAACAACGGCCTGCCCACCGAGCGCCGGACGCAGAACGTGCTCGGGATCCGTCCCAACCCGACGATCCCCTACGATCCGGAGTGGACCCCGCGGCGCGACAAGACGAAGAAGGAGCTCAAGCACGTCGAGGAGGTGTCGCGCCAGAACTTCATCGACGCGTGCATGCTCGTGACGCGAGAGGACCAGGCGGCGTTCGAGGCGCTGTGGCGCGAAGTCGGCATGTCGGTGGACTGGAGCCTCACCTACGAGACGATCGACGAGCACAGCCGGCGCATCTCGCAACTCTCGTTCCTGGACCTGTTCGAGAAGGGCCAACTGTATCAGGCCATCGCTCCCACCATGTGGGACGCCGACGACCGCACGGCCGTGTCACAGGCCGAAGTCGAGGACAGCCAGTGCGCGGGCGCGTTCCACGACCTGCGCTTCGAAGTCGAGGGAGGCGGCGACTTCATCGTTTCGACGACGAGGCCGGAACTACTCGGGGCCTGCATCGCCGTCGCGGCGCACCCCGACGACGAGCGTTACCGGGAACTGTTCGGCAAGCGCGCCATCACGCCGCTCTTCCGCGCGCCCGTGCCCATCGTCGCCGCCGACCACGCCGACCCCGAGAAGGGAACCGGCATCCTGATGATCTGCACCTTCGGCGATTCGGCAGACGTCGACTGGTGGAAGCAGTCCGACCTGCCCCTGCGGCAGCTGATCGGGCACGACGGCCGCATGCTCCCGGTCCGCTTCGACGAGGCTCCGTTCGAGACCCTGGATGCGGACGCCGCGAACGCGGCATGGTCTCGGCTCGAGGGCCGCACCGTGCGCCAGGCGCAGGAGGCGTCGGTGGAGTTGCTGCGAGAAGCGGGCGCGCTCGTCGGCGAGCCGCGTCCGATCCAGCACACCGTCAAGTACTACGAGCGCGGCCGCCGGCCGCTCGAGTTCGTGAGCAGCCGACAGTGGTTCGTGCGCGTGCTCGACCACAAGCAGGCCCTGCTCGAGCAGGGCCGCAAGATTCGCTGGGACCCGCCGCATATGCGCACGCGCTACGAGCACTGGGTCGAGGGCCTGAACCAGGACTGGAACCTGAGCCGGCAGCGCTACTCCGGCGTGCCCGTGCCCGTCTGGTATCCGCTCGACGCGAGCGGGCAGCCCGATCACGACGCGCCGATCTTCCCGAGCGAGACCGACCTGCCAATCGACCCGCTGGCCGATACCCCCCCGGGCTACGAGCCCGGGCAGCGCGGACAGGCCGGCGGCTTCGACGGAGACCCTGACGTATTCGACACCTGGGCGACCTCGTCGATGAGCCCCCAGATCCTGAGCCGCTGGAAGCTCGACCCGGAGCGGCACGCGCGGCTGTTTCCGATGGACGTACGGCCGCAGGGGCCCGAGATCATCCGGACCTGGGCCTTCTACACCATCCTGAAGGCGTGGCTGCACGAGGGCGCCATCCCCTGGCACAACATCACCATCAACGGCTGGATCCTCGATCCCGACCGCAAGAAGATGTCGAAGTCGAAGGGCAACGTGATCACTCCGCAGTCGCTGCTGGCAGAGCACAGCTCGGACGCGGTCCGCTACTGGGCGGGACGCGCGCGCCGTGGCGTCGACACGGCCGTGGATCCCGAGGTCTTCAAGGTCGGGCGCCGGCTGGCCCTGAAGCTCTTCAATGCCAGCCGCTTCGTGCTGCTTCAGCTCGAGCGCGCGGGCGCAGACTTCACGGCCACGTCGGCCGCGGACATCCGCGAGCCGCTCGACCTGGCGCTCGTCGCGCGGCTACGCCGGCTCGTGACCGACTCGACGGAGTGTTTCGAGCAGCTCGACTATGCACCCGTGCTGCACTGGAGCGAAGCGGCGTTCTGGGAGTTCTGCGACGACTACCTGGAGTTGGTGAAGATCCGCTCGTACTCGGAGCAGGACGATGCGGCGCGGCGCTCCGCCATCGCCACCCTGCAGCTGGCGCTGCGGGTCTTCCTGCGGCTCTTCGCGCCGTTCCTTCCCTACGTGACCGAAGAGGCCTGGTCGTGGAGGTTCGCGGGCGAGGGACGGCTCGCCTCGATCCACACATCTCCCTGGCCCACCCTCTCGGAGTTCGACGACGTGCCCGAACCGGCACACACCGACAGCTTCGAGTGCGCCGTCGAGGTGCTGCGCAAGATCCGTCAGGCCAAGACGCGCGCCCAGAAGAGCCTGCGCACGCCCGTCGGCCGGCTCGAGATTCGCGGAGACCGGGCCTGCCAGGAGGCGCTCGCGCCGGTGCTCGAAGACGTGCTGCTCGCCGGCGCGGTCGCCGAGGGCGCCTGCTCGACGGACGAGGGTGCCCCCGAAGAGGGCGAGCGCTTCGCAGTCGCAGTCGAACTCGCCGAAGGCGAGCCTGCGGCCTGACACGCGGACGTCCCGAGGCTCCACGCCTCGGGACGAGGATCAGTTGTTCCGGAAGTGGTCGCCCACGCGCACCGTCCGGTTCGCGCTCTGCACGAGCGCGAGCGAAGTGTGGTCCGAAGCGCGCAGCACGAACATCTGGCCGATCACGTCGTCCGGCACTAGCACGCGGCCCAGCGTCACCGGATCGACGACTTCCCGGCCGGCCCGGTAGACCTCCAGCTCGGAACCGCTGCTCACGCCGTGCTCGGTACCGCGGTCGATGATGACCAGGTCGCCCTCGAGCGTGTACTGGCGGTACGGCATCTGCGCGATGATCACACCCGCGACCTTGGCTTCGGTGATCTTGGCCGTGAACTCCGTCGGCGCCTCGCTGTAGGGAATCAGCCGGTCGCCGGGCTCGATCTCGGCGTACGCCGCGACCACCTTCACGAACGACGTCTCCGGGTGGATCTCGACCACCTCGGCCTTGCCGAGGATCTGCATGAAGTAGCCCATGTGCACGCCGGTCATCGGGTGAATCACGCGGCGGCGTACGCGGAAGATGGTGTAGGCGTCGCCCATGTGGGCCTGGCCTTCGCCGAGGCTCACGATCGTGCGGCGCTCCTGCGACGTCCAGTAGGACTCGTCGTGGCTTCCCAGGACCGACGCCGCGCCCCCGAGCTCCTGCTCGGTCACGTAGCTGAAGCGGTGGAGGCCCGGGTACTGGACCGTCCTCGTGATGTCGGGTGCGCTCGAATCCAGCTCCGCGAAGGGATCGTCCTTCGCGCTCTCGTCCGCAGCGCGGCTCGGAGCGCTCGAGCCCGAGTCGCCCGCATCGGGCCCCAGCTCGGGCTGCGCCGCGGGCGCCTGTACCCCGTGCATCAGGCGCGCAGCCTCCTCGGCCGTCACCTTGCGCATCTCGCCCTCGGTGATCCAGATCATGTCACCGGGATAGATCAGGTGAGGGTTCTCGATGTCGTTCTCCTGCCAGATGGACGGCCACACCCCAGAGGGTGTCGCCATCCTTCACCACGTGGAGACGGCCCTTCTTGCCGCTCGGTGCGATGCCGGAGTGCTGGGCGTCCACAGGCACGGACGTGCCCAGCAGGATCGAGAGTACGACGAGAAAACGGATCGAAGACATGACTGGCCCCTTCCTTCCGCTCGGTTTCGGCCCCCCGCACGCGGATCATTAGTGCGCAGCCCTCGTGGGCGCGGGGCGGGGTGCGGAGCTGGAAGGAAAGGGAAGTCGGAGCCCCCGGTTTCGAGCCGGGTTGCGTACGCGGGAGCCGCCGTGCGGCCAGCTAGCCGGCGCGCAGGCGGGTGAGCGTGGCCTCGGCGTCGCCCCGGTCGGCGAAGTTCTCGTCCTCGGCGAGCGCGAGCTCGAGCTCGGCGATCGCCTTGTCCGGCTCTCCGGTCTGCTCGTAGGCGAGGGCCAGGTGGTAGCGGGC
>JAFDDB010000029.1 GCA_019311115.1 Deltaproteobacteria bacterium
CCCGCTCGAGGACCATGACCTGATCGACGACCCGCTACACGCCGCGGTGGTCGAGGAGCTGATGGAGCAACACGCCCGCCCCTTCCTCGAGACGGCTCCGCAGCGGCCGCACCCGTCGGCCTTCGCGCGAACGGCGGGCTGAACGATCCCGCTGGCGGAGAGAGGGGGATTCGAACCCCCGGAGGGCTTGCACCCTCAACGGTTTTCGAGACCGCCCCGTTCAACCGCTCCGGCATCTCTCCGTCGGCGACCGTAGCACCCCGTCACTCCCGTCGCAGCCGGGCGGGGTCGCAGCCGCGCGCGGTCCTCAGCTGAGCAGGCGGATCTGGCGGCACAGGGCGGCGAGAGCGGAGAGACCCGCGCGGGGGTCGGCCTGGACGCGGTCGGCCGAGGCGCGAAGGTCCGCGAGGGCGGCGGCGCGAGCGCCACGGAAGGCGGCGAGCGCCTGCATGGCGTCGCCGGTGGCGAGAAGCTCCGCGCAGAGCTGCCGCTGGGCGCCGACCACGTCGAGGTGCAGGCTCTCGGCCGCGACGCGGTCCCAGTCGTCACCGGGGTCGAGGTCGGCCAGCCCTTCGAGCACAAAGCGGACCTGGAGCTCTTCGCCGACGCGGGTCCAGAGCTCGATCGCTTCGAGCAGCGGCGCGCCCGTGCGCTCCACCACGGGCAGCACGGTCAGGGTGCCGGCGACGCGGGGGAGGTTGGCGATGTCGGCCGCCAGCTCCGGCGCGAAGCCGAGCGCTTCTAGCTCCTGGGAATCCGGGTCGGGGTCACGGACGTCGCCGCCCGGCGCGCGGCCCTCGGTCATCGCACCGAGCCGCGGGCGCACGCCCGCGAGCGCAACGCCCCAATGCGCCAGGTCCGGCAGGCCCTCCTCCAGGCCCAGCCAGTCGCGCGTCACCGAGCGGACACAGGCCTCGATGCGCAGGCGCGCGGTCAGGCGCGCGGTCTCGGGAACCGCCGCGGCGTCGATGGCGACGCGCAGGCGGTCCGCGTCGAGCAGCTCGTCGAGCGCGTAGCACGTACACACGATGTCGGGGACGCTGGCTCCGAGCGCCGTCGCCAGCTCCGGAATCAGCGTCACGCCCGCCCGGTCGATCACGCGGTTCGTGAGGCACGTCGCGGTGATCTCGCGGCGCAGCGGATGCGCGTCGATCTCTTCGGGAAGCGCCTCGCGCAGGCGCCGCGGAAAGTAGCTCTCCAGCACCGCATGGAAGGCCGGGGCGTCGACGCGAGCCGACGCCGCCAGTGCCTGCTTGGCGAGCCGCTTGGTGTAGCCGAGCAGCACGGCCAGCTCGGGACGCACCCACGCCCGATGTGGCGGGTGCCCGCGGCGCTGGTCGTCGTCGGGCAGGTACTCGACCGCGGGGTCGAGTCCACCGTGGCGCGCCAGGTAGTCGACCGCCGACGCGATGCGCGCGGGATCCTCCGACGCGCGCAGCTCGTCCATCGACAGGCAGCGGCTCTGCGCCAGGTTGTGCGACAGGACCGCGGAGTTCGCGCTCTCGACGCAGTCGCGCAGGTACCGGTTGCGCTCCTCCCGCGTCATGCGGCCGGCGGACAACGCGGGCGCGAGCAGGATCTTGAAGTTGACCTCGTGGTCCGACAGGTCGACGCCCGCGGAGTTGTCGATGGCGTCGGTGTTCGCGCGTCCACCGCCGAGCGCGTACTCGACACGCGCCAGCTGGGTGAGCCCCAGGTTTCCGCCCTCGCCGACGACTCGCGCACGCAGCTCCCGCGCCTCGATGCGCACGCCGTCGTTGGCCCGGTCGCCCGCGTCCTCGTCGGACTCGAAGCTGGCGCGCACGTAGGTGCCGATGCCGCCGTTCCAGAGCAGGTCGACGGGCAGCTTCAGGATGGCGCGTACCAGCTCGTCGCCCGAGAGCCGCTCGTCCTCGACGCCCAGTAGCTCACGGACCTCGGCCGAGAGCGGGACCTCGCGCGCGTCCCGCTCGAAGACGCCCCCGCCCGGGCTGATCAACGACGGGTCGTAGTCGAGCCAGCTCGACGACGCCAGGGCGAAGAGGCGACGGCGCTCGCGCCACGAGGTCTCGGGGTCGGGCTCCGGGTCGAGAAACACGTGGCGGTGGTCGAAGGCCGCCAGCAGCCGCGCGGTCCGCGCCAGCAGCATGCCGTTGCCGAAGACATCGCCCGACATGTCGCCGATGCCCGCGACGCTGAAGGTCTCGCGCTCGGCGTCGAGCCCCAGCTCGAGAAAGTGGCGGTTGACGCAGGCCCAGGCGCCTCGCGCGGTGATGCCCTCGGCTTTGTGGTCGTAGCCTTCGCTGCCGCCGCTCGCAAAGGCGTCTCCCAGCCAGAAGCCCGTCTCGGCGGCGACCGCGTTCGCCACGTCGGACAGGTGGGCCGTGCCCTTGTCGGCCGCGACCACCAGGTAGGGGTCGTCCCCGTCGTGCCGGACCACGCGAGCCGGCGGGATCACCTGGCCGTCGCGCGTGTCGTCGGTGACGCTGAGCAGGCAGCGCACGAAGTTCGCGTACTGCCGGTCGGCTTCGGCCCGGCGCGCGGCGGCTCCATCCTGGAGCGTCTTGAGCACGAACCCGCCCTTGGAACCGAGCGGGACGATCAGCCCGTTCTTCACCATCTGGGTCTTCATCAGGCCGAGGACCTCGGTGCGAAGGTCTTGCGGCCGCTCGCTCCAGCGCAGCCCCCCGCGCGCGATGCGTCCGCCGCGCAGGTGGATCCCGCTCATGCGCGAGCTGTGCACCCAGATCTCGGTCCGCGGCCGCGGCGACGGCATGTTGCGGATCCGCCCGGAGGCGAACTTGAGCACGATCGAGTGCTCGCCCGGATCGGTCTCGCGGAAGAACGCGGTCCGCTCGGTCGACTCGACCAGGTTCTGCAGCAGCGCGAAGACGCGGTCCTCCTGCGACGTAGGAATCGGATCGCGCGCCGCGGACAGCATCTCGAGCGCCAGGCTCTCGGCGCGCTGCCGGTCGCGCGGCAGGTCCGGGTCGAAGCGCGCGCGGAACAGGTCCACGAGCGCCCGCGTAGCCGCGGGGTGGCGGCTCAGCGTGTCGGACAGGTAGCTGTGCTGCGGGGCGCAGCGGATCTGATGTGCGTAGAACGCGTAGGCGCGCAGCAGGTCCACCTCGCGCCAGTCGAGTCCGGCCCCCAGGATCAGTCGGTGGAGCGGACTCGACTCCACTTCGCCGTGGAGCGCGCGGCCGAGCCCCTCGAGCGCGCGCAGCTTCGAGGGGCCGTCGCAGTCCAGCGCGTCGACGCGGAAGGAGACGATCCAGTAGGTGCCACCGTCGCGGGTCGCTACCTCGGTGGTGGTGGCGTCGACGACGCAGAGACCGAACTCGTCGATGGTCGGGAGGAGATCGGTCAGGTACGGACGCTCCGAGACGTAGACCTTGAGCCGCGCCGAGCCGCCCGCGTCGTCGAGCAACGCCAACTCGACCGACGACTCTCCGCGGCGGAGCCGCTCCAGGCGCTCCACGTCACGCACGGCCTCGGCCGGCGTCGTGCCCATCCGGTACTCGTCGCAGAACGCGGCCGCATAGCTGCCGGCCAGCGCCTGGCCGGTGGCCTCGGTGTGAGCGTCGAGCAGCGCGGACTCGAAGCGGTCCTCCCAGCCGCGCACGCGCTCGCGCACGTCGTTCTGCAGCCGCTCCAGCGTGTCGGCCGGAACGTCCTCGGAGCAGGCGCAGAAGAAGTGGATCAGCGCCAGCTTCTCGTCGATGAAGGAGCTGCGGTGGTCGACGTAGATGACCGCGTACTCGTTCACCAGCAGGGCGTGCAGGCTCTCGCGCAGGCTCTCGTCGTAGCGCGAGCGCGGAATCATGGCCGACAGGAAGAACGAGCGGTTGCGCGGATCCGCCACCGCGGCCACCTCGAACCCGCGCGTCTCGGCGGCCTTCAGGATGCGCTCGACCGCGCGGGTGATGTCGGCCAGGTCGAAGGGAAAGAGGAACTCGAGCGGCAGCGAGTCGAAGGACGCGATCGCGGCCTTGTGCGTGTGCGACCCGGGCTCCGCGCCGATGGCGTCGAGTACGCGGTCCCTCCTGGACCGGAGGATCGGCACGGAGGAGGCCCGAGTCTGGATCGCCTTGTAGGTGAGCAGGCCGACGAAGCGCCCGAAGCCGACGGTCTCGCCTCGCTCATCGAGGCGCTTGATCGTCACGCAGTCGAGGCGCCCCTCGCGGTGGATGGTCGAGGTCGAGCGCGACTTGTCGAAGAAGACCAGGCGCGGATCGTCCAGACGCGCGCGTGTGATCTCGGGAATGTCGCCGTTCGAGAGCGGCTCCCGGAAGCGCGACGTGTCGTTCTCGCGCAGCAGCCCAAGTCCGGCGTTCTGGCCGGGAGTCAGCTCGACCCGCCAGCCGTCGTCGATCCGCTGCACGTCGTAGCGCCGGTAGCCGAAGAAGACGTAGTTATCGTCGGCGAGCCAGCTCAGGAAGTCCATGCGTTCTCGCGCGCGCTCGGGATCTCCGCCTCGCGAGCCGAGCTCGATGGCCGCGGTGTGCTCGCGCAGGGCGTGGACCATATGCGCGTGGTCGTCGACGATGGCGTCGAGGTCTCGATAGACCCGCACCAGCTCGTCGCGGATCGCGTCACGTGCCGACTCTTCGGGGATCAGCGCGACCTCGGCGTACAGGTAGGCCTCGCGCGAGCCGTCCCGCGCCTGCGAGCCGAGTGCCGCGACGACACCGTCGTCGTCGCGCTCGATGTCGAGCAGCGGATGCGCGAAGAGCTTCTCGCGCAGGCCGAGCCGGCGCATGGTCAGGTGGAAGGTATCGACCAGGAAGGGACGATCCGGCGCGAGCACCTCGATGACGGTGCGCTCGGCACCGCCGAACGCCGCGTTCCAGACCCGAACGCCCAGGTCAGCGGCGTCGCGGCGGGCGACGAACTCGGCGGCGGCCGCGACCCACTGCTCGAGCCGCGCGCCACCCCGGCGCCGCAGCTCACGCGGCTCGATGCTGTCGCCGAAGCGGTCGAGCAGGTAGGCGTGAAGCTCGTCGGCGCGCTTCGCGGTGCCCTCCTGTCCGACCGCGTCCGGGCTCTGCGTGCGCTTCACCTGATGTCCCCCTCGCCGTATCGGCGCGGCGGAGCGCGAAGCTGACCGCCCACGGATGCGCACAGCAGGCCGGCGGGCGGGCGGGTCGGCAGGCGGGTGATAGACTCCGCGCCGATGAGCGCGTTGGTACTGCGGGCGATCCACGCTTTCGACCGGCTGCGCTTCACGCTCTTCCGTCGCCGTCACGCCGAGGCGCTGCACATCGCCGGAGCGGCCTCTCCCCACCTGCGCTTCGCGCGGCTGCGCATCGAGCCGGGGGGACGGGTCGAGATCGCGGACGGCTTCGCCACCGAGCGACAACCCGGCAACTACGTCCAGGTCGGGGCCGGGGCGCGGCTGTCGCTGGGCGAGCGCGCCTGGCTCCGAACGGAGTACGGCGCCAACCGCATCACGCTCTTCGAAGGCGCGCGAGTCACGATCGGTCCCGATGCGCTCCTCAATGGCGCCATGATCCACGCCAAGCGGGAGATCTCGATCGGTTGCGAGTCGCGGCTGGCCTTCGGCGTGCGCATCCTGGATGCGGACCTGCACGACGTGGATCGCGAGACGCCGGAGCGCATCGGCCCGGTGCGGATCGGCGATCGTGTCTGGCTCGGAGCCGACGTGCTCGTGCTCCGCGGCGTGACGATCGGCGACGATGTCGTGGTCGGCGCCGGCTCGATCGTGACCCGCGACCTGCCCCCGCGCTGCCTCGCGCTCGGCCGGCCCGCGAAGCCCGTGCGCCAGATCGCTCCGCGCAACGGCACGCGCTAGCTGGTAGGCTCGCCGCATGAGTCTGCGCATCGCCCTCTTCGGACAGGCCCCGCTGGCTGTCGACGTGCTCGACGGACTGGTCGAGGCTGGACACGAAGTGGTCGCGGTCTACGCGCCGCCGGACAGCGGGCGGCCGGACGCGCTCGCGGAGCGCGCCGAGGCACTCGGTCTCCGGCTCTTCCGCCGGCGCTACTTCCGCCGCAAGGACGGCGGCCCGATCCGAGCGGCGCTGGACGACTACGAGGGACTGGGCGCGGAGCTGAACGTGCTGGCGTCGATGACCTCGTTCCTGCCGCGCGAGATCACCGACGCGCCAGTGCACAAGAGCGTCTGCTATCACCCGTCTCTGCTGCCGCGCTTTCGGGGCGGCAACGCGCTGCAGTGGCAGATCATCGAAGGCGAGCGCGAGACCGGAGTCACCGTCTTCGTTCCGGACGAGGGCGCCGACACCGGTCCGGTCGTCGTACAGAAGGGCGGCGCGACGATCGATGCCGACGACACGACGGGCTCGCTCTTCTTCAAGAAGCTCTACCCGCTAGGCGTCGAGGCCGTGCTCGAGGCGGTGGCGCAGGTCGACGCGGGTGCCGACGTGCCGAAGGCGCAGGACGAGAGCCGCGCGAGCCACCAGGGCTTGGTGGACGACGCCGTGGCCGCGATCGACCTGACCTCGCCGGCCGAAGTCATCGACCGGCGGGTGCGCGGCTGCGACCCGCAGCCCGGCGCGTGGCTGCGGTTTCGCGGCGAGCCACTCCGCCTCTACGACGCGGTGCTCGAGCCTGCCTCCGCCGGCAGCAAGCCCGGCGCGGTCCTCGAAGTGTCGGACGGTGGACTGCGCATCGCCCTGCGGGGCGGCGTGCTCCGCGTCGGCCGCGTGCGCGGTGACGCGGGCAAGGAGAAGGCCACGGAGTTCGCCCGCCGGTGCGGCCTGGCAGTGGGCGAGGATCTCGGCAGCGCGTGAGCCTGGCGGCGACGCGCGCCGCGCTCGAGCGGGCGGGGTTCAACCTGACCGCCCCGCTGTCGGCCCGGGAGTACGACGCGATCGTGGCGCCGGAGTGGCGGAGCGGCGACCTGCGGCGCGACTGCCGGAGCGTGCTGATCGTCGCGAACGGGGGCGGTGCACTCTGGGACTGCTTCCAGCGCGCGCCCGAGTGGAAGGAGCGGCGCGACCCGCTCGACCGCTACACCTCTCGCGTGCTGCGCGAGTGCGGCGCCACGCACTTCGCCAGCTACCGGGACCGGCGACGGGGACGGATGCTCCCGCTCGTGGCGCTGGCGGAGTGCGCGGGACTCGGCTCGCCGGGACGGCTCGGGCTGCTGCTCCACCCGGTCTACGGACCCTGGATGTCGCTGCGCGCCGTGGTCTACTCGTCGGAAGAGGTCGTCCTCGACCCGGCGCCGGTCTTCAACCCGTGCACGGGCTGCGCAGCGCCGTGCGTGAGCGCGTGCCGCGGCGGCGCACTGGACGGGGACGGCTTCGACGGTTCGCGCTGCTTTCGCACCAAGCTCCTGGACGCCGGCTGCAGGACCGCATGCGATGCACGGGCCGCCTGCGTGCTGGCGCCCGAGCACGCGTTTCCGGCGGACCAGGTCGCGCACCACTCGAGGATCGGCTGGACGCCGGGGCTGGCGCTGCACGCGCTGCGCGTCATGGCCCGGCGCAGCTAGGCGCGTGGGGCGGGCGAGCTAGAGCGGCGTTCCCGAGCTCCGGGTCAGGTCGCCGAAGGCGGCCTCGAGCTTGCGCGTCAGCGGACCCGGGACGGGATCGGCGCCCGTGCCGACGCGCGCGTGGTCGAGCGAGCGCACGGCCGCGATCTCGATTCCCGTTCCCGTCAGGAACACCTCGTCGGCGCCGAGCAGGTCGATGCGCCCGAGACGTTCGACCGAGCACGGAATGCCGAGCCCGGCCGCCAGCTCGAGGACGGCCTCGCGCGTGATTCCCTCGAGCGCGCCGTCGAGTGCCGAGGGAGTGCGCAGCACGCCTCTCCGGTAGGCGAACACGTTCGCGACGCTGGCCTCGGCCACACAGCCGTCGCGGTTCAGCAGCAGCGCGTCGTCGGCGCCGGCGAGGCGTGCTTCGCGGCGAGCGAGCACGCTGGTCATGTAGTTCAGGCTCTTCACGCGCGGGTCGAGTACGTCGGGCGTGGGGCGCCGCTGGCTCACGGTGACCAGCGCGAGGCCGCGGCGGCGCTGCTCGTCGGAGAAGAGCTCGAGCTCGTCTGCGATGCAGATGACGCGTGGTGTGCCACACTCCGAGGTGTCGATGCCGAGCGGGCCGTCGCCGCGCGTCACGACCAGACGGAGATAGGCGTCGTCGCCACCGAAGGCGCGGGCCGTCTCGAGTACCACGTGGCGCATGCGCTCCACTCCGCCGGGGAGCTCGATCCCCACCGCGCGCGTGCCGAGCTCCAGGCGCCCCAGGTGCGCGTCGAGCCGAAAGACCCGCCGCGCGTACACGCGAATGCCCTCGAACACGCCGTCGCCGTAGAGCAGGCCGTGGTCGCGCACGGGGACGCTCGCAGCGTCGCCGTCGCGCAGCCCGTCGTCGATCCAAACCTTCATGTGGTGCCCTCCAGCCGCGCGCCGATCTCGCGCGCGGCGCGTATCAGGGGCTCGATCGCGTCAGGCCCCCAGACCTCGGCGCGAGCGGCCGCGCCGGACGCGGCGATGCTGGCGACCACGCGTCCGCGCGCGTACACCGGTGCGGCGAGTCCGGCCAGTCCGGGGATCCACTCCTCGCGGTTCTGGGCCCAGCCGCGCTCGGCGACCCGCGCCAGGTCGTCGTCGAGCGCGTCCGCGAGGAGCGTGCGGTCCGTGTACGCCGGGGCGGCCTCGTCGCGTTGGACCTGGTCCGCGGCCAGCGCCAGGTAGACCTTGCCGACCGCGGTGGCGTGCAGGGGGACCTCGGAACCGATGCGCGGCGCCGCGCGCAGGAACGACGATCCCTCGCACTTGTCGAGCACGAAGAGCCGGCCCCCACGCGCGCCGGCCAGGAAGATGGTCTCGCCGATGCGCTCGGCCTCTGCCTCGAGCACCGGGCGGGCGGCCGCCACGACGGGCTCGCGCTCGATCACGCCGAGCCCGAGCGCCACCAGCGCGATGCCGGGCCGGTAGCGGCCGGCGTCGTCGCGCTCTACGAGTCCGCGCCGCCCCAGCGTCTTGAGCAGGCGGTGGGCCGTCGCCTTCGGCAGGCCCAGACCGCGACCGATCGCGGTCACGCCACGAGGCACCCCGGCCTCGTGCAGGTACTGGAGCACGTCCACGGCCTTCTCGACCGTCCCGACACGGTTGCGATGTTCCATTATATGAAACGCTGGTTCGACATATGGACCTGAACATACGCCGAACCACGGCCAGTGACAAGTGGCAGGCGACCCCGGGCGCAGGCGCCGAGCTTCCGGATCCCTGGGGCGCGCGGCCAGAACCGGCCGCGGGGCACAAAACGGCCCCGGGGTGCTGCGACCGTCGGTGCGGCCGCCCGCTCCGGTGACAGAGCGGACCCCGGGGCGCGGTGACGCCTGGGCCTCCAGGCGACCTCGCAGATGTCGACGCTAGAGGGTCGTCACCTCACTAGTCACCGGTTTGAAATAATTCACTCGACCACCTCCCCTTCGCGGCGCATCTGCGATCGCGGGACCCAGTACCCGCTCCGGCGCGGGCCCGCCGTGTCGACGCCGCCACCGGACCAGCGCTGCGAAGCTAGTTAGGCTCGCAAGCTGGATTTCTCCTGGCGAGAGTATCGGCCGGGAACCGGCCCGGCAACACGGGATTTCGCGCTCGCTGCGCCGCGGGAAGTGCGGGCTACCCTGCGTCCACCCCATGGGTCCCCTCGAACTCTGCATCCTCTTCCTCGCCGCAGCGGCCCAGGGATTCCTGGGCTTCGGCTTCGGCATCGTCGCCATGGGCGGGCTGAGCCTGTTGCAGGAGTTGCATCACAGCGCGGCGCTCGTGAACGTGACGGGCCTGGTGACGACGGCCGGACTCGCGCTCATCCTGCGGCGCCACGCGGACTGGCGCCTGGTGCTGCGGCTGGCGCCCGGAGCCGCGGTGGGAATCGCCGCGGGCGTCTACCTGCTCGGCGCGCTCGACGCGCGTCCGCTGAAGCTGGGCATGGGCGTGACGATCGCGCTGATCTCCGCGTGGAACCTGTCGATCTGGCGTCCCGCCCTGCGCGCGGCGGGAAGCGGAGCGTCGCGCATGGACGCGCCCGTGTCGGTCCTGTCCGGCCTGTTCACGGGACTCTTCAACATGGGTGGCCCGCCACTCATCGCTCACGTCTATCGTCGCGACGAGTCACCCGACGTGTTGCGCGGCACCATCCAGGCGTTGCTGCTGATGAGCGTGACCTTCCGGGTCGTGAGTGCATCGGTCAACGGCATGATCACCGAGTCGGTTCTGCACGATGCCGCCACTGGCGTCGTCGTCGCCATCGCGGGTGCAGCGGCCGGACTGGCGATCGGAAGACGCATCTCGGCCGACCGGTTCCGTCCAGCGTCTAGCCTCTCTGCCCATGCAGAGCGGTTGGAACGACGAAGACGCCAAGAGCTGCTGCGAGCAGTTCGCCGACTGCGGTGAAGAACTCGCACTGCGCATCTACACGTCGCGCCTGCTCGGACGCGAGGCCTCACTCGTCCTGCACGGAGGCGGCAACACTTCGCTGAAGACCCGTAGACCGGACGTGTTCGGCGAGTCGATCGACGTGCTCTGCGTCAAGGGAAGCGGCGCCGACCTGGCCGGGATCGACGCCGCCGGCTTCGCGCCGCTGAGCCTCTCGGAACTGGTCCGGCTCCGAGAGCTCGAATCGCTCGACGACGCGGACCTGCTCGCCGTGATCCAGCGCGCGCGCCTCGATCCGGAATCGCCGGCGCCGTCGGTCGAATTGCTGCTCCACGCCTTCCTGCCGCACCGCTACGTGGACCACTCGCACTCGGACGCGATCCTGGCACTGACGAACCAGCCCGACGGCGAGGGCCTGGTGCGCTCGCTCTTCGGCGACCGGATCGGCTGGGTACCGTACGCCATGCCCGGCTTCGAGCTGGCCAAGCGCGCGGCCGAGATCTACGAGAAGAGCCCCGACAGCGAAGGGCTCGTGCTCGAGAAGCACGGTCTCTTCACGTTCGGGGACGACGCGCAGCAGAGCTACGAACGGCACGTCTCGATCGCGGACGCCGCGGAGCGGCACATCCTCGAGCAGGTCGAAGGGCGCCGAATCCTCGACGCACGACCTGTGATCTCGATGCGCGAGCCCGTCGACGTGATGCCGCTGCTCCGGGGCGCGCTCGCCTCGCACACCGGAGACCCCGACCGGCCCTTCCGTCCGGTCGTGATCGAGCACCGGGCCAGCGACGAGATCCACCACTTTGCGGCGGCCGACCTGGGTCCGGCGCTGGCGGCGCAGGCTCCCGTCACTCCGGACCACGCGATTCACACCAAGGGGAGCTACCTCTTCGTCGAGCGTCCACCCTACGGGGACGAGGAGGCACTGGCCGCGACGCTTCGCGGAGAGGTCGAGCGCTACCGCCACGAGTACCGGCAGTACTTCGAGCGCAACCGGAGCCGCCTGCGCGGCGACGCCGAGATGGCCGACCCCATGCCGCGCGTCGTCATCCTGCCCGGGCTCGGACTCTTCGCGAGCGGGGAGTCGCGGCAAGCCGCGCGGATCGCCGCGGACATCGCCGAGCACGGCATCCGCACCAAGATCTGGGCGAGCACGATTGGCATGTATGCGGGCCTCGCCGAGGCCGATGTCTTCGACGTGGAGTACTGGGCGCTCGAGCGCGCCAAGCTACGCGCCGTTCCAGGTCCGCTGACCGGCCGCGTGGCGTTGGTGACGGGCGGCGCAGGCGCGATCGGCGAAGGCGTCGCGCGCGCACTCCTCGACGCCGGTAGCTGCGTAGCGCTCCTGGACCGTGACGAGGAGCGCCTCGACGCGGCGCGCGAGCGCCTCGACTCCGACGCCTGCGAGGGCATCGCCGTCGACGTGACCGACGAGTTCGCCGTGCGCGAGGGCTTCCGCTTCGCGGTGGAGCAGTTCGGCGGCGTCGACCTGGTCGTCCCCAACGCGGGCATCGCCGTGACCGGCACGCTCGAGTCGCTCGACCTCGAGGACTTCCAGCGGGCGGTCGACGTCAACCTGACGGGCTCGTTCCTCACGATCCGCGAAGCCCTCTTACTGCTGCGGCGGCAGGCAACCGGGGGCGACGTGGTGATGATCTCGACCAAGAACGTCCCGTCGCCGGGCGCCGAGTTCGGTGCGTACAGCGCGTCGAAGGCCGGCGGGCACCAGGTCGCGCGTGTCGCGGCGATCGAGGCCGCGTCGATCGGCGTGCGCGTCAACATGGTGAACGCCGACGCGGTGTTCGGGGGCGACGAGAACCCCTCGGGCCTGTGGGAGACCGTCGGCCCGGCCCGCGCCGAGGCGCGCGGCATCGATCCGTCGGAACTCGCGGAGTTCTACCGCGGGCGCAACCTGTTGAAGACCCGCGTGACGCCGGAACACGTGGGCCGGGCGGTGCTCTTCTACGCCACGCGCCAGACCCCCACGACCGGATCCTCACTCCCCGTAGACGGCGGACTCCCCGACGCCTCACCGCGCTAGCCCGTGCTGAACGCCGTCTTCATCGCCCTGATCGTCGGCGCGGTCCTGACGGGAATCTTCAACGACTCGATGCAGGCCGTGACCGACGCCAGCATCGCGTCGGCGAAGACGGCCGTCACGATCGCCCTCGGGCTGATCGGCATGATGGCGCTCTGGCTCGGACTGATGCGCGTCGTGCGCGACGCGGGCGGCCTTGCCGCGCTGTCCCGCCTGCTCGGACCGCTGCTCCACCGTCTGTTCCCCGACGTGCCGCCCGACCACCCGGCCATGGGTGCGATGCTGCTGAACATCGCTGCGAACATGCTCGGTCTCGGGAACGCCGCGACGCCGTTCGGACTGAAGGCCATGCGCGAACTCGACACGCTGAACGGGCGCAAGGGCGTCGCGACGAACTCCATGTCGCTCTTCCTGGCGATCAACACGTCGGGGGTGGCGGTGCTTCCGCTCGGCGTGATCGCTCTCCGCGCCGAGCGCGACTCGATCAACGCGGCGGGGATCATCCTGCCGTCGATCCTCGCGACGCTCTGCTCCACGATCGTCGGGGTCACGGTCGCCAAGCTGCTCCAGAACCGAGCCGCGTTCCGCGCGGATCGCTTTCCCGCCGAGGAACCGCAGGGCGAGGCGCCGCGGCCGCTGATCGACCTGGGCGCGCTCGGCGAGGCGCAGGACGTCGCCGCGATCTCGACCCAGACCTCGTGGCTGCGAAGCGCCCTGCTCTGGCTGTTCCTGCTCGCGTTCCCCGTCGGCTTCCTGATGCAAGCGCAGGCGAGCGGTCTCGGCGCATTCGGCCAGATGCAGGAGTTCCTGAACTACTGGCTGATGCCTTTCCTGATCGGGACCATCGTGATGTACGGCTTCAGCCGTCACGTCAAAGTGTACGAGTCGCTGATCCAGGGAGCCAAGGAGGGCTTCCAGATCGCGGTCATGATCATCCCGTTCCTGGTCGCCATCCTGGTCGCGGTGGGGATGTTCCGCGCGTCCGGTGCGCTCGACTTCCTGATCGGCGGCGTGGCGCCGTACTCCTCGCTCGTCGGCATCCCGGCGGAGTCGCTGCCCATGGCACTGGTGCGACCGCTCTCGGGCCAGGGAGCGTACGCGGTGCTGACCGAGACGCTGATCGCATACGGCCCGGACTCGTTCATCGGCTGGGTGGTGTCGGTCATCAACGGCAGCACCGAAACGACGTTCTACGTGCTGGCCATCTACTTCGGCAGCATCCAGATCCGCGTGACGCGGCACACGGTGCTGGCCTGCCTGGCTGCCGATCTGACGGGGTTCCTGGCCGCGGTCGCCTGGTGCCGCATGTTCTACGGATAGGCGGGGCGATCGCCCCGCGCTGGAAGGCATAGATGCAAAGCGCTAGAGAATGCGCATGATTCGCCGCAACGTGGCCATTCCGGCGGCTCTCGTGCTGGCGCTGGCGCTTCCCGCCGCCGCATCCGCCGAGTACGTGCGCGACGGCCTGCGCATCAACCTGCGCAGCCAGCCGGGCCAGCAGTACCGTATCGTCAAGACGCTGGCCTCTGGAGACCAGGTGGCCAGGTTGGCCGAGGTCGAGAACTGGATCCAGGTTCGCGTAGACAATGGCGAGCGCACCACGGGCTGGGTCCCCAAGGGCTACCTGACGGCGACCCCTCCCGCGAGCGTGAGCCTGCCGCGGGTCAAGACGCGCCTCGACCATGCGCAGTCACGTGTAACCGAACTCGAAGCCGCGCTCGGCGAGCAGGCCACGACCATCACCGAGATCGAGACGCTGCGAAGCGAGAACACGCTCTTGAAGACCGAGAACATGCAGCTCTCCGGATCCGAGCGCTGGCGCAGCCTGGGGATGGGTGCGGTCATCGCCCTCGGCGGGATTCTCGTCGGCGTGCTGTGGCCGCGCGGCGGCGCGCGGAACGCGCGGCGCATCAAGCTCTGACGCCCTCCGGTACACTGACCGGACCATGCCGAGCCGTGACTGGAACGAGCTTCTACCCGCGGTCGAACGGCTGATCGAGGCCGCGGAGCGCGCGCTCGACGACTCCTCCTCCGAAGCAGCCAAGGGAACGGCGGAGCCGCACGCCAAGGACTCGCTCGCCTACCGCTGGCGCGGCGGACGCGTCGAGGCGGTCGCCTTTCCCGACCTGTTCCCGCTCGACGAGCTGATCGGAGTCGAGCGCTCGGTCGCCCGGCTGCGCGCGAACGCCGAGGCGTTCACGAGCGGCCGGCCGGCACTCGACGTGCTGCTCTACGGCGAGCGCGGAACCGGAAAGTCGTCGGCGGTGCGCGGCCTGCTGCGGGAGTTCGGTCCGCGCGGGTTCCGTCTCGTCGAGATCCAGCGCGACGCGTTCGCCGAGCTGCCGGAGATCTTCGCCTGGATCCGCCCGCGCGAGGAGCGCTTCGGGCTCTTCTGCGACGACCTGAGCTTCGAAGCGGGCGACGCCTCGTACAAGCGGCTCAAGGCCGCGCTCGACGGAGGACTCGAGTCGCGCCCGGCGAACGCGATCATCCTGGCGACCTCGAACCGGCGGCTGCTCGTACCCGAGCGCGCCTCGGACAACCTGGAGGCGACGCTCGACGCGCACAACGACCTGCATCCGGGCGAGACCGCCGAGGAAAAGGTCTCGGTGTCGGACCGCTTCGGGCTGATGCTCCCTTTCCTCGCCTTCAACCAGGAGACCTACCTCCGGATCGTCGACCACTACGCGCAGGCGTTGGGCCTGGCGCTCCCGCGCCAGGAACTGCACGCGCGCGCTCTGCGCTTCGCGCTGCAACGCGCGGGGCGGAGCGGGCGAACCGCGCGGCAGGCCTGCATCGCGATCCAGCAGGACAGCGTGTGAGCGAGGCGACGCTCTCGGTCAGCTGTCCCGACCGCAAGGGCCTGGTTGCGGCGCTGTCCAAGCTCCTCTACGACCACGGCGCGAACATCCTGCAGTCGCAGCAGCACGTGGACCGCGCCGAGAGCATGTTCTTCGAGCGCATCCAGTTCGACCTGGCCGAGCTCGACATCTCGCGCGACCAACTCGAAGACCTGCTGCGCATCGAGTGCGGCCGCTACGAGATGCGCTGGCGCATCACCTACAGCGACCAGCCGCGGCGGGTGGCGATCTTCGTATCGAAGATCGAGCACTGCTTCTGGGACCTGCTCATCCGCCACCGCCTCGGAGAGCTTCCCTGCGAGATCGCATTGGTGATCTCGAACCACCCGAAGCTCGAGCCCGTCGCCAAGCAGTTCGGCGTGCCGTACCACGTGTTCACGATCAACGCCGAGAACAAGCGCGCGCAGGAGGACGCCGAAGCCGCCCTGCTCGAGCAGAACGGCATCGACCTGATCGTGCTCGCGCGCTACATGCAGATCCTGAGCGACACCTTCATCCAGCGGTTCCCCGAGCGAATCATCAACATCCACCACAGCTTCCTGCCCGCCTTCGTGGGAGCGCGCCCGTACCACCAAGCCTACCAGCGCGGCGTGAAGAACATCGGGGCGACGGCGCACTACGCCACGTCGCAGCTGGACGAGGGGCCGATCCTGGCGCAGGACGTGGTGGCGTGCTCGCACCGCGACACCGTCGACGACCTGGTGCGCAAGGGCCGGGACGTCGAGCGGGTCGTGCTGGCGCGCGGCGTGCGCGCGCACCTCGAGGACCGCGTCCTCGTCCACGGGCGGCGCACGGTCGTCCTGTAGCAGGACCGTCCGGAAGAGAAAGAGGGGAGAAGGCGCGAGCCTCCTCCCCTCCGGTGTTCACGCTTCCGGTGGGACGGGCTACATCATTCCGCCCATGTCCATGCCGCCGGGCGCTCCGCCGCCGCCTGCCGGCGGGCTCTTCTCGGGGATCTCGACCACGGCCGTCTCGGTCGTCAGCAGCAGCGCAGCCACGCTGGCCGCGTTCTGCAGCGCCGTGCGCACGACCTTGACCGGATCCAGGATGCCGGACTTCATCAGGTCGCCGTACTCCTCGCGGGCGGCGTCGAACCCGTAGTCGCCCGTGCCCTGGCTCACGTTGGCCACGACCACCGCGCCCTCGGCCCCGGCGTTCTCCGCGATCTGCCGCAACGGCTCGGTCACGGCCTGGCGGATGATGTCGGCGCCGAGCGCCTCGTCGCCCTCCAGGTCCAAGTCCTTCAGCGCGCGCTCTGCGCGGATCAGCGCCACACCGCCGCCCACGACGACGCCCTCTTCGGTCGCCGCCTGCGTGGCGTGGAGCGCGTCCTCGACGCGAGCCTTCTTCTCCTTGAGCTCGGCCTCGGTCGGCGCGCCCACCCGCACGACCGCAACCCCGCCGGACAGCTTCGCGAGCCGCTCCTGGAGCTTCTCGCGATCGTAGTCGGACGTGGTCTCCTCGATCTGCGCGCGCAGCTGCGTGCAGCGGCCCTCGATGTCGGACTTCTTGCCCGCACCGTCGATGATCGTCGTGTTGTCGCGATCGATCACCACGCGCTTGGCGCGGCCCAGGTCCTGGAGGGTGACGGACTCCAGCTTGATGCCGAGGTCCTCGCTGATGTTCTTGCCCGCCGTCAGCACGCCGATGTCCTCGAGCATCGCCTTGCGGCGATCGCCGAAGCCGGGCGCCTTGACCGCCGCCGCCGCGAGCGTTCCGCGGATGCGGTTGACCACGAGCGTCGCGAGGGCCTCGCCCTCGATGTCCTCGGCGATGATGAGCAGCGGCTTGCCTGCCCGCGCCACGCCCTCGAGCAGCGGAACCATGTCGCGCATGTTCGCGATCTTCTTCTCGTGGATCAGGATGTAGGGATCCTCGAGTACCGCCTCCATGCGGTCGGTGTCGGTCGCGAAGTACGGGGACAGGAAGCCGCGATCGAACTGCATGCCCTCGACGACGTCGAGCGTGGTGTCCATGCTCTTCGCCTCTTCGACCGTGATGACGCCCTCGCGCCCCACCTTCTCCATGGCGTCCGCGAGCATGTCGCCGATGGCCGTGTCGTTGTTCGCAGACACGGAACCGACCTTCGCGATCTCTTCCTTGCCGCGGATGCGGCGCGCGCTCGAAGTGAGCTTCTCGACGATGGCCGCGACGGACTTCTCGATGCCGCGCTTCAGTTCCATCGGGTTGGCGCCGGCCGCGACGAGCTTGAGGCCCGCAGTGAAGATGGCCTGCGCGAGCACCGTGGCCGTGGTCGTGCCGTCACCGGCGACGTCCGAGGTCTTCGATGCGACCTCCTTGACCATCTGCGCACCCAGGTTCTCGAACCTGTCCTCGATCTCGACGGCCTTCGCGACGGTCACGCCGTCCTTGGTCGAGGTCGGGGCGCCCCAGCTCTTTTCGATCAGCACGTTGCGCCCGCGTGGACCCATCGTGACCTTGACCGCGTTGGCGAGCGCGTCGACGCCGCGCTTCAGCCCGTTGCGGGCCTCTTCGTCGAATCGGATTTCCTTGGCTGCCATGCTCTCCTACTCCAAGATGGCGAGGACTTCGTCCTCGGAGATGATCAGGTGCTCCTGCCCGTCCAGGTCGACCTCGCTCCCGGCGTACTTCGAGAACAGGATCCGGGCGCCCTTGGGCACCTCCATCGCGATCAGGTTTCCCTTGTCGTCGCGACGTCCCGGGCCGACGGCAATCACGTCGCCCTGCTGGGGCTTTTCCTTGGCCGTGTCCGGGATGATGATCCCGCCGGCGGTCTTCTCGTCCTCGTCCAGTCGCCTCACGATCAGGCGGTTGTGAAGCGGACGAACCTTCGTTGCCATCCAATTCCCTCCCGGTGCACTTCGCGTGCGTTTCGTCTGGGTCCAGGGCCGGCCCCGGGGCTCCCGCTCCGACGACACGGAGGGGAAATGGGGGGGCGGCCTGCGTGGAGGGGCAGCCTAAGGCAGGCGGGCGCGGTGTCAAGAGTCCCCCGAGTGGCGGTCCGGGGGGCCTTCGCCCCTACCCCGCCAGCAGGCTCTGTCCCACGACCCGAAGCTGCAGGACCGGCTCCACGCCCTCGAAGATCGGCAGGACCTGGGCGTCCACCACGTAGCGGCTGATGGGGTACTCCTCGGCGTAGCCCCAGCCCCCGAAGAGCATCTGGCCCTGTTGGGTCACGTCGACCGCGACCCGGCAGGCCAGCAGCTTCGCCTGGGCGGCGTACGGCGCCGCCGCCCGCTCGTCCTCGTCCATGGCGGCGGCCGCCGAGTAGGTCATGGCCCGCGCGCCCGCCAGGCGGACGGCCATCAGGCCCAGCCGGTACTGGGTCAGCTGGAAGTCGAGCAGCCGCCGGCCGAACTGGCGGCGGTCCACGACGTAGCGCGCCGTCTCCTCGAGCGCGCCCTGCGCCACGCCGCAGGCGCGGCCGCCGGTCTGCAGGCGGCCGGCGGCAAACCCGCCCATCTGCAGGTAGAAGCCGCGGCCGAGCGCCGCGTCCCCGCCCACCACGTTCTCGGCCGGGACGAAGTAGCGCTCGAAGGCGAGCGTAAAGGAGTGCATGCCGCGGTAGCCCGGGGTCGCGTCGGCCTTGCCCGAGAGCCGACCCCCGCCGGGCTGCTCGTGCTCGAACTCGTGCCCGGCGAAGCGCGGCTTGGGGACGATGAAGAGCGAAAGTCCGCGGCGTCCCTTGGACAGGTCGGGGTCGGTGCGCAGCAGTACCGCCAGGATGTCGGCACGGCCGGCGAACGTGCACCAAGCCTTGGGGCCGGTGATCTCCCAGCCCTCGACACCGTCGACGGTAGCGCGCTCGGCGCGGCACTTGACGGCGGCCACGTCGCTGCCGATGTCGGGCTCGGTCACGCTGATGCCGACCATCAGCTCGCCGCTGGCCAGCTTCGGGAGCCAGGTCTTCTTCTGGTCGTCGGTGCCCCCGGCCAGCAGCGCCTTGGCCAGGATCTCGGGGCGCGTGATCAGCGAGCCGGCCGCGGCCAGCGACGCGCGAGACAGCTCTTCGGTCGTGATGATCATCGCCACGTTGCCCATCTCGCTGCCGCCGAACTCCTCGGGGATCGACAGGCCGAAGTAGCCGAGCTCGCCCATCTTCTCGATGAACTCCTCGGGCAGGTCCGAGTCCGTGCGGTGGATCTGCTCGGCTCGCGGCATGACCTCTTGCTGCGCGAACTCGCGCACCGCCTCGCGTGTCAGCTCGAGCATCTCGTCGAGCGGCCACTCGTTGCCGCCCCGCGCCTCGGCGACGGCAACGCCGATCGCGCGGACGCGGGCCTCGTCGAGGGCGCTCGCCACGAAGTCGCGCAGCGAATCGTCGAGCAGGTCGCCGGCATCGAGGCCATGCTCGGCCGCGTGGTCCGCCGGGAGCGCCGCGATCTTCGAGACGACGATCCCCGCGAAGACGGCGGCCTGCTCCTGGTACAGCTGTCCGGCGTCGCGCGAGTAGGCAAGCAGGTCGCGGGCGGCGCGCAGCTCGGTGGCAAGGTCGGCCAGCCGGGCGACGGCGACCTGCTGCTCGTCGATGTCGCGCCCGCGCGCGTGCGCGATCGCCTTGTCCAGGATCGGCGCGACGCGCTCCAGGGCGGACTCGGTGCCCTTGGGGGAGAGAGGACTCTGCACGGGGGACCTCCAGAAAGCCGGGGGAATGCCAGGGAGCGTCCCCCGGGGGCCGCCAGCGCGCGTCGGGGGGACAGGAGTTTATTGCAGGACAGGACGGGGAGCCGCAAGTCCTCGCCCGTCCGGCAAACGTTGCGGGCCGGGGTACGCAATCCTTGCCGAAGGCCCGGCGGCAACTCCGCCTCCGGGCGCCGCTCGTGCCCGTACACGCCATCCGGGTCGGGCACGGCGCTTGCGATGCTCCCGGTCCAAGATGCGCACCCCACACGAGGTCTCCCAGAGTTCCGGCTTCACGCTCATCGAGCTTGCGGTCGTCATGCTCATCGTCGCCATCCTCACCGCGATGGCGGTTCCCAACGTCGTCCGGTACCGGATGAGCGAGCAGACGCGCGAGAGCGCGCAGGTGGTGGCCAACGCGCTGCGTGCAGCGCGAGCCGCGGCGGTCAAGGACGGGGTGCAGTACTTCGTCATCTTCAACCCGCAGATTCCCCCTTCGGTGCAAGGCACGATCGTGCGCCTGGTGCGGGACATCGACGCGGACTGGACCGAGACGGCCGTCGACCGCGGCACGGACTACCGGTTCAACCCCGGCAAGAACGACGCCGTGCAGCCGTACGGCATGGGACTCACGACGCCGTTCTCCGGCTACACCCCGGCGCCCGGAGACATGCGCGCGGCCACGCTCGCCAACGTGACGGACGGCGCGAGCTTCCCGCAGGATCCGAGTACCGGCCGGCCCGCGGTGGGCTTTACGCCGCAGGGCGTGCCGGTCGACCTGAACACTCCGACGGCCTGGGGAACGGGCGCTGGCGCCTTCTACATGTCCGACGGATCGAACGCGGTCTACGTGGCCGTGGTGGGGCCGCTCGGCGAGGTGCGCGTCCGCGCGCTGAACCCGGGCACCGGTGAGTGGCAGTAGAGGGGTGGAGGTTCGCATGAGAGCTCGAAGGCAGAACGAAGACGGATTCTCTCTACTCGAGGTCATGATCGCCGCGGCGATCCTGGCGGTCGGCCTGCTGACCATCGCGCTGGCGCAGGTCTCTGCGCTCAAGATGGGAAGCCGCTCGAAGCACCTGTCCGAGGCCATCTACCTGGCGCAGGAGCAGGTGGAGACCTTCAAGGCGATGAACGCGGACGACCTGACGTTCACGCAGCAGGGGACCTTCGACGACGACCAGGGCTACCTGTATCCGGGCCACGCCGGCTCCGGCTACCCCGAGGGCGGCGAGGGCGAAACGGGGGCGGCGGGTGGCCTCGACCAGACGCGCTACTCGCGGCGTTGGACGATCGAGCCCGACCAGCCGAGCCAGGGACTCACCCGGATCACCATCGAGGTGGACTGGGAGAACGCCGACTCGAACACGGGATCGACCGAGGTGGTCTGGATCAAGGGGTCGAACTGATGCGCAACGCGCGCCGGTCCGAGGGCTTCACCCTGATGGAACTGATGGTCGCCATGGCGGTCATGGGCATCATCACGGCCCAGCTCATGCTGGTCTTCACCTCGCAGCGGCGTGCCACCACCGTGAACGACCGCGTGCTCGACGTGCAGGAGAGCGCGCGCGTCGTCATCAACCTGATCTCGTACGACGCTCGCATGGCCGGGTTGATGGTGCCGCGGCGATCGGGCGTGGCGAGCGTCGACGGTGGCTTCGCGGATCCCGACCGGATCTGCATCAGCGACTCGAGCTACTTCAGCATGCCGCTCGACGGGACGAAGTCCCCGTCGCTCGACAACCGCGACTCGCACTTCGACACCTCCGAGGTCACCGAGGTCCAGGTCGGCTACGTGCGCTTGGAGACGACCGACATCGACGGCGACGGGGCGGCGATCGACTTCTCGACCGGTGGCGGCATCATCGTCTCGAACGGCAACCGCTCGCACTGCGCTGAGATCCAGACCATCGTCGGCGATCGCATCGACTTCGTCGCGGGCCACGAGATGCCCGCCGGGCTCTTTCCGGTCGCCGCCGAGATCCGCGCGGTTCCCGCCATCGTCTACGAGGTCGACACCGACACGCTCACGCTCACGCGGAACGGCATCACGCTGGCGACCAGCGTGGAAGACCTGCAGATCGAGTATTGGGTCGACGCACAGATCGAGGACGGGCGGATCGCGGGGACGGAGTTCCCGATCCACGACCTGAACGCCGATCCGGGCGGCTGGGTGATCAACACCGAACTGATCCGGCGCATGCGGTTCAGCGTGACGTCGCGCACGGACGCCGGGGACCAGCAGGACGGCATGATGTTCAACCGGTTCGCTCGCCCGGCGAGCGCGAACCGCGACCCCGGCGGGCCCGACGAGTTCCGGCGCCGCCGTTTCTCTGCGAGCGTTGCGCCGCGGAACATGTTCTGAGGAGTCGAAGCATGAAGCACCCGATAATCCGAGACCTGCGTGACGAGAGCGGCATCGCCCTCCTGGTGGCCGTCGTGCTCATGCTGATGGTGAGCGCGATCGCGCTCTCGGCGCTCGACCGCGCGCGCCAGGAGAACGTCGGCTCGTCGCAGGACCGGCGGAAGATCGCGACACTGCTGGCGGCCGACGCGGCGCTCAGCGTCGTACAGAACCGGCTGCTGACCGACACCTCTCCCTTCCCGGACACGTCTCCGGTCGAGGAACTGAGCTTCATGGTCGCCGACAACGGGCTGGCCACCTCGATGCGGACGGGTGAGATCGGCACGAGCGCCGCGCTGCCGATCCTGAAGGTCGGCGGAACCGTGCGCGAAGGCGGCCAGCTCAACATCGGCGGCGCCGGCACGTTCTCCTACGGCGTGTACCGCACGGGCATCGTGGCCCAGGATCCGGCGGGCGGCTCCGTCCAGCTGAACGCGCAGTTCACCGTCCTGGAGGGCGGCGCGGGCTACTGAGTCCCGCGCGCCGAGGCGATCTCTTCGCGGATCGCCCGCACCGCGGCCAGCGGGTCGGCCGCGTTCCGGATCGGCCGGCCGATCACGAGCCAGTCCGCTCCTGCTCGGATCGCGTCTCCCGGCGTCATGACCCGGACCTGGTCGCCGGCGTCGCTCCCGGCCGGGCGCACGCCCGGACAGACGATCTGCAGCTTCGGGCCGACGGCCTCGCGCACGGCGGCGGCCTCTCGAGGCGAGCAGACGATTCCCCCACAGCCGGCCTCGAGTGCCTGCAAGGCGGCCTGGGTGACCTCGTCCTGGGAGGCGGGCAGGCTCGTCAGGCGCGTCACGCCCAACACGCAGACGTCGTCGCCCGCGCCTCGAACGGCCGCGCGCAACATCTCGACTCCGCCCTGGCAGTGGGCGGTAATCATGCGCACGCCCGCGCTGCAGGCCTCACGCGCGGCACCCTCTACGGTCGCCGGGATGTCGTGCAGCTTCGCGTCGAGGAACACGCCCGCGGCGCCGGCGTCCGCGATCGCGCGCACGGCTTCGGGCCCCGCGGCGCAGAACAGCTCTAGCCCGACCTTGAAGACTCCGACCTCGTCGGAGAGGCGCCGCACCCACTCGCGCGCGTCGTCGATCGACGCCACATCCAGCGGAAAGACGATCGGATTGTGCGCCGAGGACATCGACGCACTCTTATCACAGATCGACCGACTCCGCCTCGGAGTCCTGACCGCTCTGCTCGACGGCCCAGACGAAGAACTCGCAGAACTCGCGCGGCGGCTCGTGCAGCCGAACGCCGAAGCCCTCGGGCGTCCGGGCCGCGAGCCCCCGCGTGTTCCAGCGCACCTCGCCGCGCACGTCCACGAACGAGCCGTGCGGCGACTCGAAGCTCAGCGCGATGATCACACCCGGACGCGGAACATCGGCAGAACGGATGCATACACCGGCACGCGACACGTTCCGCAGCGTGCCGACCGACTCCCGGCCATCGGCGCGGAACCGGACGGTGATCTGCGGGATCTCACTCCGCGGGCGTGCTCGTGCACAGTCGTCCACTCAGGATAGAATCGGTGCCCGCCGGATCCGGCTTGAGCCGGGCCGGACCGGATCGGAAGGGGAGAGCCAGCATGCGCATCGTCGAAATGTTCGGAAGCTCCCGGCCCGTGGTGTCGTTCGAGTTCTTCCCGCCCAAGACGGCCAAGGGCTACCCGGCGCTGTTCCGCACGATCGAGGACCTGAAACGGCTCGAGCCGTCCTTCGTGTCGGTCACCTGGGGCGCCGGTGGCTCGACCCGGCGCAAGACGACCGAGCTCGTGGTGCAGATCCAGCAAGAGGCGGACATCACGGCCATGGCGCACATGACCTGTGTCGGCTCGGGACGCGACGAGATCGCGGACACGATCGACAGCCTGGCGGACGCGGGCATCGAGAACCTGCTGGCGCTCGGCGGCGACCGTCCGGAGGGGTGGCAGCCGGGCGCGCAGGACTTCTCGTACGCGAACGAGCTGATCGAGTTCGCGCGGCCGCGTTGGCCGGATCTCTGCATCGCCGCCGCGGCCTATCCCGAGGGCCACCCCCAGTCCCCCTCCCCGGAGCAGGACCTGGCCATGACCTACCGCAAGGTCGAGGCGGGAGCCGAGGTCCTGATCACACAGCTCTTCTTCGACAACGCGGACTACTTCGAGTTCGTCCGCCGCGCACGCGCGGCGGGGATCGACACACCGATCGTCCCGGGAATCATGCCCGTCGTGAGCGTCGCGAACATCCGGCGGATGACGGCGCTCTGCGGAGCGAAGATCCCGAGCGAGCTCGGCTCGGCGCTCGACGCGTGCGGCGAAGACCCCGAGCGCACCCTCGAAGTCGGAATCGAGTGGGCCGTGGCGCAGTGCCGGGAGCTGCTCGAGGGCGGCGCGCCGGGCCTGCACTTCTACACGCTGAACCGCTCGCCCGCCACGCGGCGGATCCACGAGCGCGTCTTCGGCGCTACTGCGTGAACGCGCGGCGCTTCAGCTCCCGCACGTAAGCGGAGAGCTGCGGATCGTTCGCGACCAGCTCCGACACGGTCTCGTCGTACGACGCGGCCTCGGTCTCGAGCGACGACAGGTCGAAGTGAAGCCCCGTCACATTCTCGAAGTCTCGGAGCAGCGCGCAGGCGCCGCGCGCGTTCGGCTTCTGCGGTACGTAGTGCGGGACCCGGGCCCAGAGCGAGAGTGACGGGATCCCTTCGCGGCGGAACGCATCACCGAGCACGCCCGTGATGCCGGTCGGTCCCTCGTAGCGCGACTCGGAGAGCCCATGCTGCTCGACCAACGCAGCGTCGGACGAGAACCCGTTCACGTCGACCGGCTGCGAGTAGATCACGTCGTCCAGGTACGCGCCGAGCATGACGACCATGCGGAAGTTTCCGGACTGGACCAACTCGACCATCGCCGTCGAGTACGCCTTCCAGCGAAGGTGCGGCTCGACACCGAGCCCGAGCACGAGATCGCACGGCTCGTCGGCGAGCCGTGCGGCGAAGAACTCGTGGTTCGGCCAGACGATGTCGCGGCGTCCATCGGAACGGCGCCGCGCGTGCGGCCGCACCACCGTAAAGTCCAGGAACTCCTCGGTGTCGACATACCCGTAGCGCGACACCGACAGTTCGCCGAGCAGGTAGCGCACCGCCGAGGTCGCAGCGTCGCCGCCGTCACTCCATCCCGCGTACGCGAGAACCAGTACGGGGTCGCGCAGGTCTTCCAGCCCGGGGTAGAGGTGAAGAGGAGAGCCGTCCGCCACGCCGTGAGCTTCGCACATGCCGTGAGGGCATGCATCCGGCTCCACGAGGGAGCCGCGAACGGCTAGGACTCGTCGCCCTCGGTGATGTCGCCGAACTGGTCGGCCGAGATCACGCCTTCCCGTCCGTGGACGTGGATGCAGTTGCGCCCCGCGTCCTTCGACGCGTAGAGCGCCTCGTCGGCGGCGCGCATCAGGTTCTCGGGAGTCCGCTCGGCTTCGAAATCCTCGGTACAGACGATCCCGAAGCTGGCCGTGATGGTGACCACGTCGTCGTGCGCCTCGAAGTGACGGCTCTCGATCGAGCTTCGAAGCCGTTCCGCGACGAAGAGCCCCGCCTTGAGCGACGTGTTCGTCAGCAGGATCGCGAACTCCTCGCCACCGTAGCGCGTGACGATGTCGGAACGCCGGGCGTACGCGCGAAGCGCGTCGGCGATCCCCTGAAGGACGACGTCGCCGAAGAGGTGGCCGTAGGTGTCGTTCAGGCGCTTGAAGTGGTCGATGTCGACCATGACCAGCGTGAGCGCGCGACCGTAACGTCGTGCCACCGTCAGTTCGGACTCGGTGCGCCGGTCGAGGTAGGTGCGGTTCCACAGTCCCGTGAGGCCGTCGAGAAAGCTCTGCTGCTCCAGGATGTCCTGGAGCCGCTTCGTCCGGAGGGCGGCGCGCACCCGGGCGCGCAGCTCGACCTGGTCGAAGGGCTTGGTCACGTAGTCCACGGCGCCGAGGTCCAGCCCCTTGACCTTGGAGTCAGTGCTCGTCGTGCCGGTCAGGAAGATGACGGGGATGTCCCGCGTCGTCGGGTGCTCCTTGAGCTGCCGGCACACCTCGAAGCCGTCGACGTCGGGCAGCCCCACGTCGAGCAGGATCAGGTCGGGCTCCTCCGAGATGGCGCGCTCGATCCCGCGCTCGCCGTCGAGCTCGCACGTCACCTCGAGCCCCTCGGGGCGCAGGCGCGCCTCGATCAGCTTGTGGATCGGCTCGCTGTCGTCGATGACGAGGACGCGATTCGGGTTCGGGGTCTCCGGATTCAATTCGCCTCCGGGATGTACACGGCTCGCAGCACCTCGCAGACGCGGCCGCAGGCTTCCTTGATCGCCGACTCGCCGGCGCCCCGCCTGATCGCGCCCTCGAGCGCGGCGGCCGTCTCGGTGATGGCCTCGAAGCCGTAGCCTCCGCCGGCTCCCTTGAGCTGGTGGGCGAGGGTCCGGAGCTCGAGCAGCTGGCCGCTCTGCACCAGCTGCTCGATGTCGTCTGCACGCTGGGGCATCTCGGACGCGAACTCGCGCACGATCTCCATCATGTCCGCATCGTCCTCGAAGCTGCTGCGAATCGGCTCCATCGCGTTCCTTCGTGCCGGCCCCGACGGCGAGGCGCAGGCATCCCGCTCAGGTTCTATCGGCAGGAAGGTGCCGGGGATTTACGCCCTTCGGCCCGGTTCGGACTCCAGTCCACGACGCTGCGTGACAGCTTCGCCAGCCTCTCCACCGGACGCAGATGCGCTCGCCCGCTATGCTCCCGCGATGCGTTCCAATCAGGTCTTTGCGCGAATGAGTGCCGAGGAGTCGGCGGCGTTCCTGGAACGCCTCAAGGACGAGGCGCCGGCCGTGGCCCGCTTGGCACTCGGCGCGGCCGCCGACGCCTTCAAGCTGCGGCCCACCTTCCTCAAGAAGCAGCCCCGCACGCGCCAGGCCGAGTGGATGCGCAGGGCGCTGGGCCGGAACATCGGCGCGGCGATCGCCGAAGAGGTGCTGGCGACCTACTTCATGGACCACCGCTCGGAGCTGCTGGTCGAGCTGCTCGACACCCTCGAGGTCGAGCACGAGGAAGGCACGCTCAAGGACAAGCCGGACTGCCCGGAGAAGAAGAAGCTCCAGGCGGCGGTCGAGAAGTTCCGCCAGGGCGAGGACCCGGAGACGCGCGAGCTGCTTCTGATGGCCTTCACCGCCCAGTCCTCGATCGACTGGCCCCCGCTCGACGAACTCCTGGGAGTCGAGGCCGCCTGAGCGCCCCCGCGGGCGGATACACTGTCCGCGTGAAGAGCGAGATGCTGGGCACCGCGCTGCTCGAGGACCTGAACCGGCTGGCCTGCGTCGAGGCGCAGGACCGCTACGCGGGCGACCCCGCCCGGGCGCGCGAGGCGCTCGACAGCCTGTGCTGGATCGACACGACCCAGCTCGAACGCTACGCCCGGGACGGCTGGATCGAACGCGACGAGGTCGTGCTGATCGAGCGGCTCGTCCAGTTCGCGCGCGACCGGCTGGCGCGCATCCCGGGACCCTCCGACCCCATCGAGTTCACGCGCTCGGACCCGGGCTGGTACGCGGTCCGCGAGCGGGCGCGCGAGACGCTGGTGGCGCTCGACGGGTTCGTCGACCTGGACATCCCGGGTTGGGGACGGCAGTACCGCAAGGGGAGGAACTGATGGAGCTGGGACTTTCGAAGAAGGGCGTGGTCGTGACCGGCGGAAGCCGCGGGATCGGGCGCGCGATCGCACTCGCCTTTGCCGACGAGGGCGCGGACGTCGCGATCTGCGCGCGCGGCGAGGACGCCCTGCGCAAGACCGAAGAAGAGCTCCGCAGTCGCGGCGGCAAGGTGCACGCACAGGTCTGCGACGTCTCGGACGCCGCGGCGCTCGACGGCTTTCTCGACCAGTCGAAGCAGGCGCTCGGACGCATCGACGTGCTGGTGAACAACACCTCGGCTTTCGGCATGGGCGACGACGACGACTCCTGGCGCGCCGGCTTCGAGGTCGACGTGCTCGCCGGCGTGCGCGCCACGCGCAGGGCGTTGCCCGAGATCGAAGCCGCGGGCGGAGGCTGCGTCATCTTCATCTCGTCGACGGCGGCGCTCGAAGCCCCGGCCGGCCCCTCCTACTCCGCGATGAAGGCCGCCCTGATCAGCTACTCCAAGAACCTCGCGGTCCAGCTCGCCCCCCGGAACATCCGGGTGAACACCGTGGCGCCGGGCTCGATCGACTTCCCGGGCGGCGTCTGGGACGCGATCAAGCAGGCGAACCCCGCCATGTACGAGTCGATCCGCAAGACCATCCCAGCGGGACGACTCGGCACGCCCGAAGAGGTGGCGAACGCGGTGGTGTTCCTGGCGTCCGAACGCGCGAGCTGGATCACGGGCGTCACGCTCTCGGTCGACGGCTCGCAGCACAAGGGGAACCTGTGAGGCTCTACCTGGCGGGACCTCTCTTCACGCAGGCCGAGCGGCGCTGGCTGCGGGAGCTCGGCGAGGCCTTCACCGCCCGCGGGCACGACGTGTTCCTCCCCCAGGACGACGCGGGACTCCCACTGCTCCAGGAGCCGCCCGACTTCCACGGCGCCTTCGAGGGTTGCCGGGACGCAATCGAGCGCTGCGACGCGATCGTGGCGGTGTTCGACGGCGCGGACGCGGACTCCGGCACGGCCTGGGAGTGCGGCTTCGCGTACGCGCGGAGCCGGCCCGTCGTGGCGATCCGCACGGACTTCCGCGGGGGCGAGGACTCCGGCCTCAACCTGATGCTGCGCCGCTCCTCGGCCGCAGTCGTCGAGCACCCGGCAACCGACGAGGACCTGGATCCGCTGGTCGAAGCGGTGGACAAGGCGCTCCGCGAGCTGCCCCTCTAGGTCCCGGCGCCGCGCCCCGGGGTGGTATGCTCCGCGGCCCGAAGCGGGAACGGGGAGCCACTCATGCGTTTCTACGAGTACGAGTCCAAGCAACTCTTCGCGAAGCGCGGCATTCCGCTTCCGAAGGGCTCGCAGGTCGCCCGGACCGCGCACGAGGCGCAGAGGATCGCTTCCGACATCGGCGGGGCGGTGGTGCTCAAGTCGCAGGTGCTGAGCGGCGGTCGCATGAAGGCGGGAGGGGTGCTCTTCGCCGACGACGAGGAAGAGGCCGAGAGCGCGGCCCGGCTCATCCTCGACCTGGAAATCAACGGCCAGCGGCCGCGCGGCGTGCTCGTCGAGAGCCGCCAGCCGGTCGCGCAGGAGTACTACCTGGGGATCACCTGGGACGGCATCGCGAAGCGTCCGGTCATGATCTTCAGCGACATGGGCGGCATCGACATCGAAGAGGTCGCCGAGAAGTACCCCGAGCACGTGGCCAAGCGGCACTTCTCGAACCTGCTGCCGTTCTCGGACCACAAGGCCAAGGAGCTGATCGCGGCCGTGGGCGTGCAGGGCTCCGACCTGAACCGGCTGACGCGGATCGCCGCGCCGCTCGCGCACCTGTTCCAGGAGTACGGGCTGACGCTCGCCGAGATCAACCCGATCGCACGCCTCGAGGACGGCTCCTTCGTCGCGCTCGACGGACACGTCGACATGGAGGCCGAGGTCCGCGGCGAGCACCGCGCGCTGCTCGAGGAGCTGGGCATCGGCGAGGACGAGACGCGCCAGGCGCGGCCGCCGACGAGCTTCGAGCTGGCCGGCAAGCGCATCAACGACGTCGACCACCGCGGCGTCGCGGGGAACGTGACCGAGTTCGACGGCACGCTGGGACTGATCATCGGGGCCGGCGGCGGCTCGTTGACGCTCTTCGACGCCGTCCGCAACCACGGCGGCCATCCCGCGAACTACTGCGAGATCGGCGGCAACCCGAGCGTCAGCAAGGTCTGCGAGCTCACCAAGCTGATCCTGGCGAAGCCCGGCGTCGAGAAGATCGCCGTCATGATGAACGTGGTCTCGAACACGCGCGTCGACCTCGTCGCCCGCGGCGTCATCAAGGGGGTGCTCGAGTCCGGCGAGGATCCTGGAGAGCGCATCGCAATCTTCCGCATCCCCGGATCGTGGGAGACCGACGGCTTCAAGATCCTGGACAAGTACGGCGTCGAGTACTGCGATCGCGCCGTGTCGATGTACGAAGCGGCGGGCCGTGCCGTCGCCAAGATGCAGAGCGCCTAGCCATGTCGATCCTGATCACGCGGAACACGACGGTCATCATCCAGGGCATCACCGGCCGCGAGGCCGTGACCATGACGCGCGAGGGCCTCGACTACGGCACGCGCATCATCGGGGGCGTCACACCGGGGCGCGGCGGGCGCGAGGTCCACGGCGTTCCGGTCTACGACACCGTCGAGGCCATCTCGAGCAAGTCCCGCGTCGACGCGTCGGTCGTGTCGGTGCCGCCGGCGTTCACGCGCGACGCCGTCTTCGAGGCGATCGAAGCCGGCGTCAAGCTGATCGTCGTCGTCACCGAGAACATCCCGCGCGGCCAGGTCGCCCAGATGGTCGAGCTGGCCGACCAGCGCGGTGCGCGGATCATCGGCCCCAACTGCCTGGGCGTGCTCTCGCCCGGCGAGGCCAAGGTGGGCGGGCTCGGCGGCCGCGCCGAAGACGCGCGCAAGGCGTTCACCAAGGGCGTCGTCGGCGTCATGTCGCGATCCGGCGGGATGACGACCGAGATCTGCAACACACTCACCGCCGCGGGGCTGGGCCAGTCGACCGCCGTCTCGATCGGCGGCGACGCGATCATCGGGCAGGCCTACGCCGAGCTCATGCCGCTCTTCGAGGCCGACCCGCAGACGCAGGCCATCGCGATCTACTCCGAGCCGGGCGGCCGCATGGAGGCGGACCTGGCGCGCTGGAAGGTCGAGAACGACTCGCGGCTGCCGGTGGTCGCCTTCATGGCGGGACGCTTCATGGACGAGATGCCGGGCATGCGCTTCGGACACGCCGGCACCATCGTCGAGGGCAAGGCGGACACGACGGTCGAGAAGATCGAGCGCCTGAACGAGGCCGGAATCGCGGTCGCGGAGCGCATCGAGGACATCCCGGCGCTCATCGAACAACAACTGGCGACGGCGGGCTGAGGGCAGATATGGCGATCTTCATCCGGATCGACGTGGACGGAGCGCTGGCGGCGGACGCCGGCGCGGCAAGGCAGCTCTGCGAGGTCTGCCCCGTGGACATCTTTTCCACGCCCGACGGCGGCGCGCTCGAGATCGTCGACGACAACGTCGACGAGTGCACGCTCTGCGAGCTGTGCCTGCAGGTGGGAAAGCCCGGACAGGTCTCGATCGTCAAGCTGTACGACGACGACGCCGTGCTGCAACGCACGTGAGCGCTCGGAGTTGCGCAACGCAGTAGCAGGGCTGCGCGCGCACTGCGCGTGCGACGTGGAACGCTCCGGCTCTAGAGCATCTCGCGCGCGATCTCGAGCACGCGCTCCGTCGTGAAGCCGAAGTGCACGGCCAGGTCGCGGTAGTTCGCCGACGCACCGAAGCCGCGCATGCCGTGGAAGCGGTCGCCCGGCCGGAGCAGCGCCGACACGCCGTTCTCGACGCCCGCCTCGATGACGAGACGCGGAGCGCCTGCCAGTACGCTGTCGCGGTAGGCGCCGTCCTGCTCGAGGAAGAGCTGCTGACACGGCAGCGACACCGCCCGGACCGAACGTCCCTCGGCGTTCAAAGCCGTCGCCGCCTCTCTGGCCAGTGACACCTCGGAGCCGCTCCCGACCAGCACCAGCTCCGGATTGCCGGCGTCGCGCTCTGGCACGAGCACGTAGCCCCCGCGCGCGGCTCCGTCCTCGATGCCGTCTCCCTCGAGCACCGGCAGGGCCTGCCGCGTGAGCGCCAGCGCGGTCGGCCCGTCGCTCCGCTCGAGCACGGCCACCCAGGCCACCGCGGTCTCTCGGGCGTCTCCGGGCCGCCACACGTACAGGCCGGGGATCGCGCGCAGCGCGGCGATCTGCTCGACCGGCTGGTGGGTGGGCCCATCCTCGCCGACGAAGATCGAGTCGTGCGTGAACACGAAGGCGACGGGTTGCCGCATCAGCGCCGCCAAGCGCACCGACGGCCGCATGTAGTCGCTGAAGACCAGGAACGTGCCGACGAAGGGGCGCAGCCCGTGGAGCGCCAGGCCGTTCGCGATCGCCGCCATGCCGTGCTCGCGGACGCCATAGTGGAGGTTGCGTCCCTCGAACTTGCCGCGCTCGATCCAGGCCTCGCCCTCGAGTCGGGTGCCGTTCGAGCCCGAGAGATCGGCCGAGCCGCCAACCAGCGTCGGAAGCGCGGGCGCCAGCGCGTTCAGGCAGCGGTTCGAAGCGACGCGCGTCGCGACCGGGTCGGCGCCGCGGAAGTCCGGAAGCAGCCCGCCCAGATCCGCGGGAAGCTGCCCGCCGCTCATGGCCTGCCAGAGTGCGCGCGTCCCCGGGTCCTCGAGCGCGCGGTCGAGCCGGACCTGCCACTCCTTGCGGGCCTGCGCTCCGCGCTCCGCCCCTGCGCGGAAGACCTGGCGCGCACCGTCGGGAACCTGGAAGGGCGGCAGGTCCCAGTCGAGCGCCTCGCGCACCGCGGCGTGCGTGGCGTCGTCGGACATCCCGCCGTCGCCGTGCGCCTTGGCCGTCCCGGCACAAGGCGCACCGCGGCCGATCTGCGTGCGGCAGGCGATCAGGTGCGGGCGGTCCTCGGACTGGAGTGCCCGGTCGAGGCCGGCGCGCACCGACTGCGGATCGTGTCCGTCCACGCGCTGAACGTCCCAGCCGTAGGCCTCGAAGCGGGCGGGAACGTCCTCGGAGAACGACAGGCTCGCAGGACCGTCGATCGTGACGCCGTTGTCGTCGTACAGGACGACGAGCTTGCCGAGCCCCAGGTGTCCGGCGAGGGACACGGACTCCGATGCGGTCCCCTCCATCATGTCGCCGTCGCTGGCGAGCACCCAGGTGCGGTGGTTGACGAGGTCGCTGCCGAACCGGGCCGCCAGGATGCGCTCGGCGAGCGCCATGCCGACGCCGTTGCCCACGCCCTGGCCGAGCGGGCCCGTGGTGGTCTCGACGCCCGGCGTCTCTCCCACTTCTGGATGGCCCGGCGTGATCGAGCCGAGCTTCCGGAAGCGCTCGATGTCTCCAGCCGAGATCCCGTAGCCAGACAGGTGCAGCAACGAGTAGAGCAGCATCGAACCGTGACCGGCCGACAGCACGAAGCGGTCGCGATCGGGCCAGTCCGGCGCCTGCGGATCGTGGCGCAGGAACTCGGAGTAGAGAACGGTCGCAAGCTCTGCGCAGCCGAGCGGCAGGCCGATGTGGCCGATCCCCGCCTCGCGGACCGCGTCTACCGTGAGCACGCGAATCGTCCGGGCCGCGAGGGCGATCTGCTCTGAACCAGGGGAAGCGCTCAAAGGGGGTGTCTCCATGTGAAGTCGCCTCTGGCGGGATCGGAGTGCGAGATCGGAGGACCGTGAGCCCGGCGGCGGGGGGAAACCCGCCGGCAGTATAGCGACCTTCTCGCCGTACCCACTCAATTCTGGGACAGCCACGACCGATAGGAGACACGAGGGGAGAGCCGGGCACGGTCCGGCTCGTCGAGGGCGTGCATGAACGGTTTCGAGCAACGGCTGCTCGAGTGCCCATCCTTGCCTCGTCTGCCCGTCGGAGCCCGGCTCCTGACGGAGCTGATCACCCTGGGCGAGGTCGACACCGCCGCCCTCGTCGAAGTCCTCGAAGAGGACGGCGAGCTCGGCGGCCTGGTCCTCGGCCTGCTGAGCGCCCGGCAGTCGGGCGTCCAGCTCTCGTCGCTAGCCGAAGCGGCGACCGTCACGGGCTCGGCCAGCCTCTCCTCGACCGCCCTCGCCGCCAGCCTGACGCGGGGTCTGCGCGAGTCGATCGGCGTTACCGAGATGACCGACGCGCTGTGGCGTTCAGCGCTGATGACGGCCCTGGCGACCCGCGCGCTCGCCTTCGAGGCGAGCAGCTGGGATCCAGGCGAGGCGTTCCTCGTGGGCCTGCTCGAGAAGCTCGGCGCCCTCCTGCTCTACGACCAGCTTCCCGAGTATCCCCGGCTGGCGGCGCGCTTCCTGTCGGGCGACGCCGACCTGCTGGAGCTGGAGCGCCAGCAGCTCGAGTCCGACCACGGGCGGATCGGCGTCCTCGCCCTCGAGAAGTGGGGCCTTGCCGAGCGCCTGCTCGCCCCCCTGCGCGCCCACTTCGCGATCGACCGGGCGAGCGCGCGCGAGGCCGACATGACGCGCGGACGCATCCTGACGGCGGGAGCGTTCTACGCGCGCTCGCTGGCCGTCGAGGGCTTCGCCCGCGAGACGCTCTCGCTCGAGCGGCGGATCGCGGACCTGGTCCGCATCCCGCAGACGCTGGCGCAGCGCATCGCCGTCGAGCTGCCCTGGGAGCTGCGGCGCACGGCAGCGGTGCTCGGAATCGACTGCAGCCGCCAGAGCTCCTACGACGAGCTCCTCGAGGAGGCGCGCGAGCTGGAGGCAGACCCGACCGCCCGCCCAGTGACGGCGTTGTCGGCGGTCACGACGCCCGCCCGGAGCAGCAGCCGCGAATGGGAAGACCTGATCCGGGATGGACAGAAGGCGCTGTCGACGGACCCGGACACGAACCACTTCGACCTGGTCGGCTTCGAGCGCATCCTGCGCGCGTTCTTCCAGCGGGCCGCACAGCTCGGACGGCCGCTGAGCCTGATGCTGATCAGCGTCAACGACCTGAAGGAGATCGCCAGCAGCCACGGGCAGCGCGCAGCGCGCGAAGTCATGCAGGGGCTCGGCGAGCGCGTCGTGTCGCTGGTGCGCGCTACCGATCCCAAGGGCGACCTGAGCGACGTGCACCTGGGCGTCCTGGCGGCCGGCTGCTCGGAGCGCGACCTGCCTCGCCTGGCCGAACGCATCCGGCTGGCGATCACGCACGCGCCGCTGCCGACGTGCGCCGGACCCGTGGACTGCAGCGTCTCGATCGGCATGGCGTCGGCGTCACCGGACGCCGCATCTGCGGACCCGCAGGCGCTGATGAGTTCGGCGTGGAGCGCGCTCGACGAGGCTGCGCTTTGCGGCGGCCCGGTCGCCATCGGCGTCTGACCGGGGCGCGCGAGTCGCGTCGTCCCTCGACCCCGTAGTCCCTCGACCCCGTAAGGGGGGGGCCAAGCCGGGAGTCGCGTCGCTGGCTATGCTGTCGGCGTGGACACCGTGGACTGGCTCCCGTTCCTCGCCGAAGCGGCGGATCGCTCGGACGAGATCTCGATGCGGCTCTTCCGATCGCGCGGCCTGCACGTCGAGCAGAAACCCGACACGTCGCTCGTAACCGAGGCGGACCTGGCGGTCGAGGAGGCCGCGCGTGAGTTCGTGGCCCAGCGCCACCCGGAGCTGGGCGTGTTCGGTGAGGAGCAGGGCGAGGTCGACGGTTCGGGCGAAACGCGCCTGATCATCGACCCGATCGACGCCACGGCGAACTTCGCGCGGGGCATCCCGGTCTTCTCGACCTTGCTGGCGATCGAGCACGCCGGCGAGATCGTCGCCGGGCTCGTGACCGCCCCCGCACTGGGCTCGCGTTGGTGGGCGGCGAAGGGAGGCGGAGCGTACTCGGCGTTCCGCGGCGGAAAGCAGCGCAAGCTCGAGGTCTCGGCCGTGCGCGAGCTGGAGCACGCACAGCTCTTTCACGGAAGCCTCGCCGGCGGCGAAGGCACGCCGCTCAACCCGCGCATCATCGAGTTCGCCCGGCGCACGCACCGTCAACGCGGCTTCGGCGACTTCTACCAGCACATGCTGGTCGCCGAGGGCTGCGGCGAGATCGCCATCGACCCGCTGGTCAATCCCTGGGACGTGGCACCCCTGCTCGTGATCGTCGAGGAGTCCGGCGGGCGTGCGACCGCGACGAACGGCGAGCGGTCCATATACGCAGGCAGCCTGCTCACCAGCAACGGCTGGCTCCACGACGTGGCGCTGGACGCACTGCGCCAGCCATGACCGGCTCCGAGACAGACCACCGCAACATCGAGCGGGCGGCCGAGACCCGCCAGCCGATCCGCATCCACACGTCGGACGGCGAGGTGCTGGTCGCGCGGATCCTGAATTGTGACGACGAAGAGGTCGTCTACGCGGTGATCACGTCGTCGCGCCCCGAGAAGTACGCCGTCTGCGACGCCATCGGCTTCTCGATCCCGCGCGCGGCAGTAGCGTCCACCCGGCTGTTGAGAGATCCATGAACGCACCGATGCAGCACCTCGCTCGTCTCCTCGCTTCGGCGGCCCTGGGACTCGGCCTGGCCGCGGCCTATGCACCCGCCTTGCCGGCGGTGGAGGTGCCTCCGCGGGGATCGTGTCCGCCATACCCGCTGCAGCCGGGCCAGGACGAGGCCCTCTTCGACGACGCCGTGCCCCGCGACTTCCGCTACGGCGAACGCATACCCATCGAGCAGCTCGCGCGCCTGCGGAACTACCTGCCGAGAGAGGTGTGGAACCTGCGCGACACCTTCTTCTACGAAGGCATGGAGATGGAGATCGGCCCGTGCCACCGGCGCTACCCGGTGCCCGGCTTCTTCGCCGAGGCCACGGCCGCCAGCAAGGCCCGGCTCGACGAGGAAGGAAACCTGCTGGACTACTCCGGCACGGGCCTGCCGTTCCGCTGGGAAGAGATCGAGGACGACGATCCAATGGCCGGCTGGAAGTGGGCGTGGAACTACCGCTATCGCTACCAGGGCTCGGGCTACCGCGGCGAGTTCCGGATCCTGCACGTGCTGCGCCGGGGCCGAACGGTCGAGAGCTTCACCGGCACCTTCTACCTGCTGCCCCTGCACGGTGTACCCGGCGTCAAGAAGGACACGCTGCACGAGCGCTACTGGGCGGGCGGCAGGTTCCTCTCGCCGCCGGTGTCGCGCGGAATCGCGTGGCGGCAGGCCCACCCGGTCGACGCGGACACCGACCCCAACCGGTCGGACGAGATCTGGGTCTGGCTGCCCGACGCGCGCCGCGTGCGCCGCAGCGCACCGACCGCCATCGACGGCGTCTACCTGCCCTCGCACGATCGCGCGAGTTCCGCCGCCGGCGACCGCTTCGCGATGCAGGAGTTCGAGGCGCCGGACCCGTCGATAGCCGCGACCGAGCACACGCGGCGCGGCCTGACCGGGCTCATGCTGCGGCCGAACGCCTACCGGTTCGGCTTCATGCGCAGCCAGGACGTGATCGCGCCGATCAACTCCGCGAACTTCGGCTACCCGTCCCGAAAGGACCGCAACTACGGAACGAGCGGACTGAGCGTGGCGACGGACCGCTGGGAGATCCGGCGCGCCGTCGTGATCCGGGGCGTGCGCAAGGTGGTCGAGGGCAAGATCGCCTCGGTCACGCTGTGGCTCGACGCCCTGACGCAGCAGCCGCTGTACATGATCACGAGCAAGGCGAACAATCACCTGGCCGAGGTCGGGATCATGGTCGGGCGTTTCTCGGGCGACGACGCCATCCACCCGAAGTGGCAGGGCAGCGGCAAGGGCTTCGGGACGATCCTGCCCGTCGGTGCGACGTTCTATGTGTCGGGCGAAGGCGGCTGGATGCGCGAGTCGTACGAGATTCGCTCCGACCCGCCCGACGCGGACGATCGCTCCGACTACACCAGCACGATCAAGCTGCAGCGCGGCCGCTAGAACAGGTCGAAGAGCTCCTCGAACGCCTTCATCTGGTTCCCGGCGGCGGACGACGGCACCAGGATCGGAGTGCGCACACCGGCCTCGTACCAGGCCTCGAGACCCTCGAGCACGGTGGAGGCGCTGCCGAAGAGCGTCGTGTCCGCGAGCCAGCGGTCGCTCAACACCTCGGGCACGCGTTCGCGTTCGCCGGCCGCGAGCACCTTCTCGACCGCCTCCATCTCCTCGACGTAGCCCGCCTCTTTCCAGTAATTGCGGTAGTTCGGCAGCGCCACGTAGCCGCTGAGCGTCCTGCGGTTCACGGCGGCGGCCGCCTCGACGTCGTCCGAGATGCAGGTCGGGATCATGTTGCCGATGAAGAAGTCCTCGCCCTGCGCGCGGTCCGGAAGCACCGCCAGCGACTCGGGCATGTGCGACCGCGCGGCGTTGGCAAAGATCAACCCGCCGCCGACCTCGCCCGCCAGCGCGACCATGCGCTTGCGCAGCGCGGCCACCACGACCGGGGGAAGCTCGCCCACGCGCGGGACGCTGCCGAACTGGTCGATGAAGTCGCGGATGTCGCCGAGCGGGGGTCCGGCCTGCAGGCCCGCACGCTGGTTCACCGGCTGGTGGCTCACTCCCACTCCGAAGCGGAAGCGCCCACCGGACAGCTCCTGGATCAACGACGCGCTCTGCGCGTAGTCGGAGACGTGCCGCATGTAGATGTTGGCGATGCCGGTACCGAACGGTATGCGCTCGGTCGTGAGCGCCAACGCCTCGCAGAGCCCCATGCCGTCGCCGAAGCTGGGGCAGTAGATGCCGGCGAAGCCGCGGCGCTCGATCTCCTGAGCGAGCTCGAGTGTCCTGCGCCGGCGGCCGGGGACCGCGGCGAGGCTTACGGCGGGAAGCGCGGGTGAGGTCATGGGATCTCCCTTGTCTGGATCGGGCGCCGATTCTACCAGCCGGGGACGGGGTTCAGGTTCGCCGCGCGGCTTCCGATACGACGATCAGCGACACGGTCGCCACCGCTGCGTCGGCGAGACGGGCGGGCACGAGAGGATCGGTGAAGTCGATGCAACCGAGAGCTCCCGGATGGCGGGCCCGTCTGCTCTGCGCGTGGCTCGCCGCCTGGGGCCTGTCCGGCTGCACCCTCCCGGGCTCCGGCGCGGATCCCGCGCCAGGGGGCGCCGGGTCGCCCACGGAAGCGGCACGGAGCGCCGAGTTCGAGGTGCGCGGGCAGCGCGTCGCCCGGCTCGAAGAGGACCTGGAGCGCCTGCGCGCCGATCTGCGTCACGCGGAGGAGGCGCTCGTCTCGCTGGGCTCCCCCGGAGGCGCCCAGCAAGGACGCACGGACGCGGTGTCCGCCATCGCCCACGCGCGCAGCCGCATCGAGCTGGCGGCGCAGGTCGGCGGAGACTCCGCACAGATGCTTCCCGAGGCACGCCGCTCGCTCCTGGAGGCCGAGCGGCAGCTGCACGGCGGCCGGCACCAGACGGCGTCGTACTTTGCGGCTCGCGCGCGGCGCATGGCCGAGGCCGCGCTGCGGCAGCCGACGCTCAGCCGGGTGCCCGC
>JAFDDB010000117.1 GCA_019311115.1 Deltaproteobacteria bacterium
TTCCGAGTGGCCTTCTTGCGCGTCGCCTTCTTGCGGGTCGCCTTCTTGCGACGCGCCTTCTTGCGAGTGGCCTTCTTGCTCGTGGCCTTCTTTCGAGTGGCCTTCTTGCGTGCTGCCATCTGAGTTCTACCCCCCTGTCTACGTTGCAACCAGCATGCTCACCCGCGACTGCTCACCTGTCAGCAAGCGGACAATGGTGTGAACACACGCCCGGAATCGAACCTCCGGTACCCGCCTCGTATCGGCCAAGAACTTGCGAACTTTATGCGAAGCATGAATTTGTTCATTCAGAACAGAGAGTTCCGATCCCGGTTGCCGCAGACAGTAGTCACAACCCCGCAAACGTGTCAACGGAAGTGCAAAAAAAAGGGCGCGCCGGCGAAATCGCCAGCGCGCTCCGGGTCCCCGATTCGGATTCGCAGGAGACCGTAATAAGGAGTGGGAGCCCTACTTGCCCCGCTTCCGCTTGTGCCGCATGCGCGCGCGGAGCTTCTTGTACTTGTGCTTCCGCATCTTCTTGCGCCGCTTCTTGATCACGCTTCCCATGTCGCCGTCGGTCTCCTCGGTTGCCGGGGGCCGATGGTAGACGGAGGGGGGACCGTGTCAAGCGGTACGCGCCACCGCCGACATCAGGCGCGTCGTCGGTCCGAGCAGCCGCGCCTGCAACCGGCCCATCAAGCGATTGAGCGCGTGGCCGCGAGGCAGGAAGCGGATCGCCGGCCGTCGGCGGACGCCGAGCTCCGCCAGCTTTCGGCCCAGGCGCTCGCTCTCGGGATCGACCATGAGACCGCGCCGCAGGTAGCGGACCGCCTCTGCCTTGAAGTCGAAGGCCAGGTAGATCCGGGCGAGGTTCAGGTAGAGATCCGGGTTGTAGAACTCCTGTCGGACCGCGGCACGGGCCAGCTCGGTGGCGCCGAGGAACTGGCCCCGGACCAACGCGAGCGCGAGCGCGTAGGCCGAACGGAAGCGCGCGCTCTGCGGGTCTCCCAGGTAGGCGCGGCTCAGGTGCTCGAAGCCGTCCTGGCCGTGACCACCCTCCAGGAGCGCGAGCCCCCTGCGGTAGTGTTCTTCGGATGTGAACTCGTGGACGGTTCCGTGCATGGCCGGACTTCTCCCCTTCTCACCCCCCCCCACCCGCGTCTTATCGGGACAGGGGGCGACAAGTCTGAGAACTTTCGCAGCCGGCCCGGCCCCGATGCACACGGCAGGACGCAGATCGGGCTCGACTCGGCAGGTCGCGGGCAGACGGTGCGCAGTCCGGCTGCAGCCCGGCCCGGCTAGCGCTGTGGAACCCGCACCGAGAACTCGATGCGCCCGGCCTCCACGTACTCGGCCCAGGCCTTGCCCCCGTGGAGCTCCGCGATCGCTCGCACCAGGTTGAGCCCCAGGCCCACCCCACCTTCGCTGCGGTTGAACGAGCCGTCCCGCTGCACGAAGCGTTCGAAGATGCGCTCGAGCTGCGCGTCCGGCATTTCGTCGGCCGGGTTCGCCACGGCGAGCTGGACCATGCCGCCGACGCTCGCCGTCCGGACCGACAGGGTCGCCCCGGGCGGGCTGAACTTGACCGCGTTGTCGAGCAGGTTCAGCACGACCTGCTTCATGCGCTCCGGGTCGAGCTGCGCTTCGGGAAGGGACGGGTCGAGCGCGAGATCGACACCGAGTTGGCGCTCCTCGAGCCGCGGCTTCACGATCAGCAGGGACTCGCGGGCGATGTCGTTGAGCGATGCAGGGGTGCGGTCGAGCACGACCACGCCGGACTGCAGGGTCGAGAGCTCGAGCAGTCCGTCGATCAGCTCCCGCATGCGCTGCGCTTCGCTGCCCACGATCTGGAGGAACTCGAGCCGCTTCTCGGGAGTCAGGCGCAATGGGCTGTCCTCGGAGACCGCCTGCACGTCCCGCTCGAGCAGCTTCGCGAAGCCCCGAATCGAGGTGAGCGGGGTGTGGAGCTCGTGGCTCACATTTGCCAGGAACTCCGACTTCAGCAGGTCCGCTTCGCGCATGCGCTGGTTCTGCTCGCGCAGCTGGCGATTGCGCTCACCGAGCTCGCGCTCGAGCGCGAGGTGCTGGCTGATGTCGCGCGCCATGCAGATGATGACCGCGCGGCTGCTGTCGACGCGCGCCGAGATCTCGAGCGGAACCCAGCCGCTGCGCGCGCGCCCCTCGACCACCAGACCCCGGGCCGACCCGGCCTCGAACAGCATGGGCAGGGATCCTCGCACGATGGCGAAGGAGTCCGCGCTCAGCAGGTCGCGCGCCGACAGCCCGCGCATCGCGTCGAGGCTCATGCCGGCGAAGCGCTGGGCCGCCTGGTTCGCGTCGATCACCGTCAGGTTCGCGTCGAAGACGAGCATGATGTCCTCGATCTCCTCGAGGAACCGGCGCAGCGTGCGGAGTTGGCGCACGTCCGGGACCGGCTCGCTCGCCGCCTCGAGCTGGCGGATGCGCCGGAAGAACGACTCGCGGCCCTGCAAGCCGCACTCGAGCAGGTGCGCTTCGTAGAGCGCACTGGCGTGCAGCGGATCGGGCTCGGGCACGCGGCCGCGCACCGCGAAGACGCAGGTCTCGTCGCCGCGGGCACGACAGCGCACGTGATCGACTCGGGGCACGTGTCCGTCGCCCGGACCGCTGGCGAGCGCCGTCAGCACGCCGCGCCGGAACTCGCACTCCGCCGGCTCCGGCTCCGCGGCGCCCACGTTGCTCCAGCACACCTCGGTGTCGCCCGCTCGCACCTCCAGGTCGACCACGGAGTGGCGGTCCAGCAGGGCCGCCCAGTCCGGCACCTCGGCCAGGCGCACGCCGGGCTCGCGGGCCAGCTCGAAGGTCGCGCGCACCCAGGGCTCGCTGGTCTTCCACACGCCGAGCCCGGCCTCCAACGGCGAGGGGTGGCGAGCGAGAGCGGCGACGAAGTCGGACCGCGGCACCCAGAGCGGCGAAAGGGCCGCCGGAGCCGAGCGGTGCGGGTCATCGAGAGCGCGGATCTGGCGCTCGCTGACGGTCTCGAGCGGATCGACGCCGCTCAGTTCTCGATGATCTCCAGGATGTACCGTTTGTTCTCCTTGCCGCTTGCAGCCGCAAGAATGGTGCGGATCGCAGAGGCGTGCGCCCCCCCCTTCCCGATCACCTTGCCCAGGTCTTCCTTCGCGACGCTCAGTTCGATCACGTGCGCGTGATTACCCTTGATCTCGGAGATCTCGACCGCCTCCGGGCGGTCGACGAGGGCCTTCACGATCATCTCCACAAGATCCTTCATGCCAGACTCCCGCAGTCACCAACCCAGTGTCACTCTACCGACCAGACACGACGCGCTCTAGAGTACCGCCCTCGCGCGAAAACGAACAGCCACCCCACCGCGGCGTCGCGCACGATGCGTGCAGATGCTGTCGCCAACCCTCTGCCATCAGACGGCTTTCAGTGTCTCACCCCGCTCGGGGCGTCGTCAACGAAAGTGTGGCCGATTTGCCGTCAGGGAACGCCCAAACGACGGGCAGTGGGGACAACCCCGCGAATGCGCCCTCCAGACTACCGGATCGGGGACCCATCCGCGGAATTCTCAGCCGCCCGGCGAGATTCTCTCCAGATAGTGACGCACGTACTTGCCGAGCACGTCGGCCTCGAGATTGACCCGATCGCCCTCCACGCGCTCGCCGAGCGTCGTCGCGGCCAGCGTGTGGGGAATCAGCGCCACGGCGAAGGAGCGCGGCCGCGGGTCCACGACGGTCAGCGAGACGCCGTCGAGCGCCACCGACCCCTTCGGGACGAGCAGGTCTCCGAACGACTCGTCGCAGCCGACCTCGATGCGCACGTCTTCACCCTGGCGGGAGACGCTCGAGACCGTGCCCGTTCCATCGACGTGCCCCTGCACGATGTGGCCATCGAGTCGGGCGTCCGCGCGCATCGCGCGCTCGACGTTCAGGTGATCGCCCGGCTTGCGGTCGCCGATCGAGGTGAGCGCGAGCGTCTCGGGCACGGCCTGGAAAGCCAGCGTCTGGCCCGCGATCGCGGTCACCGTGAGGCAGCAGCCATTGAGCGCCACGCTGTCGCCAACGCTCACGCCCTCGGCCAGCACTCCCACGCGCACGCGCAGGTCGATCCGCTCCGATTGGCGCTCGATCGCATCGATCGTGCCGACGCCCTCGATGATTCCGGTGAACAAGTCGTCCCTCAGACGGGCTTCTGCCGGGAGTTGTGCTCGGCGTCGATGTACCGGAGGGTGCCGGTCGCCGAGCGCATGACGACCGACTGCGTGAGCGCACCCTCGGCCCGGTAGCGAACGCCGAGCAGGAAGTCGCCCGAGGTCACGCCGGTCGCCGCGAACATGACGTCGCCGGAGGCGAGGTCGTTCATCTCGAGCTTCGCCGTCACGTCCTCGACGCCCATGTCACGGGCGCGCTGGGCCTCCTGCTCGTTGCGCGGCACCAGGCGCCCCTGCAACTCACCGCCCACGCAGCGAAGCGCGGCGGCCGCGATCACGCCCTCGGGCGCACCGCCGACTCCCATCAGCAGATCGACCTGATTGTCGCGGCTGCATGTGGCGATCGCAGCCGAGACGTCGCCGTCCTTGATCAGCTTGATGCGGGCACCGTTGGCTCGCACCTCTTCGATCAGCTGCTCGTGCCGTGGACGGTCCAGGATCACGACCGTCAGCTCCGAGACCGGCACCCTGAGCGCGTCTGCGACGGACTTGAGGTTGTCGGTGGGCGAGCGGTCGATGTCGATCGCCCCGCGCGCTGCGGGACCGACGGCGAGCTTGTCCATGTACGTGTCGGGCGCGTGCAGGAAGCCACCCTCCTCCGCCGCCGCGATTACCGACAGCGCGTTCGGGCCGCCGGTCGCGCAGATCGTGGTCCCCTCGAGGGGATCGAGCGCGATCTCGATCACGGGGCCGCTGCCCGTGCCGACACTCTCCCCGATGTAGAGCATCGGCGCCTCGTCGCGCTCGCCCTCGCCGATCACGACGGTGGCCTTCATCTCGATGCGGTTCAGTGCGCTGCGCATCGCGTCGACCGCCACCTGGTCGGCCTCGGTCTCGTCACCCCGGCCCATCAGGCGCGCGGAGGCCAGCGCGGCGGCCTCCGTCGCCCGGACGAGTTCGAGGGCCATGTTCCGATCCATCGACATCTGGTCTCCCCCCGACGCGGCGCCTAAGAGCGCGGTGCGCGCCGTTCGATCTGGCGCAGGATCTCATCCCGCACGGTTTCATAGCGAGCCGGCAACACGATCGGCTCGTTCGCCAGGCGCGACTCGATGCCCGGCAGTTCGTTCTCGTGGTACATGACCTTGAAGTCCGTGAACTTCAGGCCGTGCGCGGTCGAGATGACCACGACCTTCTCGTCGGCCCGGATCTCTCCGCGCGCCACCAGCTTCTTGAGCGCGGCCAGTGCCACGCCGGTGTGCGGACAGTTGAAGAGCCCGGTCCGGTCGGCCTCGACGACCGCGTCGACCAGTTCCTGCTCGGTCGCCTCCTCGACGATCCCGTCGAAGCGGCGCAGCATGGCGATGGCCTTCTCGTACGAGACGGGATTCCCGATCTGGATGGCACTGGCCAGCGTAGCCCCGGCGAGGATCGGCTCGAACTTCTCGAAGTCCTGCTGGTAGCTCCGGTAGAGCGGGTTCGCACGCTCGGCCTGGGCACAGACGAGACGCGGCAGCCGGTCGATCAGGCCGATCTCCTGCATCTCCAGCAGTCCCTTCCCAAGCGCCGACACGTTGCCCAGGTTCCCGCCCGGAATCACGATCCAATCCGGGACCTCCCAGTCGAACTGCTGGACGATCTCGATCCCGACCGTCTTCTGTCCCTCGATGCGCAGCGAGTTCATCGAGTTCGCCAGGTAGACGCCATCGTTGGCGGCGACCTGCCTGACGATCTCCATGCAGCCGTCGAAGTCGGTCTCGAGCGAGAGGGTGATCGCGCCGTTCGAGACCGGCTGGACAAGCTGCGCCGTCGACACCTTGCCGCGGGGCAGGAAGACGATCGCCGGGATCCCGGCCGCGGCGGCGTAGGCGGCGAGCGCCGCGGAGGTGTCTCCGGTCGACGCGCAGCCGACCGCCTGGATCTTCGCGCCGCGCGCGATCATTTCATTGACCTGCGAGATCAGGACCGTCATTCCCAGGTCCTTGAACGACCCCGTATGCGAGTTTCCGCAGAGCTTGATCCAGAGATCCTCGAGCCCCAGCTGGCGGCCGTAGCGCTCGGCCCAGAACAGGTTGCTGTGCCCCTCGTACATCGAGACGATGTTCGCGGGGTCGATGCCGGGCAGGACCCACTCCTTCTTGCCCCAGACTCCCGAGCCGTAGGGCCACTCGGTACGGTGCGCGCGCGCGTCGAACAGCCGCTTCCACTCTTCCGCGGGCGTCGCGCGCAGCGCGTCCAGGTCGTGTACGACCTGAAGCAGGGCGCCCTGCGTGTCCTCGTAGACCACCTCGTCGAGTGCGTAGCGCTCGTCGGGGTCGCGGAGACTCTCGAACCAGGCCCGGTAGGCCATCAGAGGTCCCTCTCCACCCGAATCACCCGCGGGGCCGCGGTGATGTCCTCGAGCCGCGCCGCCTCTTCGAGCGCCTCGCGCAGCTCCCGCTCCGGCGCGGAGTGCGTCATGATCACCACCGGCACGGCGCGCGACTCGTGCCGCTCGGGCTGGACCACCGACGAGATGCTGATGCCGTGGCGCGCGAGCGCCCCCGTGATCGTGGCCAGCACGCCCGGCCGGTCCAGCGCCGTGAAGCGCAGGTAGTACTCGCCGCGGCACTCCCCCGGCGTCTCGGGCCGCGCCTCGTGCAGCGTCTCGACCCCGAGCGGCGGAACGCGTCCCGCGGCTCCCGCGCGAAGCGAGCGGGCAAGCTCCATCACGTCGGCCACCACGGCGCTGGCGGTCGGGAGCGACCCCGCGCCGGCTCCGTAATAGAGCGTCGGGCCGGAGAACTCGCCCTGCACCTGGATGGCGTTCATCGGGCCGTCCACCCGCGCCAGCACGCTCGACGCCGGGATCATCGTGGGGTGGACGCGCGCGTCGAGCCGCTCGCCGTTCTGCTTGGCGATCGCCAGCAGCTTGATGCGCAGCCCGAACTGCTCGGCGTACTCGATGTCGACCGGCGAGATGTCCTCGATGCCCTCGGTCGGGATGTCGTCCGGATGCAGCGAGAGGCCCATGCCCAGCCCGACCAGGATGGCGAGCTTGTGCGTCGAGTCCATGCCGTTCACGTCGAAGCTCGGATCCGCCTCGGCCAGTCCCAGGTCCTGTGCGCGCTTCAGGCAGGCGGCGTAGGGCTCGCCGCGCGCCTCCATCTCGGTGAGGATGTAGTTGCAGGTACCGTTCACCACGCCGTGGAGCGAGCTCACGCGGTCCGCGCACAGTCCCTCGCGTAGCGCGCGCAGCACGGGGATCGTACCGCCCACGCTGGCCTCGAACGCGATCTCGCCGCCGTGCTCACGCGCGACCGCGTAGAGCTCCGGACCGTGGTGCGCGAGCAGCGCCTTGTTCGCGGTGACGACGCGCTTGCCCGCAGCCAGGGCCCCCCGCACCACCTCGAGAGCCACGCCGGTGCCCCCGATCAGCTCGATCACCACGTCGATCGAGGGGTCCTCGACCAGCTCCTTCCAGTCTCGCCCGAGCTGGTAGGCGTCGAGCGGCACGTGGCGGTCGGTGTCGAGGTCGATGTCGGCGATGCGGCGCAGCACGAGCGGCGCCCCCAGCCGCTCGTCGATCAGCGGGCCGTTCTGCTGGAACGCCCGCACCACGCCGACGCCGATCGTGCCGAGGCCGACCAGGCCGACGCCCACGGCACCCGCCGGACCGGCGGGGCGCGACGGAGAGACGGATCCAGCGGCGGCGTCAGGCACTTCGGAGCAGCTTCCGGATGTTGCGCACCGCCTGTCGGATGCGGTGACGGTTCTCGACCAGGGCGAAGCGGACGAAGCCTTCGCCCGACGGACCGAAGCCTACACCCGGCGACACCGCCACGTCCGCCTCCTCGAGCAGCAGCTTCGAGAACTCGAGCGAACCCATCTCGCGGAAGGGCTCGGGCAGCGGCGCCCACACGAACATGGTCGCCAGCGGCTTCTCGATCTTCCAGCCCGGACCGCCGGGAGCGTCGAGCCCGTCGACGAGCGCGTCGCGGCGCAGGCGGTACTCCTCGACGGTGTCCGCCACGCCGTCCTGCGGTCCATCGAGCGCGATGATCGCGGCGATCTGGACCGGCTGGAACGTGCCGTAGTCCAGATAGCTCTTGACGCGAGCCAGCGCGGCCACCATCTCGCGATTGCCCGCGGCGAAGCCCACGCGCCAGCCCGCCATCGAGTGGGACTTGGACAGCGAGGTGAACTCGATCGCGATCTCGCGGGCGTCGGGGATCTGGAGCACGCTCGGCGGCGTGTAGCCGTCGAAGCAGATCTCGGCGTAGGCCAGGTCGTGCACCAGGATGATGTCGTGCTCGCGGCAGAACGCGACCAGGTCGCCCATGAAGGCCAGGTCGACGACGGTCGTCGTGGGATTGTGCGGGAACGAGCAGATGATCATCTTCGGCCGTGGCCACGCCTCCTGGACCGCCTCCTCGAGCCGGCCCATGAAGCCGTCGAACGGCGCCAGCGGCACGAAGCGCATGTCGCCGCCCGCGATCACGACCGAGAAGCTGTGGATCCCGTAGCAGGGATCGGGAACGAGCACGGTGTCGCCGCGCGAGATGGCCGCGAGCACGAAGTGGGACAGCCCCTCCTTGGCGCCGATGGTGGTCAGGATCTGCGTCTCGGGGTCGAGTTCGACGTCGTAGCGGCGCGCGTACCAGCGCGTCATGGCGCGGCGCAGGTTCGGCAGGCCGCGCGAAGCCGAGTAGCGGTGGTTGCGCGGATCGCGCGCCGCCTCGACCAGCTTCTCGACGATGTGGTCGGCCGTCGGCAGGTCGGGATTTCCGAAGCCCAGGTCGATCACGTCGCGGCCCTCGCGCCGCGCCGCCGCCTTGAGCTCGTTGACGATGCTCAAGGTGTACGGCGGGATGCGATCGACCTTAGCGAAGCGGGACATCGGACCGGATGGATTCCGCGTGATACGAGCTGCGCACGAGCGGGCCGCTCGCCACCGACGAGAAGCCGAGCTCGCGGGCGCACTCGCCGAACGTCTCGAACTCGTGAGGCTCGAGATACCGCGCCACCGGCAGGTGGCGCAGCGTCGGGCGCAGGTACTGGCCGAGCGTGACCGCGGCGACGCCCGCAGCGCGCAGGTCGCGCAGCACGTCGCGCACCTCGTCCGCGCTCTCGCCCAGGCCGAGCATGATCCCGGACTTGGTGACCGGACCCCGCCGGCGTGAAACTCGCGACAGCAGGGACAGCGATCGCGCGTACGTCGCGCCCGGACGCACCGTGCGGTAGAGGCGCGGCACGGTCTCGACGTTGTGGTTGTACACGTCCGGCCGCGCCGAGGCGACGACGTCGATCGCGCCCGGCGCGCCTGCGAAGTCCGGAGTCAGGACCTCGACGCGTGCCGTCGGCGAGCGCTCACGAATCGCGCGGATCGCCGACGCGAAGTGCGAGGCTCCGCCGTCCGCGAGGTCGTCGCGGTTCACGCTGGTGAGCACGGCGTGCCGCAGGCCCAGCCGGCGCACGGCCTCGGCCACGCGAGCGGGCTCCGCCGCATCGACGGGCCCGGGGCGGCCGGTGGCCACGTTGCAGAAGCGGCAGGTCCGCGTGCAGACGGCGCCCAGGAGCATGAAGGTGGCCGTACCGCGGGCGAAGCAGGCGTTGCGGTTCGGACAACGCGCCTCTTCGCAGACCGTGTGGAGACCCAGGCGACGAAGCTGGCGCTCCAGCGACTGCACGGCGGGGCCCCGCGGGGCCGTCGAGCGGCAGTGCGCGGGGAGTCGCATCCGGGGACGCGGCCCGCGGTGGGCATGCGCCAGCTGCAGGTCGGTCCGGTTCATGGCCGAGCGAGGGTATGCCACGCAAACCCCCCGTGCAATCAGGCGTTTCCGGCCTACGCGACGCTTCCAAAGGAGAGCCGCCGGCCCCAGCGGCGGGCGACCGCAGCGCGCAGGCGGGGGTGCCGGGACAGGTCCGGATCGTGCTCGAGCGCGCGCTCGGCGGCGTCGCGGATGGGGGGCAGCAGGTCGCCGTGGCGGACCAGGTCGGCGAGGCGCAGCTCGGGCAGGTGCCCGGCCTGGCGCGTTCCGAGCCAGACGCCCGCTCCGCGGATGCGCAGGTCCTCTTCGGCGATATCGAACCCGCTGGAGGTGCCCTCGAGGACGGCCAGGCGGCGCGAGGCGTCCTCGCCGGCCGGATCGCCGATCAGGATGGCGGTACCGGGCCGCCCTCCCCGGCCCACGCGGCCGCGAAGCTGGTGTAGCTGGGCCAGTCCGAAGCGCTCGGCGTGCTGAACGACCAGCAGCGTGGCGTTCGGCACGTCTACGCCCACCTCGATCACGGTCGTAGACACCAGGACGTCGACCTTGCCTGCGGCGAAGGCGCGCATCACCTCGACCCGGGCGGTGGCGTCGAGCCGGCCGTGCAGCAGCGCGATGCGCGACTCGGGCAGCGCGCGCCGAAGGCGCTCGAAGCCGCGCGTGGCATCCTGCAGGTCCTGCAGCGACGACTCCTCGACCAGCGGGTAGACCACGTAGATCTGCTCGTGCCGCGCGAGCGTGGTGCGCACCTCTTCCATGACCTGCCGGCCCGAGCCGGACGGCACGACGATCGTCCGCACGGGCGCGCGGCCCGGCGGCCGCTCGCGGATCACCGAGTGGTCGAGTTCGCCGAAGAGCGTGAACGCGAGCGTGCGGGGAATCGGAGTGGCGGTCATCGCGAGCAGGTGCGGCCGCTCGCCCTTGGCCCCGAGCTTCTGGCGCTGCTCGACGCCAAAGCGGTGCTGCTCGTCGATCACCGCCAGCCGCAGCCGCGGAAGCTCGACCCCCTGACTGATCAGCGCGTGCGTGCCGACGAGGATGGCGATCTCGCCGTGCGCCAGCAGCCGGGCGAGCGAGCGGCGTTCGGCCTGCGACGTCGTGCCGGTCAGCAACGCGACGCGCAGGCCGAGCGGCCCGGCCAGCGCGCGCAGCGTCTCGTGGTGCTGCTCGGCGAGAATCTCCGTGGGCGCCAACACGGCCGTGAGCCCGCCCGAGGCGTGCGCCGCCACTGCGGCCAGCACCGCCAGCACGGTCTTGCCCGTACCCACGTCGCCGACCAGCAGCCGGTTCATGGGTCGCGCACGCTCCAGGTCCGCGGCGATCTCCTTCCAGGCCTGGCGCTGGTCCGAGGTCAGCTCGAAGGGCAGGCTCTCGATCGCCCGGCGCACCTCCTCACCGTGCGCCGCCAGGGGCTGCGTGCGCAGCCGCGCAATGGCGGCGCGCCGCAGCTGGAGTCCCGCCTGCAACAGGAACAGCTCCTCGGCCACGAGCCGCAGGTGGTACGACGTGCTGCGCGCTCCGAGCTCGTCCGGGTCCAGGTGCGTGCTGGGCCGGTGCACCTGGCGCAGCGACTCGCCGACTTCGGGCAGGCCCAGGTCCCGCGCCGCCTGCTCGGGCAGGTAGCTCTCGACGAGGTCCGCTCCGTACGACACGGCCGCCTCGACCACGCGTCGCAGCGTCCGGGGCGGCACGCCCTCGACCGCCGAGTACAGGGCGACGATGCGCGCCAGCGACTCGACCGCGGTCTCTTCGCCGAGCACCTCGATGTCCGGGTGGTGGATCTCCTTGGCGTAGCGGTAGCGGCGCACGTCTCCCGCCACCAGCAGTCTCTGGCCCGGCTTGATGCGATCCTCGAAGTGGGCGATGCCGCGGAACCACTTGAGGCGCACGGCGGCGGTTCCGTCGCTGACGACGACTTGGAAGAAGCTGCGGCGGTTGCCCATGGGCACGGTGCCACAGCGGGTGACGCGTCCCTCGAAGCAGGCCGGATGACCCACCTGGATGTCCTCGATCGACTGGAGCTGGCGGCGGTCCTCGTAGGCGCGAGGCAGGAAGAGCAGCAGATCCTCGACCGTGCGGATGTCCTTGCGCGCGAGGGCGGCCGCGATCTTCGGTCCGACTCCGGGCAGCCGCTCGCTCGGCTGGCGCAGGACCTTCAGCGGGTACTCGTCGTCCAGCAGGGGCGCGAGCCGTTTCTGGACAGCGCGCGCGATCTCGGGCGTCAGCCCGTCCTGCTCGACGCGCTCGGCTGCAGCGGCGAAGAGCTTGCGCGCCGCCGGCGGCACGTCGAGATCCTCGGCGCGGCGAAGCGCCGCCACCAGGGCCTCGGGGGCGTTCCGCACCCGGTCGAGGCGCTTGCCTCCGGACGCACCGGCGGCGCCGGCCGCGAACTCGAGCGGCCCCAGGATCGCCGCGACGACGTCCCGAAAGCGCGACATCGCTAGCGGGTCTGCAGGTCCTGGAGGGCCACGGGACGGACCTCGCCCGCGCGGAGCTCGCGGATCGCGGCCGCCGCCGCGCGCGCGCCGGACGCCGTGGTCAGGTAGGGCACCCCGAGCTCGAGGGCGGCACGCCGGGTCGACGCGGAGTCGTTCTGCGCGGCGGCGTCGCCGATCGCCGTGGTCATGATGACGAGCGCGACGTCCCCGCGACGGATCAGGTCCTCGGTGTGCGGCGAGCCCTCGTGCACCTTGTGGACGCGCGTCGCGTCGATCGCGTTCTCCTTCAGGAACGCGGCCGTGCCGTCCGTCGCGACTAGTTGGAAGCCCTCGTCGACGAGCGTGCGGAGGGCACCGAGGATGCGGGGCTTGTCGTCGTGCCGGACCGACACCAAGACCGTCCCCGCGGTCGGCAGGTCCATCCCCGCGGCACGCTGCGCCTTGGCGTAGGCGCGCCCGAAGTCGCGATCGATGCCCATCACCTCGCCGGTGCTCTTCATCTCGGGGCCGAGCAGCGTGTCGACGCCGGGGAACTTGACGAACGGGAAGACGGCCTCCTTGACGGACACGTGCGCGGGCTCGACCTCGGCCGTGAAGCCGAGATCCTCGAGCGAGCGCCCGGCCATGACCCGCGCCGCCACCTGCGCCAGGGGTACGCCGATCGCCTTGGACACGAACGGAACCGTGCGGGAGGCGCGCGGGTTGACCTCGATCACGTAGACCGTGTCGTCGACGACCGCGAACTGCACGTTCATCAGCCCGACGACACCGAGCTCGAGCGCCATCTCGCGGGTGGCGCGCCGGATCTCTTCGACGATGTAGCGCGGCAGGCTGTACGGCGGCAGCGAGCAGGCCGAGTCACCCGAGTGGATGCCGGCCTCCTCGATGTGCTCCATGATTCCGCCGATCACGGCCGCCTTTCCGTCGCAGATCGCGTCGACGTCTACCTCGATCGCGTTGGCGAGGAAGCGGTCGACGAGCACCGGGTGCTCGGGGCTGACGCTCACGGCCTCGCGCATGTAGCGGTCGAGCGCGGTCTCGTCGTGCACGATCTGCATGGCGCGCCCGCCGAGCACGTAGGACGGCCGCACCAGTACGGGGTAGCCGATGTTCGCTGCCAGACGCCGTGCGGCCTCGACGCTACGGGCGGTGCCGTTCTCCGGCTGGTTCAGGCCGAGCTTGCGCAGCAGGTTCGCGAAGCGCTCGCGGTCCTCGGCGCGGTCGATCGCGTCGGGTGACGTGCCCAGGATCGGCACGCCCGCGCGTTCGAGGGGAACGGCCAGCCGCAGCGGCGTCTGTCCGCCGAACTGCACGATCACGCCGTGGGGCTTCTCGGTCGCGACGATCGCGAGCACGTCCTCGAGCGTCAGCGGCTCGAAGTAGAGCCGGTCCGAGGTGTCGTAGTCGGTAGAGACGGTCTCGGGGTTGCAGTTGACCATGATGGTCTCGTAGCCGTCGCGCTCGAGTCCGAGCACGCCGTGCACGCAGCAGTAGTCGAACTCGATGCCCTGCCCGATCCGGTTCGGTCCGCCACCGAGGATGATCACCTTCTTGCGGTCCGTGGGCCGCGCCTCGCACTCCTGCTCGTAGGTCGAGTACAGGTACGGGGTGTGCGCCTCGAACTCGGCGCCGCAGGTATCGACGCGCTTGAAGACGGGCACGACGCCCTCGCGTAGCCGGCGCTCGCGGATCTCGGTCTCGGTCGTGCCCGAGAGCGCCGCCAGGCGGCGATCCGAGAAGCCCATGCGCTTGGCGCGGCGCAGGTCGAAGTCTCCGGTGATCGCGGCCTCCTCGCGGATCAGCGCCTCGACGTGATGCAGGAACCAGGGGTCGACGGCCGTCAGGTCGTGCACCTCGGCGGCGTCGAGGCCGTCGCGGAAGGCCTGGCCGATCAGCGCCAGGCGGTCGCCGCGCGGCACGCGCAGCTGGTCGCGAAGCTCGTCGAGGGGAAGGTCCAGCGGCTCGAAGCCGTACGCGTCCACCTCGAGCGAGCGCAGTCCCTTCTGCAAGGACTCGCGGAACGTGCGGCCGATCGACATGACCTCGCCCACAGACTTCATCTGCACGCCGAGCCGCGCGTCCGCCTGCGGGAACTTCTCGAACGCGAAGCGCGGGATCTTGGTGACGACGTAGTCGATGGTCGGCTCGAAGCTGGCCGGGGTCTCGCGCGTGATGTCGTTCGGGATCTCGTCCAGCGTGTAGCCGATCGCCAGCTTCGCGGCGATCTTCGCTATCGGGAAGCCGGTCGCCTTGCTGGCCAGGGCCGAGCTGCGCGACACGCGCGGGTTCATCTCGATCACGACGACGTCGCCGTTCCCCGGGTGAACGGCGAACTGGATGTTCGACCCGCCCGTCGCGACGCCGACCCGCCGGATGATGTCGACCGCGGCGTCCCGCAGCCGCTGGTACTCCTTGTCGGTGAGCGTCTGCGCGGGGGCCACCGTGACGGAGTCTCCGGTGTGCACGCCCATCGCGTCGAAGTTCTCGATCGAGCAGATGATCACCACGTTGTCCGCGCTGTCGCGCATGACCTCGAGCTCGAACTCGCGCCAGCCGAGCACCGACTCCTCGACGAGCACTTCGCTCACGGGAGACTGCTGGAGGCCCCAGTCGAGGCTCTTCACGAACTCCTCTCGCGAGTAGGCGATGGAGCCGCCGGTTCCGCCCATGGTGAAGCTCGGCCGGATGATCGCGGGCAGGCCCACAGCGTCCAGCGCGGCGTCGGCCTGGCCAGCCTCCGTGACGTAGAACGAGCGCGGTACGCGCTGGCCGATCTCCTGCATCGCCACGCGGAACTGCTGGCGGTCCTCGGCCAGCCGGATCGAGTCGATGCCCGCGCCGATCAGCTCGATGCCGAGCCGCTCGAGCACCCCGCGCTCGGCGACGGCGAGCGCCAGGTTGAGCGCCGTCTGGCCACCCAGGGTCGGCAGGACCGCGTCGGGGCGCTCGATCTCCAGGATCTGCTCCAGCGTGTCCGGCACGAGCGGCTCGACGTACGTCCGGCTCGCGAACTCGGGGTCCGTCATGATCGTGGCCGGGTTCGAGTTGATCAGGACGACCTCGATGCCCTCCTCGGCCAACGCCTTGCACGCCTGGGTCCCCGAGTAGTCGAACTCGCAGGCCTGGCCGATCACGATCGGGCCGGAGCCGATCAGCAGGATCTTCTTCAGGTCCTCACGCTTCGGCACGGTCGGCCTCGATCAACGAGTGGAAGTGGTCGAACAGGTACGACGTGTCGTGCGGTCCGGGCGACGCCTCGGGGTGGAACTGGACCGAGAAGACGGGCAGTTCCCGGTGGCGCAGGCCCTCGACGCAGCCGTCGTTCAGGTTCACGTGCGTCACCTCCAGGTCGTCGCGCGCCGCCAACGCCTCGGCGTCGAGCGCGAAGCCGTGGTTCTCGGAAGCGATCATCACGCGGCCGGTGTCGCGCTCGTGCGCCGGCTGGTTCGCGCCGTGGTGGCCGAAGCGGAGCTTCGTCCGCGTACCGCCGAGCGCCAGGCCCAGGATCTGGTGGCCCAGACAGATGCCGAAGATCGGCTTGCGTCCCACCAGCGCGCGCACCGTCTCGACCGCCCAGGGCACCGCCGACGGGTCTCCGGGGCCGTTCGACAGGAACACACCGTCGGGCTCGAGCGCGAGCACGTCCTCGGCCGAAGTGCGCGCCGGCACGACCGTCACGTCGAACCCCGACTCGGTGAGCCGGCGCAGGATGTTCCGCTTGATCCCGAAGTCGTAGGCGACGACCCGGTAGCGCCTCGACGACGCACCGCCCGAGCGCGGCAGCCAGGCGTCGCCCTCGCGCCACTCGTACGCCTCGGCGGTCGTGACCTCGTCGACCAGGTTCTGTCCCTCCATCGACGGCAGCGCCGCGGCGCGCTCGCGCAACCGCTCGACCGGAGCGCCGCCGTGCGCGATGAACCCGCCCTGCGCGCCCGCTTCGCGGATGCGCCGCACCAGCGCGCGGGTGTCGATGCCCGAGACTCCCGGCACGCCGTGGCGCACCAGGTAGGCGTGCAGCGACTCGCGCGAGCGCCACGAGGACGGGAAGTCGACGTGGTCGCGCACCACGAAGCCGCGCAGGTAGAGCCCGGACGACTCCTCGTCCTCGGGATTCACGCCCACGTTGCCGATCTCGGGATAGGTCATGCAGACGATCTGCCCGGCGTACGAGGGATCGGTCAGGATCTCCTGGTAGCCGGTCATCGCCGTATTGAAGACGACCTCGCCGCCCTGCTCGGCGTCGGCGCCGAAGCTCTCGCCCTCCCAGACGGAGCCGTCCGCGAGCACGAGACGCGCCCGTCCACCCGGTGCGCTCACGGCAGCGTCTCGTCCGAGCCATGCACGGCCCGTCCCGCGACCCAGGTGCGCAGCACGCGTCCCCGGAACTCCCGGCCCAGGAAGGCGGAGTTCCGCGAGCGGGACTGGAGTTCCGGTCCGTCCAGCTTCCAGATCGCCTCGGGATCGACGAGTGCCAGGTCGGCCGGAGCGCCGATCTCGAGCGAGCCCGCGCGCAGCCGCAGCAGCGAGGCGGGCGCGCAGGTCATCCGGCGGATCGCATCGAGCGCGGACAGGCGCTTCTCGTGCACCAGGTCGAGGACGACCGGCAGGGCCGTCTCGAGACCCACGACGCCAAAGGGCGCCGAGGTGTACTCCACGTCCTTCTCGTATGCGGCATGGGGCGCGTGGTCGGTCGCCACGCAGTCGATCGTCCCGTCGGCGAGGCCGTCGCGCAGCGCCTCGCGGTCGCGCGCCGTCCGCAGCGGCGGGGCCATCTTGGTGTTCGTGTCGTAGCCGCGGATCACCGCGTCGGTGAGCGCCAGGTGGTGCGGAGTCACCTCGGCGGTCACGCGCACGCCGGCGTCCTTGGCGTCGCGGATCAGCTCGACCGAGCGCGCGGCGGATACATGCGCCACGTGCAGGTGCGCGCCCGTCAGGCGTGCCAATTCCAGGTCGCGGGCGACCAGGATCGTCTCGGCTTCGGCCGGGGAGCCCGGCAGTCCGCAACAGGTGGCGTGCGCGCCCTCGTGGACCGCCGTCGCGCCCTTCAGGGCCAGGTCCTCGCAGTGCGCGATCACCGGCCGGTCCACACCCTTTGCGTACTCGAGCACGCGGCGCATCACGGACGAGTCCATGATCGTGTAGCCGTCGTCCGAGAACGCGACGGCGCCGGCTCCCGCGAGCCCCGCCATCTCGGACATGATCTCGCCGCGCAGACCCTGGGTCGCCGCGGCGATCACGCGCACGTTCACGCAGGCGGTGTCGCGCGCGCGTCGCTGGATGAACTCGGTCACCGCGGGGCTGTCGTTCACGGGGTCCGTGTTCGCCATGCAGCAGATGGTCGTGAACCCGCCGGCCGCGGCCGAGCGGGCGCCAGAGGCGATGTCCTCCTTGTACTCCTGGCCCGGTTCCCGCAGGTGCGTGTGGATGTCGACGAATCCCGGCACCACCCAGAGGCCCGTCGCCTCGAGCACCTGCTCGGGAATCCCCGGCAGGTCCGTCCCCATGCCCGCGATGCGCCCGTCCTCGACGTCGATGTCGACGACCTCGTCGAGTCCCGAGGCCGGGTCGAGGACGCGCGCGCCGCGTACGCGCCAGCGCGTCACGCCTGCTCTCCGGTCAGCAGGTAGAGCACGGCCATGCGCACGGCCACCCCGTTCGTGACCTGGTCGAGAATGCGCGACGGCTCCGCATCGGCCACGTCGCTGCCGATCTCGACCCCGCGGTTGATCGGGCCCGGGTGGAGCACGATCGCCTCGGGCCGGGCCAGCCGCAGCAGACGCAGGTCCAGGCCGTAGGTCCGCGAGTACTCGCGCACGCTCGGGAACAGCGCTCCCTCGAGGCGCTCGCGTTGGATGCGCAGCATGCAGATGACGTGGGCCCCGTCGAGCGCCTCCTCGATGCTCGAGCAGGGCTTCACGCCCAGCTCCTCGATGCCCACCGGCATCATGGTCGGCGGGCCGGCGATGCGCACCTCGGCGCCGAGCTTGGTGAAGATGTGGATCGCGGACCGCGCTACGCGGCTGTGCGCGATGTCGCCGACGATCGCCACCACGCGGCCCTCGATGCTGCCGAGCGACTGGCGCACGGTGAAGGCGTCGAGAAGCGCCTGGGTGGGGTGCTCGTGGGCGCCGTCTCCCGCGTTCACGACCGGAATGCGAACGCGCTCCGCCAGCATCGCCGGCACTCCCGCCGTGCGGTCGCGCACGACGAGCACGTCCGCGTTCATGGCCGCGAGGTTCTGCGCCATGTCGTTGAGCGTCTCGGCCTTGGACAGGCTGGATCCCGACGACGACACGTTGATCGCGTCTGCGGACAGACGCTTCGCGGCGATCTCGAAGCTGACGCGGGTGCGCGTCGAGGGCTCGAGGAACAGGTTGATCACGGTCCGGCCGCGGAGCGTCGGGACGCGCTTGATCTCGCGCTGCGAGATCTCGAGCATCGCGTCGGCCGCGTCGAGGATCTGTCCGATCTCGTCGCGATCGAGTGGCTCGATCCCGAGCAAGTGCTTCATTGCAACACCACCTCGTAGTCCCCCCCCGCGGAGGGGCGGAAGACCACGCTCTCCGCACGCGAGGTCGGAATGTTCTTGCCGACGAAGTCGACCTGGATCGGGAGTTCGCGGTGCCCGCGGTCGACGAGCGCGGCGACCTGGATGCCCTCGGGACGGCCGAAGTCGATGACCGCGTCCATCGCCGCGCGGATCGTGCGGCCGGTGAACACGACGTCGTCGACGAGCACCACGCGCAGGCCGCGCACCGAGAACGGCATGCGCGTCCGATGCGGGACCGGGCGCTTGCCGCGTCCGATCACGTCGTCGCGGTAGAGCGTGACGTCGAGGCTTCCGAGCAGCACCGGTGCCCCCGAGATCTCGCGCACGCGGCCGCCGATCATCTCCGAGATCGGCACTCCGCCGGACTCGATGCCGACGATCGCGATCGTCTCGGGATCGCCGTTGCGCTCGAGGATCTCGTGGGAGATGCGCGCGACCGCTCGCTGGATACCTGCGCCGTCCAGTACGACGCGCCCAGTCGCGTCCGGATCGGGCCGGGACGTGTCGGGGGCGCTCTCGTCGCTGCCGGAGGCGGCCGTTTGGTCGGATTTCATCCCGCACCCTTCCCCACCTCACTGGATGGGCTTAAAAGGTCGAAATTCCAGCTACTTGCGACCGTTCTCGAGTGTTCTTCCCGAAGGGAGCCCGCGCCGCGGACCCGCTCCCGGCTTCCCCACTCCGGCCGCTTGGCGGCGAACGTTACACGCGCCCCTGGGGCGCGTCAATCCGCGATGCCGTGGACGGAGTGGCCGATGCGCTCCCAGCGCATCTCCTCGACCTGGAGCGTGAGCACGCGGTAGATCGTGTTCGCAAAGTCCATCAGGAAGCCGCGCTGGTCGGCCGGACCCGAGGCGACCACCCAGGACCAGTGCACGAATATGGCGCGCCCCTTCAACTGGTCCGACGACACGAAGGGCTGCGTCCAGAGGCGGCTGTCCCGCGAGTTGTCGCGGTTGTCGCCCATCATGAAGTACTTGCCCTCGGGCACGATCCAGTGGCGCCGGGCGCCGATGCTCCCGGCGCGCGGGTCGTGGATGATCGTGTACTCGTCGCCGTCCGCGTTGATCTCGCGGTAGCGCTCGCGCGTCACTTCGCGGTGCTGCTGGTAGTCCACGTAGCTGTACGAGCCCTCGTCGACGCGATCGACGGGCTGCCCGTTCAGGAAGAGCCGGCCCCGCCGGATCTCGACACGGTCACCCGGCACGCCGACGACCCGCTTGATGTAGTCGATGCTCGGGTCGTCCGGGTAACGGAAGACCACGACGTCGCCCCGCGACGGCTCGCCGACCGGAATCAACAGGCTCCCGGTGATCGGGAGCCGCACACCGTACGAGAACTTGTTGACGACGATGTAGTCGCCGACGAGCAGCGTCGGGATCATCGACCCGGAGGGGATCCTGAAGG